>JAUQPQ010000023.1 GCA_030550295.1 Chloroflexota bacterium
ACCGTCTCGCCACGCAGACGCATGGCTACTAAAAGGGCCCCTAGCTGGGCTGGGGTGGCATTACCTTCCATAACCTCCCTCATAACCGCCTTCGCCTCTTCCTCTGTAAGGGGACGCCCTTCCTCTACGAGAGTGCGAATGGCTCCACGCAAGTCCATGTCCCCTACCTGACCGCCCTAGCTAAAGCTCTTGCAGGAAGTTACGCAAGATCTCTTTGCCTACGGAGGTGGCGATAGACTCTGGATGGAACTGGACTCCTTCCACAGGCAATTCCCTATGGCGCAAGGCCATCACCAGCCCCTTATCCGTCCAGGCGGTCACCTCTAGTTCCGGGGGGAAGCTCTCCCTTTCGACTACCAGGGAATGGTAGCGCACCGCATGGAAGGGGCTTGGCAGTCCTCTTAAGATCCCCTTACCCTCATGATAAATGGCCGAAGTCTTGCCATGGACGATTTCGGGGGCCTTCACTGTCCTCCCCCCGAAGGCCTCACCTATGCATTGGTGGCCTAAGCACACGCCCAAAATAGGGACATGCCCTGCCAATGCCTTCACCAAGGCCACCGAAATGCCCGCCTCCTTGGGGGTGCACGGCCCTGGAGAAATGACGATAGCCTTGGGCTCCATGGCCATCACTTCTTCTACCGTTACCGCATCGTTACGAACTACTTGCAGCTCGGCCCCTAGCTCCCACAGGTACTGGCACAGGTTATAAGTAAAGCTGTCGTAGTTATCGACTACCAGTATCAAACGTCCCTCTCCCGGATCTCTTCCCTAATTATGCGCCCATCCTCCATGCGCAAGATGCGGTCGCAGTACCGGGTTAATCCAGGGTCATGGGTGACGATGACAAAAGTCTGCTCCAGCTCCCTGTTGAGGGAGAGGAGCAAGCCCATAATCTGGGAGGCCGTCTGGCTGTCCAGCTCCCCAGTAGGCTCATCAGCAAGCACTAGAGCAGGCCTCGACACTAGGGCCCTGGCGATGGCCACTCGCTGCTGCTCTCCTCCCGATAACTGGGCAGGGCGATGGTGGGCCCTGGAAAGCATACCCACCCATTCTAGGGCCTCCAAGGCCTTTTTCCGCCGCTGCCCCCTGGGCACCCCCGCATAACGCAGGGGTAGCTCCACGTTCTCCACCGCCGTTAGAGTAGGGATTAAGTTGAACTCTTGGAAGACGAAACCCACCTTCTGGCGCCGTAACGGGGTCAGACGACGCCCATTGAGACGGGTAATATCCACACCATCGAGAATGACCTGGCCCTCCTCTGGTAGATCGAGCCCGCCCAAAACGTTGAGGAGGGTGGTCTTCCCCGAGCCGGAGCGCCCCATGATGGCCACCATCTCGCCCTTTCTGATCTCCAGATCCACGCCATCTAGGGCCCTGACAATGCCGCCGCCAAGGCGATAGATCTTGCGCAATCCCTTAACTATCAATATGGGTTGAGACATATCGCCTTTCCTCACTCGGTCCGCAACGCCTCTACGGGGCGCAGGTTAGCTGCCCGCCAAGCAGGCAAGATCCCTGCCATGGCCCCCAAGCCTGTGGCGAAGGCCACCGACCCTAGGGCCAAACGCATAGTAACCAGAAAGAGGGGAGAGCCAGCCGCCTCCTGGGCCAACTGATTTAGCACCCTTTCCCCTACTAACCCAAGACCCAAACCTATCAGCCCACCCATGAGGCCGATGAAGGCCGCTTCCAATATGTATTCGCGGAGGATATGGGCATTGCTTGCCCCTACAGCCTTCTTAATGCCTATCTCTCTCACCCTCTCCGCCACTGCCATGACCATGGTGTTGATCACCGAAAGCCCTCCCACGATAAGGGCCACCATAGCTACGCCCAATATGGTGAACTGGAAGATGCGGTTACTAGTCTGCAAAGGCCCCCTCAAGGCTGATGGGCCCAAGGTATCAACATCGGGGAAGCGGGCCGCTATTTCTTGAGCCAACGCCTCGCCATCAGCCCCCTTAGCCAACACCACCCATATATTGCGCACGTACTCCTCTAGCCGGAGATCTGCTAGGAAGGGCCTCCGTTTAGCCATTATGAGACGGGCATCCTCCAACGGCATGTAGGCCGTGTTGTCAGGGCCAGTAAGGGTGCGGTTAAGGACACCCACAACCCTAAACTTTATGCCATCGATCTCCACCTCTTGCCCTGTGCGGGCATTGAGATAGTTGGCCACATCGACACCTAATACGATGACCCCCCTCTCTCCTGGGCGCCACCAATCACCACTGGCGAAGCTAGTCTCAGTAGCGCTGGGGGCAACGCGGTCGCAAAGGAGCCTTTCCTGGACATCAATGCCACTTATGATGCGCGGCATGCCGAAGGTGGGGCCTCCGTCCTCCTCTAGCAGCATGGCAATATTCTTTTCCACGCAGGCCACGCCAGGAAGGCCGAGGAGCTCTTCCGCCACGCTAGCCCTCACTAGCGCCCCCGGGCCGAAGAACGGGTGGCCTCCTCCCTTCCCCACCACAGCCACCCTGTCTGAAAGGAACCTTTCGCCCCCCTGAAGTAGGGTGTTCACCTTCTCCGCTAATGCCCCTAGCACCACCAAGGCGAAAATCCCAATGGCGATCCCAAATATGGTAAGGCCCGACCGGATACGATGGCGGAGGATGTTACGCACTGGCTCTGGGAGGGCCAGGTCAAAGGGGAAAACCAATCTCATCAACTCTCACCTTAACATGGGCTATAGGAGTAGAGCAACCCTCCCTCAGTAGCCCAGGCTGCCTGTCACCATGGCTGCCTCCATCTCCTCTGCCCGGTCCATGGCTGCCAGGAGAGCAGCCGCCTTGGCCATCGTCTCGGCGTACTCCCTCTCGGGCACCGAATCGTAAACTATACCCGCCCCAGCGTATACGTGTGCCACCTGCTCGCGCACCACCACCGTCCGAATGGTTATAGCCGTATCCATGTTGCCTGAATAATCGAAATAGCCCACAGCCCCAGCATAGGGCCCCCGACGTTCAGGCTCCAGTTCGGCGATGATCTCCATCGCCCGTACCTTTGGGGCCCCAGAGACGGTCCCCGCTGGAAAGCAGGCCCGCAGGGCATCGAAGGAGGTGAGGCCACTACGAAGCCGCCCCTCTACCACCGACACCAGATGCATCACGTGGGAATACCGCTCCACGGCCATGAAGGACGGTACCCGTACCGTCCCCGGCCTGGCCACCCGACCGATGTCATTGCGCGCCAGGTCCACCAGCATGAGGTGCTCGGCCCGTTCTTTTTCGTCGTGTTGCAGGTCCTCCTCCAACGCCTTATCCTCCAGGGGGGTAGAGCCTCGTCGCCGCGTGCCCGCGATGGGATGGGTAGTCACTTCGTCTCCTTCCACCCTTACCAACATCTCTGGGGATGCCCCCACGATAGCGAAGTCCCCTAACTGCAAGTAGTACATGTAGGGAGAGGGGTTCACCGTCCGCAGGGCCCGGTAGACGGAAAAAGGATGAGCGCCTAGAGGGCGAAACAGGCGTTGGGCCAGCACCACTTGAATGACGTCGCCATCGATTATGTACTGGCGCGCCCTCTCCACCATGGCCATGAACTGCTCCTTACCCATATTGGCCGATACCTGGGCCGGCCTCCCCTCAGGCCGGCGTATCGGATAGGGCGCCCCAGGCAAGGGCTTTGACAGGCGCCCTACCACCTCGTCGATCCGCCAGCACGCTTGACGGTAGCTCGCCTCCACGTCACCATCGAGGCGGCAATGGGAGACTACCTTTATAACGTGCTGGAGATGGTCGAAGACCACGATGGTGTCCACCATCATGAACATGGCTTCAGGAACAGAAAGGGGGTCTTCTTGGCAGATGGGTACCCGTGGCTCCCAATACCGGACGCACTCCCAGGCGAGATAGCCCACCGCCCCGCCGGTAAATCTGGGGATGAGTTCCGCCCCTCCCTCCTCAGGGAGCACCAACCGGAACCTGGACAGCTCCCGTTCCACTTCGTTCAAAGGGTCGCTGCCATCCCAGCTCTGGGTGTAAGGGCCTTGACGAATCACCCTATAAGGCTCTGTGCCAATGAAGGAGTAGCGTGCCCACCTCTCCCCCCCTTCTACCGACTCGAGGAGGAAGGAATAAGGTCCCCGGGCCACTTTCAGATAGGCCGATACGGGAGTCTCCAGGTCAGCCGGGACCTCCCTAAGGACAGGACAAAGATTGCCCCCATCCTTGCGGCTCAGGGCCAGGACATAAGATAGGGGGGGCCAGTAGGTGGGCATCAGCCCTCAGCCCCCACGGGGGCGCCGCGGAAGTAGGCGAGGCCCATCGCTTCCCTCGCCTCCTGGAGGGTATTCTGGGCCTCTTGGCGGGCCCTTCGTGATCCATCTTTTAAGATCTCTTCCACTAAGTGGGGGCGGGCAGCGAAGTAGGCCCTGCGCTCCCTTATGGGATCGAGGAACCGGTTGATGGCCCGCGCCAGCTTCTCTTTTACTTCTACGTCCCCCACCCTGCCTTGGCGGTACCGGTCCTGCAAATCGGCCACCTCGTCCCGGTCGTCGTTGAAATAGTTGTGGTAGATGAAGACAGGGTTGCCCTCCACCCGGCCAGGGATGTCGGCCCTGATGCGTTGGGGATCGGTGTACATACTCATGACCTTTCGCCGCACCGTTTCAGGATCGTCCGAGAGAAAGATGACGTTCCCTAAGGATTTGCTGGCCTTGGCTTGACCATCGAGACCTACCAGGCGAGGCCCTATGGGGTAATCGGGTTCGGGGAACACAGGCCGGTAAAGCCGGTTGAAGCGACGCGCTATCTCCCTTGTAAGCTCTAGGTGGGACTCTTGGTCTTCCCCTACAGGGACCACATCGGCCTTCACCATGAGGATGTCTGCTGCTTGGAGGATGGGGTAGGCCAACAGGGCCATGGAGGCAGAGTCTAGCTTTAGGTCGCGCACCTGTTCTTTGAGGGTAGGGATGCGTTGGGCCCTGGGCACGCCCACAAGGGCCATAAAGAGCCATGTAAGCTCCAACACCTCCGGCACAAGCGACTGTAGGTATATGGTGCACTTTTGGGGATCTAGTCCCACCGCCAGATAGTCCAACACTACCTCCCTTATGTTGTGGCCCACCTCCTCAAGGCCCTGGATACGGGTGGTGAGGACGTGCAAGTCGGCAACTAGGATGAAGCATTCTACCTTGTCCTGGAGATCGAGCCGGAACTTAAGGGAGCCCACGTAATGCCCCAGATGAAGGGGACCTGTGGGCCTATCCCCCGTGAGCATTCGGCGCCAATGGGGCTTGAGCTCTAGCGTTGGCATCACCATAGCCACATCACCCTACTACCTTTGGGATATGGGCTAACGCCTCCTGGACTCTCTCGGCCGGGTATGAGTAGTCTTCCAGCTTCCCTGTAAGGTACTGGTCGTAAGCAGCCAGGTCGAGTAGACCATGGCCTGAAAGGTTGAAGAGGATCACCCTCCTTTCTCCTGCCTCTTTGGCAGCCAGGGCCTCATCAATGGCTGCCCTAACAGCGTGGGCAGATTCAGGTGCGGGAACGATCCCTTCAGCCCTGGCGAAGGTAACTGCCGCCTCGAAGACTTTGGTCTGGTGATATGCGCGGGCCTCCATAACCCCGTCCTCCACAAGCTTGGAGATGATGGGGGCCATACCGTGGTATCGGAGCCCTCCAGCATGAATGGAGGGCGGAATGAAAAGATGCCCTAAGGTATGCATCTTGATAAGGGGAGTAGTGGCGGCCGTATCGCCAAAGTCATAGGCGTACTGGCCCCTGGTGATAGATGGACACGCCTCTGGCTCTACAGCGATGAAGCGCGTCTTCACCTTCCCGGTAAGCCTATCACGAACAAAAGGCAGCGCGAGGCCAGCATAGTTAGAACCCCCACCGACGCAACCTATGACCACATCGGGGTAGTCGCCAGACATCTCCATCTGCTTCATGGCCTCTAGCCCCACCACCGTCTGATGGAGCAAAACGTGATTTAGGACGGAGCCCAAGGAGTATTTGGTGTCGTCTCTGGTGGCGGCGTCCTCCACCGCCTCCGATATGGCGATGCCCAAGGAACCTGGCGAATCGGGGTCTTCAGCCAGAACCCGGCGCCCTGCCGCCGTATCAGGGCTGGGACTGGGCACCACCTGCGCCCCCCACGTCTCCATGAGAACCCGACGGTACGGCTTCTGATAGTACGACACCTTCACCATATAGACCTTGAGTTGGAGGCCGAAGAAGGAACAGGCCATGGCCAGAGCTGAGCCCCATTGTCCGGCTCCTGTTTCGGTGGTGAGGCGTTTTACGCCTTCGATCTTGTTATAGTAGGCCTGGGCCACAGCCGTGTTAGGCTTGTGGGAACCGGCAGGTGAGACTCCCTCGTACTTGTAATAGATGCGGGCAGGGGTGTCCAGCGCCCTCTCCAAACGCCAGGCCCGATGGAGCGGCGTAGGACGCCACAGCTTGTAGACTTCCCTGACTTCATCAGGGATGGGGATAAAGCGTTCCAGGGAGACCTCCTGTTGGATGAGGGCCATGGGGAAAAGGGGTGCTAGCGCTTCTGGACCCACCGGCTGCCCTGTTCGGGGATCCAGGGGCGGTGGTGGCGGGTCCATGTCGGCCAAAACGTTGTACCAGTGAGTAGGTATCTCCTCTTCGCCAAGGACGAACCTGGTGCGCATAAAACACCTCCTTATAACCAATTTGGCCCCCCATCCCTAGGGACGGGGGGCCAGCCGCGGTGCCACCCTAGTTCCCGCCATGAGGCGGGCCCTCGTTACGGCGCCTCTGAAGACGCCATGGGCGAGATAACGGTGCCCATCCGACCACGCCTACTTGGGAGGTTGCCCCCCGTTCGGGTAGCGGCTCCCGGGCCCATTCAGCAGGCGCTACGGCACCGGGCTTCCACCTTCCCCCGGCTCTCTGGGCCGTGCCCTCCTACTTACTAGCCCCGTTCGCAGCCTTTGCCCTATTTAATTGCTTTTGACCTTTAGCCTATCAGCCCCTTGTAGGCCTGTCAAGCCTCATAGTGTAACGGCCCCTCGTCCTGCCTTCTTCCGCTCCCGATTCATGATGGCCAGCACTTCCTCTACGGCCCTCTCTAGCCTATCGTTTACCACCTGGTAGTCGAACTCTCTTGCCTTGGCCACCTCCAGGCGAGCCGTCTCCAGGCGCAAGGCCAGCTGGTGGGGGTCTTCGCTCCCTCTCCCTTTCAGCCTTCGGGCCAACTCTTCCCAAGATGGCGGCAAGAGGAAGATGGTAACCACCTGGGGGTAGCGCTTTTTGATAAATCGTGCGCCCTGGACGTCGGTCCTCACTATCACGTCCTTATCTTGAGCGAGGGCATCCCTTAGTGGAGCCTTAGGCACACCATAACGGTGGCCGTATACGTAGGCATTCTCCAGCAGCTCCCCTCGGTCTACCATCTCCTGGAACGCGTCGGGGGACAGAAAGTAATAGTGGACACCATCCTTCTCCCCCCGTCGCGGGGGACGGGTAGTAGCCGTAACAGCCACGTGGGCTCGAGGGCCCAGCCGACGTCTCAAGGCCCTCACTAACGTGTCCTTGCCCACCCCAGATGGGCCGGTGATGACCAAAAACAGGGGAGCCACCTCAGCTACCGGCGGCCCTTAAGCGCTGACGAAGGGTATCGACCGTGAGGGGCGAGAGGACGACGTGGCCACTGCGCAGAACAAGCACCGACCGCGTACGCCTGCCTAAGGTAAGGTCCAGCACTATCCCCCCTTGACGCCGCATCGCCCTTACCATGCGCTGGACGGCCACGTCGGAGAAGGAGTGGCAGTCTTGCAGGCGGCCCGCATCTACGTAGTTACGCAGGCCTATGTGGACTAGCCTAACCACGGCCACCTCGCCGTCTCCGCCCTTGGCTGCCCTCTTCTCCCGCCGGCGCAGCTGCCCTCGTAGCCCGTCCGTAGATGGCCTCAGGGGTAATGGCCGTTAGCACTATAGAGCCATCGTCCATGAAGATGACGGACTTGGTGCGGCGGCCCTGGGTCATATCGCGCACGACGCCCTTCTTCTTCCCTTCCCGCACCATCCTTTGGATGGGGGCAGAGGTGGGAACTACCACTGCCACCACCCGGTCTAGGGCCACGTAGTTGCCAAAACCTACGTGCACCAGCTCCATAACTATCCCCCCTTTTTGGCCTCCAAAAACCCCTTAGGAGCTGAGGCCGTTCAAATCCCTCCAAAAATTAGGATATGATACATCAGCTACACGGGGATTGCGAATTACCGAATCACCCTGGCAGGCCAGACCTGCTACGGCCAAGGCCATAGCCAACCGATGGTCGCCATGAGTGTCTAGTACAGCGCCCCTTAATGGCTTTCCCCCCTCAATGATGAGTCCATCTGGCAGCTCCTCCACTTGGGCCCCCAAACGACGCAGTTCGCGGGCCATTGCCCGTAGACGGTCGCTCTCCTTCATGCGCAACTCTTGAGCGTCCCGGATAACCGTCTTGCCATGGGCGAAGCAGGCCGCCACTGCCAGTAGAGGCACCTCGTCCACTAGTCGGGGTATCAAACTTCCGCCCACCTCCACCCCCTGTAAAGATGAGGTGGTGGCCGTGATGTCAGCAACGGGCTCTTGGGCCCATTCCCGTACGTTGTCCACCTGAATCTGGGCCCCCATCTGTCGGAAGACGTCTAGGAGGCCGGTACGGGTGGGATTGATCCCCACCCCTTCTACCCTCACCTGAGCATCGGGGTGGATAAGGGCTGCCACCAAAAAATAGGCCGCGCTGGAGAAGTCTCCGGGCACCCTCATGCGGAGGGGACGAAGAGAAGGGACGGGTGCCACCTTTACTCCCCCCTCGAAACGCCAGATGGCCGCCCCCATCTCCTCCAGGAGACGCTCCGTATGGTCACGTGAGGGGGCAGGTTCCCATACGGTGGTCTCTCCCTGGGCGTAGAGTCCCGCTAAGAGGAGGGCCGATTTCACCTGGGCCGAGGCCACTGGCAGCCGATACTCTATACCCCGTAGCTGGCCTCCCCAGATGGCGATGGGGGCCTGGGTACCGTTGCCCCGGGCCCATACCTGGGCACCCATACGCCGCAGTGGCTCCACTACCCTGCCCATAGGCCTCCGCCTAAGGGACTTGTCACCAGTTAGAACGGATAGGAAGGGTTGGCCAGCTAACAGGCCGGCAAGGAGGCGCATGGTGGTGCCTGAGTTGCGACAGTCCAAGACCTGGGTAGGCTCTTGTAGCCCTTTAAGCCCCCGGCCTTCGATAAGGAGGGTAGAGTCCCCTTGCCACCACCATTTCACGCCTAGCAAGCGTAGACATCGCAGCGTCGCCAGGGAGTCTAGCCCTCTCTGAAAGTTCTCTACCTGCGAGGCCCCTTGGGCGATAGCAGCCAATATAGCGGCGCGATGGCATATGGACTTGTCCCCCGGGGGTAAGACGGTTCCCTGGAGGCGACGCGGTGGACGCACTACCTGGGCCATTTCACTTACCGCCCTCCCCTTCCTTCTGTTCAAAGCGGAAGCGAAGATCCTCTTCTAGCCGCTGGACGAAGAGGCGCGCCAAGACCTCTTCGCGAGCGCTTCTCTCTTTGAGTGTCTGGCCCATCATCTCTCCAAGCCTTTGCATGCGTTCTCGCACCGCCCGCCCTAAGAGAAAATCGGCCAAAGTATCCTTGAAACTCGGCCACTGGAGATCGACACCGCCGCGGCAAGTAATCTCCTGCTTCAGCCAGTTATCTCGCTCCCTCTGGATAATGGCGAACAGCTTAAATAGCTCTTCCCCTCCATCGGCCACCAGGTGGCGGAGGTGAGAGATCTCCCCCTGCAGCCGCTCCAGCCAATGAAGGATAGCCTGCCGATTGGTAAGGCAGATGTCATGACTCATGTGGGGATCACCAGAGGCTAGGCGCGTTACATCCCTAAAGCCGGAGGAGGCCAAGGGGGCCATGTCCGCCCATGCTTGGCTCTGCCAGGCCATGCGAAATACAGCTACAGAAGCCAGTAAAGGGATGTGGCTCACCGCCGCCACATAGACATCATGTTCCACAGGATCGAGAAAGACAGGGCGAGCTCCCACCGTTTGGGCCATGGACATTACCACCCCAACAGCTGTGGGGTCGCAGTCGGGGTCGGGACATATGCAATAGGCGCGCTCGCGGAATAGTCCCGCTTCGGCATGTTCTATCCCCTGCAGCTCTTTGCCAGCCATGGGGTGTCCTCCCACAAAGTTGACGGAAGGGGGTAGCAGCCTCTTGGCCCAATCCATCACCATGGCCTTAGTGCTGGCCGTGTCGGTGACCACAACGTCTTCCCTCAGATATGGGGCAGCCGCTTCCAACACTTCGGGTATAGCGGTGATGGGGGTGGCCACCACTACCAAACCGGCCCCTTGCACCGCCTCTTCTACCGATGACGCTTCCTTGTCCACTGCCCCCAATCGCCGTGCCTTAGCCCTTACCCCCGGCTCCTTGTCGTAGCCTACTACCTCTATCTCCCCTAATCTGGCACCGCGCAGGGCAAGCCCTAAAGAGCCCCCTATAAGCCCTAAGCCGATGATGGCTACCTTATGCTTCTTTTTGCCCATGTCACCCACGAGATTAGCACTAAATGCCCATTCTCTGCAAAAGAGACAAGAAGAAGACCAACTTCAGCCCAGTTCTTGCGTCAGCGAAGGAGACGAAATGGGGACGGCCCCACGCCCCAGAGACGAAATGCTTAAGGGAAGACATCCACATCTATGCCGGTGAAGACGCGGGCCAAGAAGTTAATGACGGGACGCATCACGGCGAACAGGGGCCCGAACCTTCCCCCCGTCAGGAAGGGAAGGACCAACAGCAGAAATAGGATAGGCATGCCATAGCGGAGCTGGAAGTGAACGTATGTCCTTGCTGCCTTCTCCGTCAGAAATATGGGCACTACCCTGTGGCCATCCAGAGGGAATAGAGGGATCAAGTTGAAGACACCCAGGATGATGCTTACCAGGGCGATAGTGCTGAGGAAAAGGCCTAAGTGCTCAGAGAGGCTCCATGAGCCTAGCACAAAGCGGCGCACTGCCTCGGCGTCGAAGGCGGGCAGCCACGGTACCCAGCCGAACTTAAGGGGTAGGCCTACCAGCCCTGCCACTAAGAAATTGGAGAGGGGACCTGCCGCCGCCACCATGGCCATACCTGGCCGCTCCCCGTTACGTAGTTGGTGCCCGTTGACAGGCACGGGCTTCCCCCAGCCGAAACCCACCAAAAAGAGCAGCAGGGTCCCAGCTGGGTCCAGGTGGGCCAAGGGGTTGAGAGAGACCCTCCCCGCTAAGCGCGGGGTGGGATCGCCCAGGGCATCGGCCACGTAAGCGTGAGAGAACTCATGGAAGGCGATCCCTACCAAGAGGGCAACCACCACTGCCCCAAAGAAGACCAAGAAAGCCAACGGATCTATCCGCAGCAGGTCAGCATAAATAAAGATCAAGGCCTCTTACGCAAACCCCTCAATGCTATGATATCAGCTCAGGCCCTACCTTTATACCATTTGCTGTTTGCTTGCGTGGGGTGTTGGAAGCGGCCTATTCTAGGCTTGGGACATATGCTCGTTCGTTGGACATTAGTCGCCCTCACTGCGATCACCGTCATTCTCGGCACATGTGGCCACCAGCAACATACCCTCCTAGTAGCTGCCGCTGCTGACTTGCGGTTCGCCGCCCTGGATTTAGTAGCGGCCTTTGAAGAGGAGTGCCAGTGTCAGGTGAACACCATCTTCGCCTCATCAGGGACCCTTAACGCCCAAATTAGAGGGGGGTTACGGGCCGACGTTCTTCTTTCCGCCCACCGCTCTAATGTAGACCAGCTGCGGGAAGAGGGCCTCGTCATCCCGGAGACGATTCGGATATACGCCTTGGGTCTCCTTGCTTTGGCCACCCCTGCATCAAGCCCTCTTGAGGCCCACACCGTCCAAGATCTGGCAGATAGCCGGTTCCGGCGGATAGCCATCGCCAACCCCCAACATGCCCCATATGGTCAGGTAGCCCAGGAGCTGCTTATCGCTGCCGGCCTCTGGACCTCCGTGCAGCCCCGCTTGGTAATAGCTGATAACGTCGCCCAGGTCTTTCAGTGGGTGGAGGAAGGACAAGTCGATGCCGCACTTATATCCGTCTCCTTAGCCATCGTTTCTGCCAAGGTCAAATGGGTTTTGGTGGAGCCGGAGCTGTACGAGCCTTTACCCCAAGCAGGGGCGGTCCTCTCTAGGGCCCCCTCTCCCCAGCTAGCGCGGCAGTTCCTTGACCTTGTCACTGGGCCAAGGGGAAGGGAAATTCTAGCTCGGTACGGTTTCATCCTACCATCGTAGGAGGCAAGGGGTTGGGCGGTATTGACCTAGCCGATGTACGCGTGAGCTTTCAGGTGGCAGCAACTGCTACCTTGGTCAGTATCATCATAGGCATTCCATTAGCCTGGGCCTTAGCCAGGATCAATTTCCCTGGCAAGGCCCTTGCCACTTCCCTAGCAGTCGTCCCTCTGGCGTTGCCCCCCACGGTAGTGGGGTATTATCTGCTCCGGATCCTAGGCCACAACGGGCCTATCGGTCAGATGTTAGAGCGGCTAGGTTGGGAGATAGTGTTCACATGGCAGGGGGCAGCGATAGCAGCTGCAGTGGTAGCCTGTCCCCTCGTCATAATCACTGCTCAAGCGGGCTTTGCGCAGGTGGATATGGAACTGGAAAGGGTTGCCGCTACACTAGGCCGTTTCCCCTTGTCCATCTTTCGCACTGTTACCCTCCCATTGGCCATGCGCAGTATCGCCGCCGGCATCGTTCTCGCCTTCGCCCGGGCGATGGGGGAATTTGGGGCAACCCTAATGGTGGCAGGGGCCATACCTGGTAAGACCCGTACCATGTCCATAGCGGTGTACGAACTGGTCCAGGCGGGTGAGTCAGCCAAGGCTAACGCTACTGCCCTAGCCCTTCTGGGGATATCCCTGGCAAGCATCGCCCTTTTCATATCCCTTACCAGCTTCACGAGACGCTGAAATGACCCTTGGCCTAGAGGCCCAAATCTTCTTGCACCTTGGCAGCTTCCAGCTAAAGGCCCACTTACAGGTGGGAAACGAGTTAGCTACGCTGTTCGGCCCTTCTGGGGCAGGGAAGAGCCTTACCCTGCGGGCCATAGCGGGCCTGGTACGGCCCCATGCTGGACGCATTGTCCTTGGCTCGCATGTCCTCTTCGATAGCCAGAAGGGGATCAACATACCCCCACAAAGGCGTCAGGTAGGCTATGTGCCCCAAGGATATGCCCTCTTCCCCCATTTGACGGTGGAAGAGAACATCATGTATCCCCTCCACCACCTGCCCAGGGCAGAGCGTAGAAAGCAGGCAGCAGCCTTAATGGAGATGACAGGGCTGCGTGGTCTGGAAAAGCGCAAGCCCCACCAGCTCTCGGGAGGGCAACAACAGAGGGTAGCGCTGGCCCGCGCCCTAGCCGCCAAGCCCCGTATCCTCCTGCTAGACGAGCCCTTCAGCGCCCTAGACCGAGCCCTGCGTCAAGAGCTGGGGCAGGAGATCTACCGCCTCCAGCGCCAATGGGACATCCCCGTCATCATGGTAACCCACGACTTTAGCGATGCCTTCGGCCTCTCCCAACGGGTGATAGTGATGGAGCAGGGAGAGGTGTTGCAGGAAGGAAGCCGCGAAGAGGTGTTCTATCAGCCCCGAAATAGACGGGTAGCCCAGATGGTCGCCATGGGTAATATATGGCCCGCCTTGGTGGAGGAGGTCGCTGCCGACTTCGTCTACTTACGCTGGCACAGCCATCGACTCCAGGCCAATGCGCCCAAGGACACACACCTGAAGCCGGGACAGAAGGTCGATGCATGTGTCAGACCTGTCCACGTCATGATCCGCCGCCCTGAAGACGAATTCTACAGCCGACCCAATCTCCTCAAAGGCTACATCATCAGCGAGGCGATGGACATAGACTCCTATACCCTCATCGTGGCCTTAGAGGGAGGGGGAGAGGTGCTAGTCCAGCTCCACAGCCACGCCTACTTCCGCCTGGGGCTCCCACACCGCAAAGAGATCGAAATTTCCATATATCCCCACCATATCCACATCATTCCCTACGAGCCATAAAGGCAATTTATGTAGAGTAACGCTTAAGTTAAAATAAAAGGATAGGCCCAGTGGAGGTGACACGTTCATGCCCCTAGAAGCTATCGTCGTCCGGGGAGCAAGGGAGCATAACCTAAAGAACATAGACGTTGTAATACCCCGTGATAAGCTGGTAGTCATCACTGGCGTATCAGGTTCGGGCAAGTCTTCCCTGGCCTTTGACACCATATACGCCGAGGGGCAACGCCGCTACATTGAGTCCCTCTCCGCCTATGCCCGCCAGTTCTTGGGCCGCATGGAGAAGCCAGATGTAGACCACATCGAGGGCCTGTCGCCAGCTATATCTATCGACCAGAAGGGGGCTTCCCATAATCCCCGCTCCACGGTGGCTACCCAAACGGAGATATACGACTATCTGCGCCTCCTCTTCGCCCGGGTAGGCCGACCCCACTGCTATCAGTGTGGGCGGCCCATCCAACGCCAGACCGTCCACCAGATGGTGGACAGCCTTCTGGCGTTGCCCCAAGGGAAGCGCATCATGGTGATGGCCCCGGTAGTGAAGGGCCGCAAGGGCGAGCACCACCAGGTCCTGGAAGACCTACGCCGGGCCGGCTATGTGCGGGCCCGCATTGACGGCCAGATCCGCTCCCTAGATGAAGAGATAAGCCTTGACCGTTACAAGAACCACACCATAGAGGTGGTGGTGGACCGGCTGGTGATAGAACCGCCTTCCGAAGATGATCCCAGGGCCCTCCCCTCTCGGCTAGCCGATTCGCTAGAGACAGCCCTCAAGCTGGGTGGGGGTACGGTAGTGGTGTGGGTGGAGGGGGAGGAGGAGAGGCTTTTCTCCGAACACTTCGCCTGCGTCCACTGCGGCATCTCCATCGGCGAGGTAGAGCCCCGGAACTTTAGCTTCAACTCCCCTTACGGGGCCTGCCGAGAGTGCTCTGGCCTGGGCGTGAAGTTGGAGCTAGACCCTGACCTTATCATCCCCAACAAGGAGCTATCCTTGGCGGAGGGAGCCATCCAGCCTTGGGCCAGGGCCGCCTCTACCTCCCAATGGTACTATCGCCTCCTAGAGGCCGTGGCCGAGAAGTATGGCTTCTCTACCCATGTGCCTGTAAAAGAGCTTTCTTCCCAGCATCTGCGCATTATCCTCTATGGGGCGCCAGAGCCCGTGCCCCTTCGCTTCACTAACCAATATGGCCGTTCCTCTGTCTACGAGACCACTTACGAAGGAGTTATACCTAATCTCGAGCGTCGCTACCGCGAAACGGAATCGGACTACGTCCGCCAGGAGATAGAGCGCTACATGAGGGAGAGCCCCTGCCCTGCCTGTAGGGGGGCACGCCTCCGGCCTGAATCGCTGGCGGTAACTGTGAACGGCCTGAACATCTACCAGGTGACGCAGATGGACATTAGGCAGGCCCTCCAATGGGTGGAGCAGCTGCAGGGGCCAGAGAGCCCTCTTACAGATAGGGAGCAGGCCATCGCCCGCCAAATCCTTAAGGAGATAGCAGGACGCCTCCACTTCCTGGTAGACGTGGGGCTAGATTACCTCACTCTGGAGAGGCGCACGGGTACTCTGGCCGGGGGTGAGGCCCAGCGCATCCGCCTAGCAACCCAGATCGGCTCCGGCCTTATGGGGGTTCTGTATGTGTGCGATGAGCCATCTATCGGCCTTCACCCCGCCGATGAAGATCGCCTCATCGCCACCCTCAAACGGCTACGCGATCTGGGCAACACCGTCATCGTAGTGGAGCACGACGAGGCGATGATCCGTGCCGCCGATTACATCGTCGACCTGGGGCCTGGAGCGGGCAGGGAAGGAGGATACGTAGTCGCTACGGGCACCTTGGAGGAGATCGCCTCCCACTCCCAATCCATAACCGGCGCCTACCTTTCAGGCCGACGACAGATCCCCTTGCCTTCCAAGAGGCGACCCGGCAACGGCAAAGAGATCGTCATTGTAGGGGCAAGGGAGTTCAACCTTAAGAACATCACCGTGAGGATACCTTTGGGAAAGTGGGTGTGTGTCACGGGCGTATCTGGCTCGGGCAAGTCTACCCTCGTCTACGAGATCCTGTACAAGAAGGCAGCCCAAGCTCTCTACGGCGCCAAAGACCGCCCCGGCCAGCACGATGCCATCCTAGGGCTGGAGCATATCGACAAGGTCATCAACATTGACCAATCACCCATTGGCCGCACCCCGCGATCGAACCCTGCCACATATACGGGCGTGTTCACCCCTATAAGGGAGATATTCGCCTCGGTAGCTGAGGCACGCCTGCGTGGTTACAAGCCAGGCCGCTTCTCCTTCAACGTCAAGGGAGGAAGGTGTGAGGCCTGCCAGGGAGAAGGCTATATCCAGATCGAGATGCAGTTCTTGCCCGATGTAGAAGTGCCGTGTGAAGTCTGCCACGGCCAGCGCTACAACAGGGAGACGTTGGAGATCACCTTCCGCGGCAAAAACATCGCCCAAGTTCTGGACATGACGGTGGAGGAGGCCCTAGAGTTCTTCGACGCCTTCCCCCAGGTCAGGCAGAAGCTCCAGACCCTCCACGACGTCGGGCTAGGCTACATCAAGCTGGGCCAGCCAGCTACGACCCTTTCAGGTGGAGAGGCGCAAAGGGTGAAGCTGGCCGCTGAGCTTTCCCGACGTAGCACAGGGCGCACTTTGTACATCCTAGACGAACCCACCACCGGCCTCTCCTTTGAGGACGTCTCTAGACTTATCGCCGTCCTCCACCGCCTGGTAGATGCTGGAAACACGGTGGTGGTCATAGAGCACCACCTGGACGTCATCAAACAGGCCGACTACGTTATTGATCTGGGCCCAGGTGGAGGACAGCGCGGAGGCTACGTGGTGGCAGAGGGCACACCCGAGGAAGTAGCCCAGGCAGAGAAGAGCCTTACAGGCCAATACCTGCGCCGCGCCTTAGCCAAACACGGAGTGACAGCAAGGTCTTGAAGGCGACACGCCAGAACCTCGTGGCCTTAGTGGAGAGGGAGTGGCATATTCTCTTTTCCCTGCTTAGAGGGTCCCCGGAAGAACAGATGCTGCGCCCAGGCGCTTCAGGCCACTGGTCAGGCCGGGACCTTCTGTTGCACATCGCCACGTGGGAAGAGGAGTTTATGGCAGCCGTTCCCCTCATCTTGGCAGGTAGACCTCTTCCTCGCTATGGGAACATAGACGCCTTTAACGCCCGCCAACAGGCACAGTGGCAAAACCTGTCCTTGGCCGAGGCGTGGGAACGGGCTCTGGCAACCCACAAGGCCCTAGTGCGCTGTGTGGCGTCCCTCCCCTGCTTGCCTGAAGCTACTGAGCGGCGCCTGCGACGTCGCCTCCGGTGGGACACCTACGGACATTACCGCCTACACGCTGCCCTGGTGCGGAACTGGCTTAGCTTGCCCCAGGCCTAGTTGCACCAACATCGCCCCCGCCCCACAATTGGTGGAGAGAAGAGAGGGGAGGCATGGCCAATATAAAGCTCCCTGCATGGACGCTAGCAGGGGTGGCAGTAGCGACAGCAGGCATAATAGCAGGCGTCCTGATTGCGGTGACCCAGATGACCAGTTCAGATGGGACGGAGCCCTCCCCTACACCCCGTACCCAGATCCCAAGACAGGGAAACGTTCTGGGATTTTCTGATGCGCCGGTGACCATCATTGAATATTCCGACTTCCAGTGTCCCTTCTGCCGCCGCTTTTTCCTGGAGACAGAGCGCCTCATCATAGCCAACTTCGTCCAGACAGGGCAGGTGAAGTTAGAGTACCGCCACTTCGCCTTTTTGGGCCCAGAATCGCTGGCTGCTGCTGAAGCTGCAGAGTGTGCCAACGAGCAAGGTCAGTTCTGGCCTTACCACGACCTCCTTTTCCAGCGCCAGGGCCGAGAAAATAGCGGTGCCTTCTCCAAGGATAACCTCATCGCCTTCGCCCGCGAGCTGGGACTGGATACCGGTGCCTTCAGCACATGCCTCACATCAGGCAGATATCGGGAGAAGGTCCTCTCCCAGACCCAGGAGGGCCGTAGCTTGGGGATTACCGGTACACCCTCCTTCCTAATAGGACGCCAACTCATCCGAGGTGCCCAACCATATGAGGTATTTGTCCAGGCCATTCAGCAGGCCCTGGCCGAGGCTCCATCAGCTCGCTGACGCCCTTATCCCCATTAACTTCCTTCTGGCCTCGGCTGGGATAGCTGTCTCGTCGGTCCTGTTGTGGCTCTACTATAACCCCTCGTCCCCCCTTTGCTCAGAGGTAGGGGGGTGCCATACTGTGGCCACTAGCACCTACGCCCATATAGGCCCCGTCCCAGTAGCCGCCTTAGGGGTAGCAGGATATGCCTTCTTGGCCACCTTAAGCTGGGCCCGGGGCTCCGTTGGGACAGCCTTCCTTTTCGCCTGTAGCCTCGGGGGCCTCCTGTACTCCTGCTACCTTACCTACCTGGAAGCAGCTATCATTCACGCCCTATGCCCTTGGTGCCTAGCATCCCAGGGCATCATCGCCACCCTCACCATCACTTCCCTCTCCAGATTCCTCCTCCTTGACCGTATCCCTTCTCCACGCTAACATCTAAAGAGAGGAGGATTGAGGAGCATTAATCAGGCAAAATTTTTTAAAGTGGAGGGTCAAGGATGGCTTATGTTATATGTGAGCCGTGCATAGATGTAATGGACAAGTCGTGCGTGGAGGTATGCCCTGTAGATTGCATCCACTATGAGGAGGGGAAGGATCGGAAGTTATACATTGACCCTGACGAGTGCATCGACTGTGGGGCCTGTGAGCCTGTATGCCCTGTGACGGCCATCTTCGCCGAGGACGACGTTCCTGACCAGTGGAAGGAGTACATAGAGCTGGACGCCCTTTGGTACAAGGATCCGGAGAGGGTGCGGGCCCGCATAAACGAGCTCAAGCCGCAAGCCTAGTCCCCTGCGACTGCCCTTAGGGCCTGGGCCATCAGCTCTGCCGTTTCGGCATCGACGTTACAGAAGCGGATCAGGCGGAGGCTCGAATTAGGATGGGCCTCTAAGTAGCGGAGGGCAGCTTCTACTATCACCTTGGCGCCCAGGTGCTTGGGAAAGCCGAAGATGCCGGTAGATATAGCCGGCATAGCCACAGAGGTAGCACCTACCTCATCGGCGCGGGCCAAAGCACTTTGGACAGCCGACGCAAGGAGCTGCTCTTCCTTCCCCATCCCCCAGCGGGGGCCGACAGCATGGACTACGTAAAGGGCCTTCAGGCGGCCGGCGCCGGTGATGGCTGCTCCTCCTGTTGGGACAGGTCCATACCTTTCCACCCAACGGTCGCTTTCCTCTTGAATCTGGGGCCCGCCACGGCGGACGATAGCCCCAGCCACCCCACCACCGTGGGCCAACCTCTCGTTGGCAGCGTTAACGATTACGTCGGTCTCCTCCTCAGTTATGTCCCCCAAGACCGACTCTAGGAGGCGGCCATCGGCCCGGCGCCACGAGTAGAGGGTCTTGGCCATTTAGCACCCTTCCTGGATCCTCTCCTTCAGTACTGCCACCAGATTAGATATAGGTACCCGCACCTGGGCCATGGAGTCGCGGTCGCGAATCGTCACAGCTTGGTCTTGCAGGGTGTCGAAGTCGACGGTGACGCAGAAGGGGGTGCCGATCTCGTCTTGCCTCCGATAGCGACGGCCAATGCTCTGGGAGTCATCGTATTGGGTCATAAAGTGGGGACGCAGCATATCCCACACCCTATGAGCCACAGGTACAAGGTCTTCGTGGCGGGAGAGGGGCAAGACAGCCACCTTAATGGGAGCCAGGGCAGGGTGGAGGCGCAATACCACCCGAGTCTCCCCCCTTACCTCTTC
>JAUQPQ010000024.1 GCA_030550295.1 Chloroflexota bacterium
TCCTTTTGCTCTCGGCCGAATTCCTGGCCATAGTCCAAATCCTCATTTATGGGGCAGCCGTCACCATCCTTGTCCTCTTCGTCATCATGCTGACACGAGTGAGGGACGTCCCACGGGCAACCATCGGACCTCAGGCGCCATTGGCAGTGGCGGTGGCTGGCTCCATATTTGGGCTCCTTGCCGCCACCATCTTGATGACCGATTGGGCTGCCCTCGGCGCTACCGAGGAGACCCACCTGGTGCCTGTGCGAAGGCTAGGGGAGGTCCTCTTCAGCCGTTGGTCTGTCCCCTTTGAGGTGGCCTCCCTGGTTCTTTTAGTAGCCCTGGTGGGGGCCATAGTTCTGGCCCGACCGGAGGAGGAAGAATGATCCCCGTCCAGCATTTCCTGCTCCTGGGCGCCCTCCTCTTCTCTCTGGGCGTCTACGGGGTCCTATCGCGACGCAACGCCGTCCTCATCATCCTGTCTGTGGAGCTGATGTTGCAGGCGGTAAACATAAATCTGGTGGCTTTCGCCGTCTACCTAGCTCCCGATGAGTTCGTAGGGCTCATCTTCGCCCTCTTCGTCATCGCCGTGGCCGCCGCCGAGGTGGGGCTGGCCCTGGCCATAGCCCTCAGACTCTTCCGTAACCGAACCACAGCCAATGTGGACGAGGTGGACAGCTTGAGATGGTAGGGATGGAACACGCCTGGGTGCTGCCTGCTCTGCCCTTCGGGGCCTTTGTGCTGCTCATGCTGGCGGGCCGCTACCTGCCCCGACGGGGCGACCTGCTTGCCGTGGGGGCGATGGCGGCCTCGGCAGTCCTCTTCTCCTTCGTGCTGGCCGACCTGACAGATGCCCTGGCCCACGGAGAGTTCCAGGGGGTATTTTCGGGCACTGACTGGTTAAAGTTTGACACCTTCCACGTACGCCTGGGCTTCTATTTCGATAGGCTTGCAGCCGTAATGCTAGCCGTAGTCACTTACGTGGGCACCCTCATTTTTGTGTACTCCATGGGTTACATGAAGGGCGACCCACGCTACGGTTGGTTCTTTGCCGCCATGAGCCTCTTTGCAGCTTCCATGATGACCCTAGTGCTTGCCGATAACCTCCTCCTCCTCTATGGAGCTTGGGAGGCAGTAGGGTTCTGCTCTTACCTGCTAATAGGCTTCTGGCACGAGAGGCGGCCAGCGGCGGAGGCGGCCAAGAAGGCCTTCATCACCACGCGTATCGGCGATGTGGGATTCCTTATTGGCATTGTCTTGCTCTGGCGGGAGGCAGGGACGTTCAACCTGCAGGAGATCTTCCGCTTCGCTCAAGAAGGAGGCTACTCGACCCCCTACCTCACCTTGGCTGTCCTTCTTCTCTTCGCTGGGGCTGTGGGAAAGTCGGCCCAGTTCCCCTTGCACGTATGGCTACCTGACGCCATGGAAGGGCCCACACCCGTCTCAGCCCTCATCCACGCCGCCACCATGGTAGTAGCAGGCGTCTATATGGTGGCCCGCACCATGCCCCTCTTCCAAGAAGCCGATCCTGTGGCCTTAGATGTGGTTACGTCCCTAGGTCTTACCACGGTGGTGCTTTCGGCCACCATCGCGTTGGTGGTGAGGGACGTCAAACGGGTTATAGCATACTCCACTATCAATAGCCTTGGGCTCATGATGGTGGCCCTGGGCGCAGGCTCGGTGACGGCAGCCATGTTCTATCTGTTCGTCCACGGGTTCTTTAAGGCCCTCCTCTTCTTGGCCGCTGGCAACGTCCTCCACGCCACCGACCGCCAGACGGTGGACGATCTGGGGGGCCTTGCTAGGAAGATGCCCCTTACGGCGGTGGCCTTTGGCGTTGGGGCGCTGGCTATGGCCGGCCTTTTCCCCTTTGCCGGCTTTTGGGCCAAGGACGAGATCTTGGTTGCCGCCCGGGAGTACCATAATCAGGTAGCGGTGGCCGTCCTGTGGGTAAGCGTAGCCCTAGCCGCCCTGTACATGGGGCGCCTTTACACCCTCGTCTTCACGGGACAGCCGCGCGACCGCCACGTGTGGGAGCACGCCCATGAAGGGCCTCCCATAATGGTGGGGCCGGTCTTGCTGCTAACCTTGGGTGCAGTAGTGACCGGCTTCCTGGCCTTTGACCAAGTAGGAGAGGCGCTGGGGCTTGGCGGTGGGATAGGCCAGTTCGTCTATTTGGAAGAACCCCATACCTTCCACATGCCCTGGGGAGAGGCGATAGGCTCCACCCTTCTGGTGGTGGCCTCCCTGGGGGCCGCCTGGGCCATATGGGGAGGAAAGGGAGAGCTAGCCGTCCAGTTGGGCAAGCGCCTCCAGCCCCTCTACCTTCTCCTCTGGAACAAATACTACATGGACGACCTGTACCAGTGGATAGTCAACCGTATCGTCCTAGCCGGGGGAGCCGTGGTGGCCTGGTTCGACAGGGTAGTGGTGAACGATACGGGGGTGGACGGCTCGGCTGGGCTGACAGCCTTGGGGGGATGGCTCATGCGCCAACTGCAGACAGGTAAGCTACCCAATTATGCCCTGGCTATCGCTACCGGGGCAGCAGTAATAGGGGCAGTAGTTCTGGTGAGCCGGATGTAGCCATGGAGTGGGTTCTGTTCTCTCTCCTAGCGGTGCCCTTGGGTACATGCCTCATCCTCATGGCCCTGCCATCTTGGTGGGATCTGCGCTGGCGAAGGTGGCAGGTTCGCCACCTGGATATGGTGCGGGCCATAGCTCTAGCCTCGGCGGCCGCCCAGTTCGCCCTGGCGCTATTGGTCTTTGTGGCCTACCACTTCGATGATGGGGGCTACCGGTTCGAACTCTCCCTGGACTGGTTGCGAAACGTGGCATTCTTAGGGGAGAAGGGCATAAGCCTGCACCTAGCAGTTGATGGGATCACCGCCCCCCTCATCCTCCTGACAGGGATTGTCATATTTACCGGCGTCTTTATCTCTTGGAACATTGAATATCGGGCACGGGACTATTTTGTGCTCCTTTTCTTGCTGGTCTCGGGAGTCTTCGGTGTCTTCAGCTCCCTGGACCTGTTCTGGTTCTTCTTCTGGTATGAGGTGGCGGTGCTCCCCATGTACTTCCTCATAGGCATATGGGGTTCCAGCACCGATTTTGGCACTTTTGTACGCACCAAAGAGTATGGGGCCCTTAAGCTGGTGCTCTACCTGGTAGCGGGAAGCGTCCTTATATTCATCGGCATCTTTGCAGTGTTCATCGAATCGGGGCTGGGCACCTTTGATCTTCCTGCCCTTGGCTCCGTCACTTATGGGGAGACGTTCCAGAAGGCGTTCTTCCCCTTCTTCATGCTGGGGTTCGGGGTGCTGGGAGGCCTTTGGCCTTTCCACACCTGGTCCCCCGATGGCCATGTGGCGGCACCCACAGCGGTGAGCATGCTCCACGCCGGGGTTCTGATGAAGCTTGGGGCCCTGGGGATCCTGAAGGTGGGCATGTACTTACTCCCTGAGGGGGCCCAGTACTGGTCGCCAGTGCTCATGACTCTAGGGGTGATAGGGGCCCTGTACGGCGCTGTCTCGGCCCTTGCCCAGACAGACCTGAAATACATGGTAGGCTACTCCAGCGTTAGCCATATGGGATACGTGATGATGGGGCTAGCCAGCATGCACCAGGTGGGCATAAACGGTGCCGTGTTGCAGATGTTCGCCCACGGGGTGATGACGGCCCTCATGTTCGCCATGGTGGGGGCTATATACGACCAGGCCCACGTGCGGGACATGACCATCTTTGGGGGGCTGGCCCGAAAGATGCCCCGTCATGCCGCCTTCTGGGCAGTGGCCGGGCTTTCTTCCCTAGGCTTGCCTGGCCTAGCAGGGTTTGTGGCCGAGGTGCTCATCTTCATCGGCGTATTCAAGGGTGGGTACCCGTGGGCCGGAGCCCTTGGGATTTTAGCTGCGGCCATAACGGCCACCTACATCTTGCGCATGCTGGCCCGAGCCTATTTCGGCCCCTTTAACGAGAGGTGGGAGCACCTGCAAGAGATGCGCCTTGGGGAGCAGTTTGGAGGTGCGGTGCTAATATTCTTCTTGGCCCTAGTGGGCATGTGGCCTTTCCCCTTTATTGAGCGCATCTCTGCATCTGTAGAGCGACTACCGGGGATCTCGTCATGAGGTGGGACTGGTCCCTTCTGGCACCTGAATATCTGCTGGCAGGATGGGCAGCCCTGATGGCCCTTTTGGGCCTGTGGGGGCGCCTGCGGGCCTACTGGCTGGGATATGTGGCCGCTGCCGGTGCCCTAGCTTCCGCCGCTACCTCCCTCATCTGGCTAGGCGACAGGACAGCCTTTGGCGATCTGCTGGCTGTAGACCACTATACTACCTTCTTCAGGGTCACCTTCGGGCTGATAGCGGCGTCAGTATGTCTTATATCGGCAGGTTACGTAGAGCGTTTCTTGCGCCACCATGGGGAGTACTACGCCATATTGGTGGTATCGGTCATTGGGGCCACCTATATGGCAGCTGCGCAGGAGCTCCTTTCGGCCTACATCGCCTTGGAGCTCCTCTCCTTCAGTCTGTACGTGTTGGCCTCCTACGCTAAGATGGACCTCCGCTCGAACGAGGGGGGCCTCAAGTATATGCTCTTGGGGGCCTTCTCATCGGCCCTATTCCTATATGGGTTGGGGCTCATATATGCGGTGACTAAGACGACCCACTACCAGGGGATAGCTGAGGCCTTGGCCGGTGACTTGGGGGGGACGAAGGGGCTAGCCCTTTTGGGCCTTTCCCTCATAGTGGTGGGGTTGGGATTCAAGGTGTCAGCGGTGCCCTTCCACATGTGGGCCCCCGATGCTTATGAGGGGGCACCTCTGCCGGTGACGGCCTTTATCTCGGCCATCTCTAAGGCAGCAGGCTTTGCCCTGTTTTTGAAGTTGATGGTGCAGGCCTTTTTGCCCCTCCACGACGATTGGAGTCCCCTTCTTGCCAGCCTGGCTACAGTTACCATGCTTCTGGGCAACCTGGTAGCTGTGCACCAGCGGAACATCAAGAGGCTTTTGGCGTATTCCAGCATCGGTCAGGTGGGCTATTTGCTGGCCGGCATAGCTGCCCTCTCCCCTGAGACGGCCAATGCTGCCAGTGCTGTCCTTCTCCACTTGGCAGGGTATGTTATAAGCAACCTGGCCGCCTTCGCCTGCGTCACCGTTTATTACAACTGGACCGGCAAGGAAGACATCTATGAGTACCGTGGCCTGGCGGAGAGGGCGCCTTTTGTGGCCCTTGCCCTCTCTATATCCCTCTTTTCGTTGGCTGGCATGCCCCTTTTTGCTGGCTTCGTTACTAAGTTCGTCCTCTTCCAGGCCATCGCTGAGGCAGACCTGTTATGGCTTGCGGCAGTGGCAGTCTTCGCTAGCTTCGTCTCCCTTTATTACTACCTGATGGTGATGCGGCAGATGTATCTGGTGGAACCAGAGACGCGGGAGAGGTTGGGCGTGGCCTGGCCCGAGTATGGGCTGGTGGCGGTGCTCGTGGTGGCCATCTTCGTAGTAGGGCTGGGGCCTCAGCCCTTGTTCAATGCTGCCCAGGAGGCGGCCTCTCTTGTCTATCAGGGGGCCGCCACCTTCGCTGCCCTCTCGCCTTAGGCTGCTACCCTGCCTAGCAGGGTTTTGCGCAGCTTCCGGAGGGCCCGGTGGATTACTACTCGCACATAGGCCTCTTTTATCCCCAAGATACGGCCAATCTCCTTGCTGCCCAGTTCGGCCTCGAAGCGCAGGCGTAGCACCTCCTGCTCTTGAGAGGAGAGGATCTCCAGGGCCTCCATTACCTCTCTCTTGTCTTCCTGATGGAAGAAAAGCTCGTCAGGTTCTGCCAACATAGGCATATCTCCCTGCCGGGACAGGCGGCCATTGGCGCGTTCTGCCCTAAGGAGGCGACGATAATGGCTGGCCACAAGGTGTCGGGCGATAGAGAAGATGTAAGTTGCGCAGGCCTCAGGGTGCTCTAGCTGGCCCCACGCCTGCCACGCCCGGGCGAACGCATCTGCAGTAAGGTCTTGTGCCGTCTCGGGGTCGCCGACACGGGCCAACAAATAGGAATATAGGCGCGGATAAAGGGCCTGAAAGAGCTGACAGAAGTCCTTGTGCCCAACCAATTCCTTCACCTCCTAGCCCTGATGATGCGATGGGTGCACCCTACCTCGCGAGTACCTGGGGGCTAAAGGCGACAAGCAATTAGTCCAGCCCTCTCGGCCTTTGGGAGAAGGGCCTTTGGCCAACTGGCCAAAGGCGATGCCTGCAAAAGGGGTGCTTATTGTTGCTGAAGGAGGCCGGCGCGGACGGCCATCACTGCTGCCTGAGTGCGGTCAGATACCCCTAGCTTGTCGATGATCTGGGCCACCACGTTCTTTACGGTACCTACGCTGTAATGGATTCGGGCCGCTATCTCCTTGTTGGTGAGGCCCTGGGCCAAAAGGCGCAACACCTCCTGCTCCCGGGGAGTAAGGGAGGCGACCGCTTCTTGGGCCTGTAAGTCAGGCATGGGGCCCAGAGGCTCCTTCAACAGCTCGCCCAGGGCAGCAGCATCGAAGATGGTGGAGCCGGTGCGCACCGCCCTTATCGCCTCCACGTAGGCCTCCCTAGGCATCCCCTTAAGGAGATATCCGGAGGCCCCCACCATTACGGCCCTACGAATGTAGTCCTGATCTTGGTAATTAGTAACTATGATCACCGCCGTGCGGGGCAGCTCCTGCTTGATGAGCTGGGTAGCCTGCAGCCCGTCCATATCGGGCAGGCGTATGTCCATGAGGACCACATCGGGGCGCAAACGCCTGGCCTCCTCCAACGCTTCCTGGGCTGAGGACGCCTCCCCAACTACACGGATGTCACGCCTGGTGATGAGGGCCCGTAGCCCTTCCCTGACCACCGGATGGTCGTCCACTATAAGGACGGTGGTGGGCCTGTGCCATTTGGCCTCTAATTTGCTCACATGAGCGTCCATAGCTCCATCCCCGCGGAGATAACAAGGAGAGCAAGTCTGTTATCAATTATACTACCACTGATGGGCGCAAAGGGGGGCTTAGAGGATGGGCAGATAGCGGCGAATCTCGTAGTCGGTCACTTGGCGTCTATATTCAGCCCACTCTAGCTTTTTGTTCTCTATGAGCTTATAGAAGATATGGTCGCCCAGGCAACGACGTAACAACTCTGAGCTCTCGGCCACTTGGATGGCCTCCCACAAGGACTCGGGAAGGCGGGTGATGCCCATAGCCCTCCTCTCTTCTTCTGTAAGCTGGTAGACGTTACCCTCGGCAGGGGGAGGGCATGGGTACTCGGCCTCAATGCCTTGGAGGCCAGCGGCCAGCATAGCAGCGAAGGCCAAGTAGGGGTTACAGGCGGCATCGGGGGCCCGGTACTCGATGCGCATCGCCTCCTCCCTGCCAGGGCGCACCTGGGGAACGCGGATGAGGTCGGCCCGGTTGCGGAAGGACCAAGAGACGTAAACGGGGGCCTCAAAGCCTAAGGGGCCCGTCCCTGGGACCAGGCGCTTATAGGAATTTACCCATTGGTTAGTTACCAGACAGATCTCTGGCGCATGGCGCAAAAGCCCCGCCACGTAGGAGCGCGCCAGGGAGGAGAGGTGCTGGGGATCATTGGGGTCATAAAAGGCGTTCCGCTCCCCCCGGAAAAGGGACTGGTTAACGTGCATGCCCGATCCGTTGACATCGGCCAGAGGTTTGGGCATGAAGGTGGCGTAGACGCCGTACTTAAGGGCCACCTCCTTGATGACCAAGCGGGCGGTCATCACCGCATCAGCCATAGTGAGAGCATCGGCATAGTGCAAGTCTATCTCGTGCTGGCTAGGGGCACCCTCATGGTGACTGTGCTCCACAGCGATGTCCATCTCCTCCAATATGAGGACCGTGTCCCTGCGCAGGTCGGTGGCCTCGTCTAGAGGGGTGAGATCGAAATATCCCCCTCGGTCTAGAACTTGGGGAGACTCGGCCGACTGAAAGTAGAAGAACTCCAGCTCGGGCCCCACGTAAAAGGTATACCCCAGCTCCGCCGCCCGTCGGAGGTTGCGCTTCAGCACGTACCTGGGATCTCCCTCAAAGGGCTCCCCTGAGGGGAGGGAGATATCACAGAAGAGGCGGGCCACCCGCTTCTCTTGCGGCCGCCAGGGGAGGACGGCAAAGGTGGTGGGGTCGGGCATGGCGATCATGTCCGACTCGTCCGCCCTGGCGAAACCCTCAATGGAGGAGCCATCAAAGTTGACCCCGTCTTCTAGGGCCTCTGGCAGCTCCTCCACCGTAATATTGATGCTCTTGAGCTGACCCAAGATATCTGTGAACCAGAGGCGGACAAACTTCACGTCGTGCTGGCGGGCCATCTCCAGCACGCGCTCCTTGGCCTCCCTCACATCCATCCCCTAAAGCCCCCAAAGACGATTATACCGGTGGCTAGGCTATGGCCTTGGCCCCTAGGCTCACACGTCGAAATACAGGTGGAACTCCCAAGGATGAGGACGCAGGCGGATCTGGTCTACCTCCTGCCACTTGTACTCCACCCACACCTCTAGGACGTCACTGGTGAAGACTCCACCCTTAAGGAGGAACTCATGATCCTCCTCCAGGGCCCGAAGGGCCTCCTCCAAGGAGGCAGGCACCTTGGGGATCTTGGCCTCCTCCTCGGGCGATAGCTCGTAGGTGTTCTTGTCCAGGGGTGGGCCTGGGTCGATCTCGTTCTCAATGCCATCAATGCCAGCCATGAGCATGGCAGCAAAGGCCAGGTAGGGGTTGCAGGAGCCATCGGGAGGACGGAACTCGATGCGCTTGCTCTTGGGGTTGGGGGAGTAGACGGGTATGCGTACCGCCGCCGACCGGTTACGGGCCGAGTAGACCAAGTTGACGGGCGCTTCATAGCCGGGGGTAAGACGCTTGTAAGAGTTGGTAGTGGGGGCGCAGAAGGCCATAAGGGCCCGCGAGTGCTTGAGGAGGCCACCTATGTAATAGCGGCACAGCTTAGATATTAGGGCGTAGCCTTCAGGGTCATAGAACAGGTTCTCCCCGTTCTTCCAGAGGCTCTGGTGGGTGTGCATGCCTGAGCCGTTGTCGCCAAAGAGGGGCTTGGGCATAAAGGTGGCCACCTTGTTGTGCTTGCGGGCGATGTTCTTCACCAGGTACTTGTACCACATAACCTTATCGGCCATGTTGACCAGGGAATCGAACTTCATGTCGATCTCGCACTGGCCCCCCGTGGCCACTTCATGATGGTGCACCTCCACAGGTATGCCGATGCGGTTCATGGTGATGATGATCTCACTGCGCAGATCCTGAAGGGAGTCGTGAGGGGGAACAGGGAAGTACCCCTCCTTGAAACGAGGCTTATAGCCTAGGTTGGGCCGCTCCTCCCTGCCCGAGTTCCACTCCCCCTCTATGGAGTCTACGTAGTAGAAGCCAAAGTGCTCCCCCTGGTCAAAACGCACGTCGTCAAAGATAAAGAACTCACACTCAGGCCCCCAGAAGGAGATATCGGCGATGCCCGACTTGCGCAAGAACTCCTCGGCCTTCTTGGCGATATAGCGGGGGTCACGGGAGTAGGGGGCCTTGGTCAAAGGGTCATAGACGTCGCAGATGATGGCCAAGGTGGGATGCTCACAAAGGGGATCGAGGCGAGCAGTAGCAGGGTCGGGCAAAAGGATCATGTCCGACTCCTGGATCTTCTGGAACCCACGGATGGAAGACCCATCAAACCCTACACCGTCCACCCAGATGCTGGTGACGATGTCGTCCATCTCCGTCAACTCGGAGACAGGCATAGAGAAGTGCTGCCACAACCCAGGAAGGTCATTGAAGCGCAGATCTACAATCTGTATATCGTATTGGCGAACAAGCTTTTGTGCCTGGTCTATAGCTTGCTGCAGCTTTTTCAGCTCATCTGGGTTTATCACCATGGCTCCCTCCTCGATATCAGCATTATAGGCTAGGGCGATAATAAGCCATCCTGGCTAGCTGTTACGTTTATGTTACAGCCCTTACAAGGCCATCTCCCCTCGCTCCCCAGTGCGGACGCGGATGGCATCGGCCACGGGGATGAGGAAGATCTTGCCGTCGCCTATATGGCCGGTGCGGCTGGACTTAAGGATGATGCCCACCACCTGTTCCACGTCATCGTCCCGCACCACCACCTCCAGCTTCACCTTTGGCAGCATGTCTACCTCATACGTCTCGCCGCCGCGGCCGATATGGACGATCCCCTTCTGGACGCCGCGACCGGTGACGTGGGTCACATTGAGGCCCAAGAAGCCGGCCTGGGCCAGGGCGTTCTTGACATCGTTGAGCTTTTCGGGGCGGATTATCGCCTCTACCTTTATCACGGCTGCCTCCTGGTAATAGGATTCAACTCATATTATGGGCCAGTGCCGCTCGCCTCCACCTCCCCTGGCTGCATCCGGGGGATGGGAGAAGGCGGGGAGGAGGGCGCCTGCATGGCCAAGGGGCTGGGCACCGCTGCCACCTCCTCCATGGTGTAGGCCCGCTCCCCGTGTTGGGCAACGTCTACGCCTATCTCCTCCTCCTGGGCCTCCACCCTTAGCCCTAGGGTGACATCGAGCACCTTCAGTACAAGGAAGGTGACGATAAAGGAATATCCCCAAGTGGCGCCGATACCTGCAAGCTGGGCAAGGAGCTGCTCTGGTCGCCCGTCTAGGGCTCCTCCTACTCCGCCCTGGAAGCCGGCCAAAGATGTTACCGCCGAGGTGGCGAAGAGGCCTGTGGCCAGGGCACCCCACGTCCCCCCTACACCATGGACGGCCCACACATCTAGGGCATCGTCTAGGGAAAGAAGGGAGCGCAAGCGAGTGGCGAAGAAGCAGAGCACCCCCGCCACTGCCCCAATGATAATGGCCGGCAAGATGTTGAGATAGCCATCGGTATGGGGCCACGCCCCCACGAACCCGGCGGCAGGGGTAATGGCCACCAGGCCAGCAACTGCCCCTGAGGCCGCCCCCACTACGCTGGGCTTGCCCAATACCAGCCAAGAGGCAAGCATCCACGCCACCGACGCCGCCGCTGCCGCCGTGTTGGTCTGCAAGAAGGCATTAACGGCCGAGCCGCCCGCCACTAGGGCGCTGCCAGCGTTGAAGCCGAACCACCCAAACCACAAAAGGGCCGTCCCCAACACTACGAAGGGGATGTTATGGGGCACCATCGCCTCCTTTCCGTAATCGAGGCGCCGCCCCAGAACGAGGGCTGCTGCCAGGGCAGCAACACCCGAGTTGATGTGCACTACTGCCCCCCCAGCGAAGTCGTAGGCCCCAAGGCCACCGTTGGCACCCAGCCATCCCTCCTTACCCCAAACCCAATGGGCCACAGGGACATACACCAGCGTCACCCACAAGACCAGAAACACCAGATAGGTGCTGAACTTGGCCCTCTCAGCTATGGCGCCCGTAATGAGCGCCGGCGTGATGATGGCGAACATCATCTGGAAGAGCATGTAGAGCTGATGAGGAATAGTGGCGGCATAATCGGGGTTGGGGTCGGCCCCTACCAAGCGCATCCCAAACCACGATAGGTCACCTAGAAAGCCTCCATGGTCGGGCCCAAAGGCGAGGGAGTACCCCCACAGGACCCAGATCAGGCTCACCACCCCCATAGCTATGAAGCTATGCATGATGGTGGAGAGGACGTTTTTGGCCCTCACTAGGCCCCCGTAGAAGAAGGCCAGCCCCGGGGTCATAAGCAGCACCAGCGCCGATGACACCAAGAGCCAGGCCGTGTCGCCGCTGTCTACTCTTAACTCCGGCATAGCTCCCCCCTTTGTGAAGGTCTTTGCAGGGAAGGATAAGGGGAAACAAGCGAGGATAAATTGCGACCTTGTTACCAGAACTTTAACAGATGGTTACAAGGCTAGGCCTGGAAGCGGTACCCCACATTGCGGACCGTCTCTATGAAGGTGCGCTGAGGAGACTCCAGCTTGGCCCGCAGGCGTCGCACGTGTACATCTACTGTACGGGTGCCTCCAAAGAACTCATACCCCCATACCTTGCTCACCAGCTCCTCTCGGGTAAACACCTTCCCTGGGTGGGAGGCCAAAAACCGCAAAAGCTCGAACTCCCGGTAGGTGAGCTGCACAGGCTTCCCCCCGAGATAGACACGATAGCTAGTGAGATCGATGACTAACTCGCCCCTCCGCAATAGATTTGGCGTAACGATCCCCCTCATCTTCATAGCCAGCCGCAGACGGGCCGCCACCTCGTCTGGCCCTGCTCCCCTAAGGGCGAAATCGTCCCAGGGGAGGGGGGAGTCCAAGAAGGGCAACTGTTGTGGCAGCAACAAGGCTAGCACCACTCCTCGCTCCCGCACCTTCTCCCAGTGCCCTGCTAAATCCTCCTCCCCCAAAGAGGGGAGGTCCACCACTAGGGCCTGGGCATCCTCAGAGGGCGCTAGCCCCTCTAAAGAGGGAAAGATTTGAACCCGGAATCCCTCCACCTCTAACCCCCTCTGCAGGGAGTGGGCGAAGGCTGCGTCGCGAGAAAGGATGATGACACTTGCTCCTTGCATATCGCTGCTGCCAGAGGCCACCCCTTGATTCACATGATAACACCCCCTACCATAGGCTGAGGCCAAATGGAAGCGAAGCCCAAGGGCCCCATCGTAATCCTAGGGGCAAGGGGGCAGCTGGCCAGCGACCTGGGCCGCCTCCTGGAGGCTCAAGGAGCCCCCCTAGTGCCCCTAGCCCATAGCGACCTGGACATTGTGAATCGGGAGGCCGTAGCGGAGAGGCTAGACCAACTGCGGCCCTGGGCAGTAGTCAACACGGCCGCCTTCCATAGGGTGGAAGCATGTGAAGAAGACCCCCAACAGGCCTTCTTGGTAAACGCCATCGCCGTGGGACACCTGGCCCAGGTATGCCACCGCCTTGGTGCTCTCCTCGTCCATATAAGCACCGATTACGTGTTCGATGGCGCCAAAGGGAGCCCCTATGAGGAGATAGACCCACCATCGCCTATCAACGTCTATGGTGCCTCCAAGGCGGCAGGGGAGTTCCTGGTGCGGGCCCAATGCCCTGAACACCTCATCGTCCGTACCTCTGGGCTTTTCGGCCTTCGGGGCTCCAGTGTCAAGGGAGGGAACTTCGTAGAGACTATGCTGCGGCTGGGGCGGGAGAAGGGGGAGGTGCACGTGGTCACCGACCAGGTCCTCTCCCCCACCTACACTCCCGACTTAGCAGCCAAAATTTGGGAGCTCATGCGTGCCGGCGCCCGTGGGACGTTCCACATAACCAACAGCGGCTCCTGCTCATGGTACCAGTTCGCTTGCAGCATCTTCCAGCTAGCAGGGCTTCAGGTGAAGGTACACCCCGTTACGTCCGAATTCTTCCCTAACAAGGCCCGTCGACCCTCCTTCTCGGTGTTGGAGAACGCCCGCCTACGGCGGGAAGGATACGGGCTATTACGTCCTTGGCAAGAGGCCCTAGCTAGCTACCTGGAGGAAAGAAGGCGCCTAGGCATTCCATAACGGGAGGTGAAGGGATGGACCCTTGCGGCAACCTGCTCCACCTCAAGGCAATAGAAGGCTTCGCCGAGGTGAGGGACGTAGCCCGCCGCTACGATGACGACCGCGGCCGCCGCTATTGCGACATCTTCGGCACCGTCACCGGCGACATAAACATCACCTACTGCTACCCAGGCGTCATCACTGCCTGGCATGCCCACCGCCGCCAGTACGATGAGTGGTTCGTCATCAAGGGCGCCCTCAAGGTGGGGCTCGCCCTCCCCAACGGCGATGGCACCTACCGCTGGACCTTCGTCGTCCTTTCAGAGTACGATGGCAAGGTGCTACGCATACCCCCCGGCGTCCTTCACGGATGGCGCAACTTCACCAACGAGGTGGCCATCCTCATGTACCATATATCCGAAAAGTACAACCCTGACGACCCCGACGAGCTCCGCTTCACGGTGGACGAGGTGGGGGCAGACTGGTCCACCCCTGTCAAGTAGCCCACTGGCATGAGCGCCACCTCGCCGCCCAAGTAGGTCCCAAAGCTGTGGGGAGAACAACACATATCCTTCGGTGAGACTGGGCATAGACGCAAGGAGGCCCCGGCCTTAGGGCCAACATGAAGGCGTTGACGTTTTTGCAACAACCTTCTAAACTACTCCCTTGAATCGCCCATAGCGCAAAGGCGAAGAAGGGGAGTAGTAAGGGTGATGCCTGCCCCAGAGAGCCGGGGTAAGGTGGGAGCCCGGTGGCCAGGCAGCCCTGAACTCGCCCTGGAGCTTTCCGGCTGAAGGCTAGTAGGTCGGGACGGGGAGGGCCCGTTACAGCCTTCAGAGTGCCCTGGGCCTTTGCCCAGGGAAGGAGGGTGGTACCGTCCCGCCCCAGGGACCCCTTCGGGGCGGGTGTTTTATTAAAAAGGGGTGCCAACGATGATGGGACGCAGTGATATGGTCAAGCGTGGGCCCCAATGGGCCCCTCACCGGTCCATGTACCGGGCCATGGGCCTAGGGGACGAAGATATCTACCGCCCCTTCGTCGGGGTGGCCAGCTCCTGGAACGAGGCCACCCCCTGCAACATCCACCTCAACCGCCTGGCCCAGGCTGCTAAAGAGGGGGTTAGGGCAGCTGGGGGCACGCCCAGGGAGTTCGTAACCATCGCCGTGTCCGATGGCATCGCCATGGGGCACGAAGGGATGAAGGCCTCCCTAGTAAGCCGGGAGGTGATCGCCGACAGCGTAGAGCTCATGATGCATGCCCATCAGTACGATGCCCTGGTAGCCATAGCCGGCTGCGACAAATCCCTTCCAGGGATGGCCATGGCCATAGCTCGTCTCAATCTCCCCGCTGTCTTCCTCTATGGGGGCACGATACTGCCAGGCAGATATGGGGACAGAGACGTCACCATTCAGGACATGTTTGAGGCGGTGGGGGCCTACACCTCGGGCCAGTTGACCGAGCAACAGCTCTACGAGCTGGAGTGCGTAGCCTGTCCTGGTGAGGGCTCATGCGCCGGGATGTACACCGCCAACACCATGGCCAGCCTTATGGAGGCGTTGGGCCTCTCCTTACCTGGGAGCGCCTCCGTTCCCGCCCCCCATCGGCGACGCGACGAGCTGGCCCGCAAGAGCGGCCAGGCAGTGATGTCCCTCTGGGAGAAGGAGATCAGGCCCAGGGACATCCTCACCCGTAGGGCCTTTCTTAACGCCATCGCCGTAGACGCTGCTATTGGTGGTTCCACTAACGCCGTTCTGCACCTGCTGGCCATCGCCCATGAGGCAGGGGTAGAGCTCACCCTGGACGACTTTGACCGCATAAGCCGTCAAACGCCCCACATAGCTGACATGCGCCCTGGAGGACGCTACGTCATGGCCGACCTGGACCGGGCGGGAGGGATTCCCAGGGTGATGAAGGAGCTACTAGATGCTGGCCTTATCGACGGCGACTGCCTCACCGTCACAGGCAAGTCGATAAGGGAGAACCTGTCGGCTATGCGCTTCCCCTCCCAACCTGAAGGCGTAGTGCGTCCCATCTCCCAACCCATCAACCCAACGGGCACCATATGCATCCTGCGCGGCAACCTGGCCCCTGAAGGGGCAGTAGTGAAGACAGCTGGAGTAGCCCACCTGGTGCACACAGGGCCAGCGCGAGTGTTCGACTCGGAAGATGCCGCCTTCCAGGCCATATCTCGCCGGGAGATAAAGGCTGGAGATGTGGTGGTCATCCGCTACGAGGGGCCCAAGGGAGGCCCAGGGATGAGGGAGATGCTAGCGGTGACCGCCGCCTTGGTAGGGCAAGGGCTGGGGGAGAAGGTGGCCCTCATCACCGACGGTCGCTTCTCCGGGGCCACGAGGGGCCTTATGGTGGGCCACGTCTGCCCCGAGGCCATGGTGGGAGGGCCCATCGCCCTCCTGCAAGATGGAGACGAGATAACCATAGATGTCCCCAACCGCAGGATAGAGGTGCGCATAACCCCTGATGAGCTCGCCAAAAGGAGGGAGAGCTGGTCACCCCCTCCACCCCGATATCAGAGCGGCGCCCTGGCCAAATATGCCTCCTTGGTAGCCTCGGCTGCCCAAGGCGCCGTATGCCCCCCAGCCTTAGGAGGCAGATGAAGGGGGTGGAGCAGTCTCGCCCCAGAAACCAGGAGGGGAGAAAGCCATGGAGATGACAGGAGCTGAGATGCTGCTAGAGGCGTTGGCCCGAGAAGGGGTAGAGGTCATCTTCGGCATCCCGGGAGGGGCCAACTTGCCCATATATGATACCTTCCCCAAGTTCTATCCCAGGATCCGCCACTACCTGGCCCGCCATGAGCAAGGGGCAGCTCACGCCGCCGATGGCTACGCCCGGGTAACCGGCAAGGTGGGGGTATGTATGGCTACCTCCGGCCCTGGCGCCACCAACCTCGTTACCGGGATCGCCAACGCCTGGATGGACTCCGTACCCATTGTGGCCATCACAGGCAGCGTCATTCGCCCCCTCATCGGCCGGGACGCCTTCCAGGAGGCAGACATAACGGGTATCACCATCCCCATAACCAAGCACAACTACCTAATCCTTGACGTCAACGACATCCCAAGGATAGTAAGGGAGGCCTTCTACATCGCTAGGACTGGGCGCCCAGGCCCCGTCCTTATAGACATACCGAGGGACGTCCAACAGGAGCGAGGAGAGTTCTACTGGCCAGAGAGGGTAGAGCTTAGGGGCTATCGGCCCCCTATATATCCCGACCCTGACGCTGTCGCCAAGGCGGCCCAGCTCATCTATGAATCGGAAAGGCCCCTCATCTTGGCTGGCCACGGGGTAATCATCTCCCAGGCCTTCTACGAGCTCCAAGAGCTGGCCGAGAAGGCCAACGTGCCCGTCATAACCACCCTTTTGGGCATAAGCGGCTTCCCTCCACACCATCCCCTCTACCTGGGGATGCCCGGGATGCACGGCATGCATTGGAACAACCTGGCCATCTCAGAAGCAGACCTCCTCATCGGCATCGGCATGCGCTTCGACGACCGGGTGACGGGGCGCCTCAAGGACTTCGCCCCCAAGGCCAAGATCATCCATATCGAGGTGGACCCGGCCGAGGTGGGCAAGAACGTGCGCCCAGCCGTGGCCCTAGTAGGGGACGCCCGCATCTGCCTGCAACACTTAAACCGCCTCGTCCAGCGACGGGAGCGGCCCGACTGGTTCGCCCACCTAGACGAACTGAAACGGGAACACCCCTCCCTTGCCTACCCAACGGAGACGGAGGAGATACTGCCCCAGTACGTCATCGACCAGATCTATGAACTTACAGGGGGTGAGGCCTACTACGTCACCGGTGTCGGCCAGCACCAGATGTGGTCAGCCCAGTACTTCCGGGGCAAAAAGCCTAACTCCCTAATCACTTCTGGCGGCCTCGGCACCATGGGCTTCGAGGTGCCGGCGGCAGTAGGGGTGCAGGTGGCCAAGCCTGGCGAGATGGTATGGGCCATCTGTGGCGATGGTGGCTTCCAGATGACCTTGCAAGAGCTAGGGATGGTGGCCGAATACGGCCTACCTGTCAAGTTTGCCATTATCAACAACGGCCACCACGGGATGGTTCGCCAGTGGCAGAGCCTCTTCTACCGGGGCAACTTGGTAGCTAGCCCCCTCCAGAACCCCGACTTCGTCAAGATCGCCGAGGCCTACGGCATTTTGGGGCTGCGGGCCACCCGGCGCGAGGAGGTGGTGCCCACCCTGCAGCGGGCCTTGGAGCACCCGGGGGCAGTGGTCATCGACTTCCAGGTCAAGGAGGACGAAAACTGCTTCCCCATGGTACCCCCAGGCGCTTCCCTCCAGGAGACGATAGGTTTGCCCAAGGAGTACATCGAGCTGGTGCGGCGTAGGCAAGAGGTGGAGGTGAGCAGATGAAGGACCAAAGGCGCTACCACACCATCATCGCCTTGGTAGAGGACAGGCCGGGGGTCCTAAACCGCATCGCCTCCAAGTGGCGCCAACGAGGCTTCAACATCGAAAGCCTGGCTGTGGGCCATTCTGAAACGCCTGGCCTCTCCCGCATGACCCTGGTAGTAGACGCCAGCCACGATGCCGACCAGGTGGTAAAGCAGCTGGACAAGCTAATAGACGTGGTAGACATCCGCGACGTGTCCAACGAAGACATTGTGGCCAGGGAGATGGCCCTCATCAAGGTGCGGTGCGATGCCGGCAACCGCAGCCACATCATCGAGATCGTAGACATCTTCCGCGCCAACATCATCGACGTCTCGCCAGAATCGGTCATCGTAGAGGTTACAGGGGACGAGGGTAAGATAGACGCCATGTTCGAGCTCCTCAAAGACTATGGGGTCATTGAGATGGTGCGCACCGGCCGGGTGGCCATGCTCCGGGGTGCCGCCGCCTCCCACCCCATAGAAGAGGAGGGCTACGAGCGCTATCCTGGCCAGGAGACGTGGTAGGAGGAGAAGCTATGGCCCAAGTCTACTATGATAAGGACGCCGACCTGGGCCTACTAAAAGGCAAGAAGATCGCCGTGGTAGGCTTCGGCTCCCAGGGTCACGCCCATGCCCTCAACCTAAAGGACTCAGGCCTGGACGTGACCGTAGCCCTTTATGAAGGCTCCAAGTCCTGGGCCAAGGCCGAAGAGGCCGGCTTACGGGTGACCACCGTCCCTGAGGCCGCCCAGATGGCGGACATCATCGTCATGCTAGCCCCAGACCAGAACCAGCGCCAAATATATGAGGAGGGGATCGCACCCCACCTACGGCCAGGGCAGATGCTCATGTTCGCCCATGGGTTCAACATCCACTTCCATCAGATCATGCCGCCTTCCCAGGTGGATGTCACCATGGTGGCCCCTAAAGGGCCTGGCCACCGCCTGCGCGAGCTCTACGTCCAGGGCCTGGGCACCCCTGCCCTCCTCGCCGTCCACCAAGATGCTACTGGCAACGCCAAGCCCATAGCTCTGGCCTACGCCAAGGGCATCGGCTGTACCCGGGCTGGCGTCATCGAGACCACCTTCGCCGAGGAGACAGAGACAGACCTTTTTGGCGAGCAGGTAGTGCTATGTGGAGGGGTGAGCGCCCTTATCAAGGCCGCCTTTGAGACCCTGGTAGAGGCAGGTTACCAACCAGAGGTAGCCTACTTTGAGTGCCTCCACGAGCTCAAGCTCATCGTAGACCTCATATATCAGGGGGGCCTCTC
>JAUQPQ010000025.1 GCA_030550295.1 Chloroflexota bacterium
CCGCCGCCGATGGCCTGCAGATGGTGCCTATGGATATTCGCATCTTGGCCCCTGAGCGTCAGTTCCAGCTCTTCCTCGACCACGTAACCGTCCCCGTAGCCAATATGGTTGGGCAGGAAGGGCAGGGGGTAGATATCCTCTTCGATGCCCTCAACCCCGAGCGGATCACCGTGGCTGCTACGGCCGTGGGGCTGGGCCTCTATGCCCTGGCCAAGGCGGTAGACTATGCCCGCAGACGGGTGGTCTTTGGTGTCCCCATTGGTGCCCATCAGGGGCTCGCCCATCCTTTGGCCATAGTGGCCACTGAGCTGGAGCTAGCGGCCCTCATGGCCCGTCACGCTGCCCGCCTCTTCGATGAGAACGCTGATCGGCGCACCGTAGGGGCGTATGCCAATATGGCCAAATACGCCGCCGCCGAAGCAGCTATCCAGGCAGTAGACCTGGCCATGCAGGTGCATGGGGGCACCGGCTTCACCGGCGAAGCCGATATTATCACCCTGTGGCCCTTGGTGCGCCTCTTCCGCACCGCCCCCATCTCCCGGGAGATGGTGCTCAACTATATAGCCGAACACTTCTTGGGCCTGCCTCGCTCATATTAGCATCGTGGAAAAGGAGGGGAGATGGAGCTTCTATTCATAAGCAGGGACGCCTTGGCCAGCTCCCTGACGGGGATTATCCTTGCTGCTATAGCGGCAAGGAAGGCCGGTAGGGCTGTGGGCATCCTCTTTACTCAAGAGGCCCTCAGGGCTGTGACGCAGGGGTTCTACCGTTGGCCCGAAGAACTCCGAGGCCAAGAGGTGCGGTGGCAACTGGCCGACGCCGCCAAAGAGATGGGCCTCCCCATCCTGGGCCGAGGGGAAGGGCGGCAACTGGATGTGCGGGGGCTCTTGGAGTTGGCGCGCCAGGAGGGGGTGGCCCTATATGCCTGCCCTATATGGACTCGCCTCTTGGGGCTATCGGTAGCTCCACCCCTGGAGAAGGTAAGTGAGAACGAGCTTCTTTCGTGGCTTGCTGGCCCTACCCGTATTCTGGGCACCCTGTGAACTTAGTTAGGAGGTAGACCCATGGTCTGGACAGAATGGGGAAAGGTAACCGGCAAGGGGATGGAATTTACTGACATCATCTATGAGAAGCGCTTCCATACTGAGCTAGAGGCTGGCGTAGCGCGCGTCTTGGTGAACAGACCCCATCGCCTTAATGCCTTCACCGCCCACACCATGGACGAGATGTTCCGCGCCTTCTACGACGCTAGCCACGATCCTGACATAGGCGTGGTGGTGCTGAGCGGTGTGGGCGATCACTTTGGTGTGGGTGGCGATGTGGAATGGGAGGAATGGGGCCTCAAGGAGCAGTTCTACTGGCGGTACGCCCCCAACCGGGTAATTCGCATGTGCCGTAAGCCGGTCATAGCCATGGTCAAGGGGTACTGCATCGGGGGCAGCAACCATTTGGCCTACTGCTGTGATTTCACCATCGCCGCCGATAACGCCATCTTTGGCCAAAACGGGCCACGCGTCGCTAGCCCTGCCGACGGCTACATCATCCCCTACTTGGTGAGGGTGGTGGGGGCCAAGCGGGCGCGGGAGATGTGGATGCTCTGTCGCCGCTACGACGCCAGCGAGGCCCTAGCCATGGGGCTGGTAAATAAAGTGGTCCCCCTAGAGCGCCTTGAAGAAGAGGTGGACCGCTGGTGCGAGCAGCTCCTCTCCGTCTCTCCCACCTGCCTGGAGGTCCTTAAGGCCTCCTTCGACTGGGAGCTAGATACCATGCCCCAGATGGGCAACATCGTCAACTGGCTCCACCACGACTTCTTCGACCGCCCAGAGGCCCGGGAAGGGCCCAGGGCCTTCTTGGAGAGGCGGCGTCCTCGCTTCTGGGCCCTCCGCCGCGCCGAAGCTGAGGCCATAAAACGGGTGCGAAAGGAGCTATTGGGCGAGGAAGAGTAAAAGCTGGGCCTTTCAAAGCCCTACTTAGAGGCAGACGCCCTTAGGCACCAGAAGGGCCAAACTAAACTCCATGAGTTTGCCTGGACGCCTCAGCTGCCGATGTAGGGCTTGGCCCTACATACCCCAAGCAATTCCCCCTTGACTCGGACATGCCCTAAGCCAATACTTCCCAATGAGACGAACGGGTGTCCGACCTAAAAAGTTGGCAGCGGGAGGGTAGGCAAGACGCGGGTGGCCCTCTCGTGAGGGCGTGACTGCGGTGGGAGGTGGACGATGCCTCAGGATGTGACGACCGATTCGGGCATCCCTGTCAAGCCCATCTACCGGCCGGAAGATGTGGCGTGGCTAGACTATGGGCAGGACTTAGGCGACAGCGGCAGCTATCCCTATACCCGGGGCATCCATCCTCAGATGTTCCGTGAGCGCCCCTGGATAATGCGTGTCCTGGCTGGGGAAGGGACTCCCAAGCAGACCAATCAACGCCTGAGGAAGCTACTTGCGGCGGGCCAGACGGGCATCGACGTCATCGGCGACAGTCCCACCATGAGCTGGCTAGACTCAGACCACCCTCTGGCTCTGGGCAGCGTAGGTACCCAAGGGGTGCCCCTATGCTGTCTCGACGACTACCGCGAGCTGTTAGAGGGTATCCCCCTAGATGGGGTGAGCCTCTCTTGGTCTGCCCCTGCTGCCTTTGTGGTGGCGGCCTTAGCCTGCTTAGCCCAAGAAAGGGGCGCCGATCCAGCCCGCATACGCGGCTCCACCATCCTGATCCCCCTGTACTGCGAGGACTGCTCTTATAGCAACCGACAGCCCATCCAGATGAGGATGCGCCTGGCGGTGGACACCGTCGAATATTGTGCCCGTCACTTGCCCAACTTCCACGCCTTTGTGGAGGACGCCTACTACATAAGCGAGGTAGGTCTCAATGCAGTAGAGGAGTTGGCCTTGGCCCTGGTGGAGGCGCGGGCCATTATACGCACCCTCTTGGCCAAAGGGGTGTCCATCGATAGCTTCGCCCACCGCATCGCCTTCCTTCTCACGGCGCGCATGGACTTCTTTGAGGAGATAGCCAAATACCGTGCCCTCCGTCGCATCTGGGCCCGCATGATGCGGGACGAATTCGGTGCAAAAGACCCGAGATCGTGGCGCCTGACCATTACCGTTCACACTTCGGGCATCTCCCTCACTGCCAGCCAATTGCCCAACAATATCGTCCGTGGCGCCTATGAGGCCCTCGCTGCTGTCCTAGGAGGATGCCAGGCCGTGGAGGTGTGCGCCTTCGACGAGCCCTTCCGCGTCCCCACCCTAGAGGCCGCCACCGTTGCCCTGAGGACCCTTCAGATTATCGCCCTGGAGACGGGCATCACGCGTGTGGCAGACCCCTTGGGCGGCTCCTATTACCTAGAGTTCCTGACCAGAGAGCTGGAAGAAAGGGCCTTAGCGATGGTAATGGAGATAGAGGGGAAGGGAGGCCCTGTGGAGCTGGCTGAATCAGGCTATTTTGCCAATATCTTCCACCGGGCTATCGCCCGTCGTCATGAGGCGATTCGCAATGGCACCAAGGCGGTAGTGGGAGTAAATGTGCTCACCATGTCCCCGGACGAGGACACCCTACTGCGTCAGGTGGCCAAGACCAGGCTGGAGGTCTCCACCGAGCAGATAGAGAAGGTGCGAGAGCTGCGACGCCGACGGGACCCGATAGCCTTGGCCAAGGCCCTAAGCCATTTGGAGGAGACGGCCCACGATCCTTCGGCCAACCTCATACCAGCCATCATGGAGGCCCTGAGGGCCGATGCCACCATGGAGGAGGTCACTAGGGCGGTTCGCTCTGCCTATGGGCCAACACAGGACCCTATACTACGTAGGGCCCTCTAGCTAGGGGAGAAGATGCGGGTGCTCATCTCCCTGCTGGGCATGGACCAACACGAGGTGGGCGCCCTTACCGTAGCCGGCATCTTAAGGGATGCCGGCTATGAGGTGCTCTACTTGGGGCGCTTTCAGACCCCTCAGTCCATCATCAGGGCTGCCCTAGAGGAGGATGCCCAGGTTATAGGGATAAGCTGCTACTCGTGGGATTTCCGCCTGTTCCTGCCCCAGCTCATGGAGGGGCTCAAGGCGGAAGGGCTGAAGGTACCGGTAGTGGTAGGTGGTGGCATCCTCAGTGAAGAGGACGAGCGATGGCTTCGGGCCCTTGGGGTGAGAGGGGTGTTCAGGGCGGGAAGCACCCCGGAGCAGATCTTGTCCTTTTTTGCCAGCCTAGATCGGAGTGGCCAAAGGCGCGGACGCCCCACCCGATAAAAGGGTGTAGTGTCGCCAAGGCCCGTTGGAGGTGCTAACCTAATAGCACACCCTCCTTCTTGGAAGATCCATGGGCAGAGAGGCTACGGCACAGGTATGGGCCCTGCGGCGTAGGGTGGGCCCAACCTACGGATGGGTGGTACTTGCTGCAAGCTTCTTGGTCCTTTTCTCGTCTTATGGCGTCCAGTTCTGCTTCGGCCTCTTCTTGCCTGAGATAGAGGCTGACCTGGCGCCGGGGCAACGTGGCCTGGTTAGCCTCCTCTTTGCCCTGTTCATGCTCTTCTCCAGCCTCTTCAGCTTGGGCACGGGCATGGCTACCGACCGCTGGGGGCCGAGACCGGTGCTTTTGCTGGGGGGCGTTGGAGAAGCGTTGGGACTTCTGGCCTTTTCCCGTAGCCAGGAGCTTTGGCAGGCGTTCTTGGCCTTTAGCGTGTTGGGGGCGGTGGGCAAGAGCACCACCTGGGTGCCGTTGACGTCCTTGGCAGTGAAGTGGTTCCCCACGCGGTCGGGTCTTGCCTCGGGGCTGGTGACGAGTGGGGTAGGGCTGGGGCAGCTGATTGTGCCGCCCCTCTCTGCCCTCATCTTAGTGCCCTTGGGATGGCGCACCGCTTATGCCGTATATGGGCTGGCCCTTTTAGCTGTGTTCCTGTTGGCGGCCTTGTTAGTGGAGCAGGCCCCCCACTCTGGCCCGGAGTACCCTCACCAGCTATCCCACCAGGGCGAGGGCTATCACCCATCTTTTACGGTGAGGGAGGTGCTGCGGGTCCCTGCCTTCTGGCTCTTTCTGGGAGGGCTGACAGTGCTGTGGTCGGTGGTATATCTGCCCATAGCCCACCTGCCTCCCTTTGCCCGCAACAGCATGGGGTTATCGCCCCGCTTGGCGTCTCTCACCATGACGCTGGTGGCCGTAGGCTCCATTCTGAGCCGGATAGGGGGTGGCGCCTTCGCCGATGTGGCGGGATATCGGCGGGCCGTTGCTGTAGCAGTGGGGACGGAGGTGCTAGGTTTTTTGGGCATGTGGGCCTGTAGCTGGATGGGTACTCTCTTTCTCCTGTACGGCTCGGCCATGGTGTTTGGAATAGGCTATGGGACGATGGCAGGGATCTATGCGGCCATTTTGGCCTACCTTTTCGGGCGGCGGTGGGCCAGCTCCATATCTGGGCTGGTGTTTGCCGTGGCAGCGGGGGCAGCTAGCATGGGCGTCTACTTGGCTGGGCTCGTATATCAGCTCACTGGTGGCTACGGGGGCGCCTTCGCCATGGGTGCTGGCCTGGCCTTTCTCTCCCTTCCCCTATTACTCTCCGCTGTGAGAAGGACCCAATTGCCCCAAGCGGGGCCCTCCTGAGTTAGGCAATACCTACCTTCAAGCACCGTAACGTTGGAAGCTTTAGGGCATCCCTTACTTGGGGATGCATAGCACGCGCAAGGAGTCTCAGGGGAGGGGGGCATACTCTTCTTTCGCCCGTCCCTATTCCTTCCCGCTTCTCCAGGAGCTGGTATACAAGGCGGGCCTTCGTCGTCTGGAGTACCGGCGGGAGGCGAGCCAGCGCACACGTCTGCCCCTTTTAGAGGGGGAGCCCGAGCAGCTTGTCTCCCCGGAGGCGCGTCGACTGGTGGACGTGGTGGGGCCAGAGAGATGTTTGGCAGTTCTCATGGTGCCCTTACGCGAGGAGGCTGACGGCTCCCTTACTGTCCTTGTAGCCGACCCCACCAGCGATGGCCCCGAAACGGTGATAGAGGAGACTCTAGGCCCTAGGCACCTGAACAAAATTGTAGGCTCCGATATAGACGTCCTACGCCTTATAACGGCCTTGCGACGCGACCTCCTCCTAGAGCAGGCGGTGGAATTTCTGGCCCGCACCGCCCCAGAGCTTTCGGCTACGACGGTGATGGGGCGGAAGCAGAGGTGGGCGTTGGCCCTCTTTTTAGTGGCGCTAATGGTCTCGGCGGTGGTATGGCCTATGCCCGTAGCCATGGTGTTGTTGCTCCTCTTCAATTTCCTTTTCGCCGCCAACGTCCTGTTCAGGGTGACGGTGGGGATAGCTGGCCTGGTGGCCCAAAGGAAGGCCCCCAAGCCCTTGCCTGCCTCCGAAAGGAGTGATTGGCCCTTCTACTCGGTGCTAGTGCCCATGTACAAAGAGCCTCCCCACGTTGTACGCTCCCTCGTACAGGCTATCGAACGTCTTGACTACCCAAAGGAGAAGCTGGACGTCATATTCTTGCTGGAGGAAGACGACCAGCTGACGGTAGCCTCCTGTAAGGAGGCCTCGCCCCCCGGCTATGTGCGGCTGATAACGGTGCCCCCTTCATTGCCGAGGACGAAGCCGAAGGCTCTGAACTGGGGGCTCCTCTTTGCCCACGGGGAGTACCTCACCATATACGATGCCGAGGACCAGCCAGAGCCAGACCAGCTGAAGAAGGCCGTGTTGCGGTTTGAGATGAGCAGGGGCCTAGCCTGCCTACAGGCGGCCCTAAACTTCTACAACGCTCGCCGCAACCTGCTGACCAGGCTCTTCGCCTTGGAGTACAGCACCTGGTTCGACAATCTCATACCAGGTCTGCGCGCCTGGGGCTTAGCCTTTCCTTTAGGGGGGACGAGCAACCATTTTCGCACCGTGGCCCTCAAGGAGGCGGGGGCCTGGGACCCCTTCAACGTTACCGAGGACGCCGACCTAGGCTTTCGCCTCCAGCGGCTCGGGTATCGGGTCTCCTTTCTTCCCTCCACCACCTATGAGGAGGCGTCCAGCCGTCTGCACCAGTGGCTCCGTCAGCGTTCCCGCTGGATAAAGGGCTACATGATCACCTGGCTGGTTCATGGGCGGCGGCCCTTTCGCCTCTTGCGGGAGGTGGGGTTCAGGGCGTGGCTCTCCTTCCATCTCCTCATAGGGGGGACGCCCCTTGCATTCTTGGCTCATCTTCCCTTGGCCTTGCTAACTGCCCTCTCGTTTTTCGTCCCCGCCATTACGGATCCCCTCTTCCCTTCGTGGATACGGCTCCCCTATCTCGGTATATGGGTGGGTGGGCTGGTGGCGGCGGTATCTACTAGCGCCATCGGCGTGATAGAGCGACGCTGGTGGGACCTTCTCCCCTTTAGCCTTCTTACCCCTTTGTATTGGTTCCTCCACTCCTCAGCTGCTTGGTGGGCCCTCTATGAGCTTATATTCCGTCCTTACTATTGGCAGCGGACTCCCCACGGCTATCACCTGCCTGTAGATGGGGCATAAAAAGCCAACACGGTGCAAAGAGGGGGCGCTAATTTAGGAAGGGGGGGTTGCCCTTTCTCTGGGCAAGACCAGGAGCCCCTCCCAGCGCGATGGTGTGCATCTCAGGCGGATCCCCTCGGGCGTTTCCTCTAGAAGGCGGGGAAGCAGGTGCATAAGGCGCTCCTCTTCGGGGGTTTGGGGGGAGATGTACAGGCGACGCCTCAGTTCCTGGACTGCTGCCTCCCAACTAGGGAAAGCCCTGTAGGGAGCACACTGGACCATCTCCACGTCGGGGTAGATGTCCATCTCCCAAAGGACAGGAAGGAGGAGGCGAAGGCCAGGCAGGTCAATGCGCCGCTCCCTCCTCACCAGACGCCACGCCTGGCTGAAGACGGATATGGGCGACTCCATGAACATGAGGACAAGGACTAGGCGGCGGGCGTGGGCCAATAGCTTCTTTACAAAGGCGTCCACCTCTTCCACCCCGTACAAGACGTGGGCGCAGAGGACTACATCGTGGGGCTCCACCTCTGCCTCTTCCCATAGGCTCTGGAAGACGGAGATATTGGTGATACCTGCCTCCTGCATACCCTCCTTGAGGGCTGCCACCATGCTGGGAGAAGGCTCCACCACCGTTACCCATCGGCAGCGGAGGGCCAAGGGCAAAGCGAAGCGGCCAGCACCTCCCCCTACGTCCAGGACGGTGTCTGAAGGACGGACATGGCGCAAAAGGGCATTGAGGGCCGGATCGCCGGTGCGATAGGGATCCTGACGGAAGAAGGAGGTGTAGGGCTGCCAGTAGTCTCTGGCCTCCTCCTTCATGGCCCTTCGGGACTGGGCGTGATGGGCCTGGACCTGTCGCTTCCACTGCTTGAGTGCTGGGCCCTGTTGGCGTCCCATCTCTTAAGGGGCATTTTAGCTGTGACAGCCCTTGGCAGCCTAGAGAGAAAGGCTCAGGGGCTAGGAGATCTTGAAATGGGCCTGGGCGTGGGGGCCACACCTCTCGGCCTAAAAGCAGCATGGCCTCCTTGGCCTGCTGGAGGGGCATATTGCGATAACGCATGCGCACCAGCAGATGCTGGGCCCCTATCAGCTCCAAAAAGCGCAGGATCTGCCCCAGGCACTCCTGGGGACTGCCTACAATGTAAAGGGGAAGCCCTAGGTGAACTGTTGGCATGCTAAGGCGTTCCTTAGATACCCTATCTAACCTAAGGATGCTTTATGGTCTTCGTCTACCACACCTCTGGAGAGATACGGTATTATCAGGAAAGCGGGGAGGGGTGCCGGAGCGGCTTAACGGGCGCGCCTGGAGAGCGCGTGTGCCTCACCACGGGCACCGTGGGTTCGAATCCCACCCCCTCCGCCATAGCATAGAAGGGGGGTAGGTAGCATGCTACTGCAGCATACCTTTAAGAACGTTCTGGTAGGCCAGGAAGGGCCGGTGATAGTAGTAACCATGAACCGGCCTGAGCGGCGCAATGCCCTGTCCCTAGAGCACATGCAGGAGCTTACAGAGTGTTTTCAGGCCATCGGTCAGCGCACGGACGTGGGGGCGGTAATCTTGCGGGGCAACGGCCCCCATTTTTGTGCTGGCCATGACCTGGCGGAGATGAGGGGACAAGATATCTCCTTTTATCGGCAGCTCTTCCAGGTCTGTGTCACCCTCATGAACACCATCCAGGAGATTCCGCAGCCAGTGATTGCCCAGGTGCATGGGATGGCGACAGCTGCTGGCTGCCAGTTAGTGGCCACGTGCGACCTGGCCGTAGCAGCCGAGGATGCCCGCTTCGCCACGCCTGGAGTGAAGATAGGGCTCTTCTGCTCTACCCCCATGGTGGCCCTTTCGCGCAATGTCCCCAGGAAGAAGGCGATGGAGATGCTCCTAACGGGGGAGCCTATAACGGCTCAGGAGGCCCTCCTTTATGGATTGGTAAACCGGGTGGTTCCTTCGGAGCGCTTGGCCGAGGAGACTATGGCCCTTGCCCTGAAGGTGGCCTCGGCCAGCCGCCTGGTGGTGGGGCTGGGGAAGCAGGCGTTCTACCGTCAGCTGGATATGCCCCAGGACCAGGCCTATTACTATACCCGGGAGGTCATGAGCGTCAACGCCATGGCGGTGGACGCTCAAGAGGGGGTGTGTGCCTTCCTGGAGAAGAGGCAGCCCCAGTGGCGCCACGCCTAAGTTATCCCTCGCCCCTGCGGACGCGCTGCCGGAGGCGCTGATAGCGCTGGACTACCTCTTCCTCCATCTCGCGCCCTACCCTCTGGGCCTCTTGCCATGCCTCCTGCACCTTTCGGCCCAGGCGAGCGGAGGCCTCTCGTAGAGGCAGGGAGGCGATCTCCCTCTCGGCCCATATCGCCTCCAGGCGGCGGCGCATCTCTTCCCTTCGTAGGGGCTCCAATAGGGCGTAGCCTACGAACCCTAAGATCAGACCCAAAAGGAAACCAAAAAGGAAACGCATTCCTCCCTCCTACCGACGTCTCTGGCCCAACAGACGCAAGAAGGTTCGTGCTACCGTCATAATCCCGTAGGTCTTGGCCACTGGGCGGACCACTGTCTCCGATATGAAGGTGGCTGTGGACCGGACCTCTTCCATAGTTTCCCGCAGGTTGCGCAAGGCGGGGCCTAGGTTCACGGTAATGGCCCTGGCCATCTCCCTAATGGCTGCCATAGCCCAGATAGCCATAAGGGCGGATATGATCCCTAAGAGGAAAAGGACGGTACCGGCGATGGTGAAGGCCACAATGGTCACGTCCCGCAAGTCTTGTAGGCTATCTATCCCCATTTTTCACCCCCTGCAGCCACTAGGTGCGGCTGAATTATATCACCTTCCTGGGCGGCCTCCCAGAGGCGGCGGGCGATGATGCCACCCCCTAGCACCTTCTCCCCCTGGTAAAAGACTATGGCCTGTCCTGGCGTCACTGCCCGCTGGGGTCGCAGGAAGCGCACATAGCCCCTTCTGCCCACCACCTCGAGGGAGGCAGGAACGGCCTCACTGCGGTAGCGCACCTTTGCCTCCACCAGTATTGGGCCTTGGGGAGCCTGCCCCTCTACAAAAGAGAGGGCAGTGCACCAGGCCTCTTGCGTGTAGAGCTCCTCCTCGGGGCCCACCACCACAGCGTTGGCATGTGGGTCTAGGTCTACTACGTAGAGGGGACGGCCCCCACCATGGGGGGGCAGGCCTCGCCTCTGGCCTATAGTGTAGGCGATGATCCCCTGATGGTAGCCCAAAACGTTCCCCTGGCGATCCACGATGGGCCCGGGCCTTGTCTCCATACGCTGGCGCACAAAGGAGCGGTAGTCCCCTTCAGGGATGAAGCAGATATCGGCCGAGTCGGGCTTGTTGGCGTTAGGTAGGCGCCAACCGCGGGCCATGGCGCGTACCTGCTCCTTGGTGTATTCCCCCACTGGGAATAGGGCCCGGGCCAGCTCCTTCTGCCCCAACATGTAGAGGACGTAGGACTGGTCCTTAAGGGGATCTACGCCCTTGAGGAGAAGGAAGCGGTCGCCCTCTTGTCGACGGCGGACGTAGTGGCCGGTAGCAACGAACTGGCATCCCAAAGCCTCAGCATAGTCCAGGAGGGGGCCAAACTTGATGTACTGGTTACAGGCGATGCACGGGTTAGGGGTGCGGCCAGAGGCGTACTCCCTAAGGAAGGGGTCCACTACCCAGGTGTAGAAATGGCGCTCCATGTTGAGGACGTAGTGGGGGATGCCCAAGACGTCTGCCGCCTCCCGTGCATCGGCGATGTCCTCTACTGAGCAGCAGCGCCGATGGAGGCGAGGGGCATCAGGGTCCTCTATGGTCCAAAGGCGCATGGTGACGCCCACCACCTGGTAACCCTGCTCCAATAGGAGGGCAGCAGCCACCGACGAGTCTACCCCTCCGGACATGGCCACCAAAACGCGCTCTCTTCTCATCCCATCCTCCATGTTATAATGGCCGTGGCAGGACTGAAAGCTTAGGAGGTGAGGCGCTGGCTTCAGAGTGTGGAGCCCGTAACTTGGCCCAAAAGCTGGTAGATCTCCTCTCTGATAAGCGTGCCTCTGATATCGTCCTCTTAGACCTGCGCAGGGTAGCCTCCTTTACCGATTACTTCATCATCGCCACTGGTGAGTCCAGGCGCCAATTAGAGGCCTTGCTTACGGCCTTAGAAGAGGAACTAAAGAAGGACGGGGTCACGCCCATGGGGCGAGAGGGAGACCCTGAATCGGGCTGGGTGCTGTTGGACTTAGGGGATATAGTGGTACATTTGTTCGGCCCTAGCGAGCGGGCATATTATGACTTAGAGCGCCTGTGGTATAGGGCTGAGCCGGTATTGCGTATATCCTGAAGAGTTTCATTTCCCTTCTGGGGCCTTCTCAGGTCCGCCCTCTTCTGGCTCCTTGGCCTCAGGTCGCCGTCCGGCCTGGCGGAGGGCTTCGCCCATCTCCCTGAGGCGGGAGTCTACCAGGGCGTGTAGGGTGCCTTCAGGGTATTGACCGTCGGGGCCTCTCTCGCCGGCGGGCAGACCGGTGAGGAGCTCTAAGGCCTCGTCCACGGTGTTGACGGCGTAGATGTGGAACTGGCCTGCCTGCACCGCCTCTACCACTTCCTCCCTTAGGTTCAGGTGGCGCTTGTTGCGTGCTGGTATGATGACCCCCTGTTTTCCGGTAAGCCCCATGGCCCGGCACACCTCGAAGAATCCCTCTATCTTCTCGTTGATGCCTCCCACTGGCTGCACCTCTCCCTTCTGGTTAACGGAGCCAGTGACGGCCAGGTCCTGTCTCAAGGGGACCTGGGCGATGGCGGAGATGATAGCGCACAGCTCAGCCAAGGAGGCCGAGTCTCCCTCTACAGGCTCATAGGCCTGTTCAAAGGAGACGGTGGCGGAAAGGGACAGGGGCTTATCCTGGGCGTACTTCCACCCCAGGTAACCGCTAATGGTGAAGACGCCCTTATCGTGGATACGGCCTGAGAGCTGGGATTCCCTGTCAATGCTCACCACACCGCGTTGGCCCAAGAAGGTGCGGGCAGTGATGCGGGAGGGACGGCCGAAGCGGAAGTTGCCCAGCTCCCAGACAGCTAGGCCGTTTATCTGTCCTACCACTGCCCCGTCCACGTCCACCATGATGATCCCTTTGGTTATGAGTTCCTTCACCCTCTCTTCTACCAGGTTGAGGCGGTAGTACTGGGCCCTGAGGGCCTTATGGACGTGTTGGGCGGTCACCACGGGTGATCCTTCCTGGCGGGCCCAATAATCGGCCTCAATAAGGATGTCACGCAAAAGGCCGAAGCGGGCGGTGAGCTTCTCTTGGTCGTCCACCATACGGGAGGCGTGCTCTACCACCTTAGCCACAGCCCCAGCGTCGAAGGGGTGCAAGTCGTTCTGGCGGCAGCAGGTGGAGATGAAGCGAGCGTACGCCTCCAAAGATTGAGGCGTGAGGGATATCTGGTAGTCGAAGTCGGCCTTTACCTTGAACATCTCCCAGAAATCGGGGTCGTAGGTGGACAAGAGGTAGTAGAGAAGGGGGTCGCCGGTGATGATGACCTTGAGGGTGACAGGGATGGGCTGGGGGCGCAAGGCCTGAGGGGGCAACCAGCCCAGCCCCTCCAGCGGGTCTTCCAGGCGGGCCTCGCCGGTGCGAATAACCCTTTTTAGCCCTTCCCATGATCCTGGCTTGGTAGCCAGGTCGTTGAGGTCGAGGATGAGGAAGCCGCCGTTGGCCCTGTGGACGGCTCCGGCCCGTAGGTGGGTATGGTCGCTAAAGTAGGCCCCCATGAAAGCGCGGCGCTCTATGCGCCCCAGGAGGTTGGGCCAGCTGGGGTTTGGCTCCACGACTATTGGTGGCCCCTGGGCATCGGCATTGTCCACGAACAGGTTGCAACGGAAGGCGAGGAATGGGTCTATGGGCGATTCTCCGATGGGTCGTGGGAGCATAGGGGCTTGGTGGGGGCCTCCCTCCCCTTCCCGGAAGAGATCTATATGGGTTACGGTGTAATCCCGGAGCTCTTCCAGGAAAGAGATCACCTGGGGCAAGTCGTGGAATTGGGCTATCACCGCCCGGAAGATAGGGTCCACGGCTGATCGCCCCACCTGCTGATCCAGCTCTCGCAGGCGGGCCTGAAGTTCCCTCTCCAGGGCTCTAAGCCTCTCTGTGATCTCGTTGACCATCTCGGCGACCTGGCGTTGGCGCTCCTCAAGGGACCTTCTGAGGATGGGGTCGAGGGAGGCCAATTCCTCAGAGGTCATGGGGCGTCCCCCCACCATAGGCATCACTGCTACCCCCAGTGGGGAGAAGCGTAGGATGAAGCCTGCCTGCTGGGCGTTCTGCTGGGCCAACTCCATGAGGCGCTGGGCCTCACGCTGCCCCTCTTCCATGATTTCACGGCGCCGGTGCTCGTACTCCTCGCTGGCGAAGGTGCGCTTGATGGCTGCCTGGACTGCTTCCAACAGTTCCTGCATGGTGCGAGCTAGCCTCCGCCCTTGGCCAGCGGGCAGACGCAGGGCGCGAGGACGGTCGGGCTCCTGGAAGTTGTAGACATAGCACCAATCGTCGGGGATTTTTACTTGGCCCTGCTCCCGCTGGCGCGCTATGGTCCGTTTTACGTATTCCATGATGGCGCTAGTGCGGCCAGTGCCTGTGAGGCCACTTACGAAGATGTTGTAGCCTGGACGGTCGATGCTGAGGCCAAATTCCAGGGCTTGAATGGCCCGATCCTGCCCAATGAACTCCTCCAGGGGCGGGATCTCATTGGTACGGCCGAAGGGGAAACGGGCGGGATCTATCTGCAGGCGCAGCTCCTCTGGGGGGATGCGTAAGCGCTCCAGCTCCATTACTCCTCCTCAGGCCCAAAGGCCCAACGGTCTATGTCCCTCTTGTAAGGGATGATCTCTTCCTCCCGGAAGAAGATGGCTATCTCTCGGCGTGCAGTTTCCAGGGAGTCGGAGCCGTGGACGAGGTTATAGGTGATGTCCAGGCCCAGGTCTCCACGGATGGTGCCTGGGGCTGCCTTTTTGGGGTCGGTGGCGCCCATAGTCTGGCGCACCACCTCCACGGCATGGGGCCCCTCCAGGACGCAGGCGATGAGGGGGGCCGAGGTGATGAACCGCACCAGTTGATGAAAGAAAGGCTTGCCCCGATGCTCGGCGTAGTGCTGGTGGGCTAGGGCCTCGTCCATTTGCAGCATCTTAATGGCCACTATGCGCAGGCCCCTTCTCTCCAGGCGGGCCAAGATATCACCTACTAGCCCCCTCTGGACGGCATCGGGCTTTAGTAGCAGGAGGGTTCGCTCCATCACCTGGGCCATCTTATCACCTCCCTGGAGGATGGTCGACAGACGTTCATACTGCTTCCCGCAGGTAAAGGGGTCGGAGCTGGTGAGGTGGGAGGCTGTGGCCCTCTTGGAGGCGCCTATAGCCTATCTCGGCCAAGTAGGATGCCCTCCTTTGCCCTGGCGCTCCCAGGACGGCGATGCCGCCTCTTGTTTGGATCTCCTGGGCGGCCTCCGGGGTGATCTCACCACAGAATAGGGCCCCCGGTGGTGCGAGAGCCAACATCTCTTCCCAAGGGGACAGCCGTGGGGGCACAATAGAAGCACCTCCTGGGCTGTAAGCGGCCCATGCCACCTGGCCCCTGCCCGTCTGATGGATGGCCACCACAGGGCGGCCGCACTGCCAATGGGGATACGCCTCTGCTTCTAGCCTTCCTATCCCCACTGTGGGCACTCCCAGGGCGTAGGCGATGCCCTGGGCGGTAGCTATTCCTACCCTTAGGCCCATATAGGCCCCAGGCCCTATACACACGAAGATGGCCTTCATCTCTTGGAGCGTTACTCCCAGATGGGCCAGCAAAAGGTGGATGGTAGGTAAAAGCTTCACCGTGTGGGCACGGGGGCACTCCCAGCTCATCTCGGCTAGCGTCTTCCCCTCTTGGGAGATGGCTAGGGATGCCATTACAGATGCGGTGTCTATGGTGAGCTCCATTTTTTCTCACATAGGGCGGCCAATAGGCGCTTACTCCTTGGCCCTGTCGCCTTTAAGGTCAGCCTACGCCGCCTTTCGTCCATCACTTCAAAGGATATGACTAGCCGGTCTTGGGGGAAGACGTCCAAGGCCCGTTCTGGCCATTCCACCACGAGGACGCCATCGGAGCAGTAGTCTTCCAGGCCCAGGTCTGCTGCTTCCTGGGGGTGGGTGAGGCGGTAGAGGTCGGCGTGATACATTTTTAGGCGTCCTTGGTATTCCCCCAGGAGGACGAAGGACTTACTGCTCACTCCTGAGGTGACGCCTAGGCCGCGGGCCAACCCCTGGGCGAAGACTGTCTTCCCTGCCCCTAGGGGCCCTGAAAGGAGGACGACATCGCCTGGTTTCAGGGCCTTGGCCAGCCTCTGGCCCAGGCGACGGGTATGGTTGGGGCTGTGGGAGTCCACGATAAGACAGTCCCTCATGGGGGGCGCAGGTGGTCCCATCCTAGTATGGGGGGGGTGATGTCGCGGCCCTCTTGGTCCAATAGTCTTACTCCCTCCCCCTCGGCTACTTGCCCGATGATGGTCAGTTGGGATGCAACGCCTTTAAGCCCTGCCAGCTCCTCTTCGGGCCCGATCAGGACCAGGGAATAGTCCTCGCCGCCGGTGCAAGCTAGCATAAGGGCGTCTTGGGGGAAGGCTTCCCGTAGGTGGGGCGATATAGGTATGTGGTGGGCCCACACGGTGATGCTCACCTTGCTTTGGCGGCATATTTGGGCCAGGTCCTGGAGGAGGCCATCGGAGACGTCTATGGCGCAGGGGATGCCTCTTTGGGCGGCTGCTTGTCCTAATGATAAAGGGGGGCGAGGGCGCAGATGGGCCTGGGCCAAGGGGTGGTCTGGATAGATGCCAGCCATAAGGAGGCGGAGGCCCCCGGCCGAGTCCCCTAAAGGGCCCGACACCGCTACTACATGTCCAGGTTTGGCCCCATCCCGGCGCAGAAGGCTGGGCCTTCCCTCCCTGAGGAGGGCTCGGCCCACTATGGCCACGCTGACCGATGTCCTTTCCCCTCTTACCACGTCACCTCCGGCCACCGCCACGTCATAGGTGGCAGCGCATTGGCGCAGGCCCTCGTACATCGCCTCCACATGGGCTATGTCAGCATGGGGAGGCAAGGCCAAGCTTACCAGGGCTACCTCGGGCACACCGCCCATAGCCATGATGTCGCTTACGTTTACGGCCAGGGCCTTCCAGCCTACATCAGGCCAGGGGTGTAGATGGGGCAAAAAGTGTACTTCCTCCATTAGAGTATCGGTGGTGAGGAGCAAAAACTGCCCATCCATCTCCCATACGGCCGCATCGTCGCCGATGCCCACAAGGAGGCGGGAAGGGCCAGGGCCGAGCAACTGGGCCAGCCTCTCTATGAGCCCAAACTCTCCTAGCTGGCTAATGTCCACGCAGCCATTATCCTACTTCCCTTTCAGGTAGAGGAGATAGGGCCCTATCATATGGAAGAGATGGGCCGGGTTCTCATCTTGTCCGACGTCCATGCTAACTTGGCGGCCCTTGAGGCGGTCTTGAGCCATGCTGAGGCCGGTGGCCCTATAGAGGAGATATGGTGTCTTGGCGATATGGTGGGATATGGCCCTCAGCCACGGGAATGTCTGGCCCGGTTGCGAGAGCTGGGGGCGATCTGTTTGGTGGGCAATCACGACTTGGCTGCCATAGGCCAAATCTCCACCCAGGACTTCAACCCTGCAGCGGCTGCTGCCGCCCGCTGGACGCAGAGTCAGCTTACGTCTGAGGAGAAGGAGTACCTGAGCTCTCTAGAAGAGGTTATAGTTAAGGGCCCCTTCACCATGGTGCACGGGACCCTGCGCTGGCCCATATGGGAATACCTTTACTCTCATGAAGCCGCCAGGGCCCACCTAGAACGCCAGAAGACCCCTTTCAGCTTGGTAGGGCACACTCATATACCCATGCTGGTGGTGGAGGAGCCCAACCTGCCTGAGGGGTGCCAGCTCTTCTACTTGCCCGATGGGCTCAATGTGACCTTGGAGTCATTTAGGCGGCTAGTTATCAACCCTGGAGGGGTAGGGCAACCTAGGGATGGAGATCCCCGTGCCTCCTACGCCATCTACGACTCTGAGAGGGGGACAGTGACCGTTCACCGGGTGGAGTACGACATTGCCCGCACTCAACGCCTCATGGCCCAAGCTGGCTTACCCCGCTGGCTCATTGAGAGGCTGTCGGTGGGCCGTTAGGGCAGTCTTGGTGGTGGCCTTCTGGCTCCACATAGATTACGGCATCCCGCACCTGGGGCACTTCTTCTTGGATGCGCCGGGATATGCGGCAAGCCAATTCGTGGGCGTCCTTGAGGGAGGCGTCATCGGGCAGGTCTAAGGCCACGTCTAGGCAGACCCAAATTCCTGACTGACGTAAACGGAGGGAGTGATACCTTAGCCCCTTGGTCTCCTGGGCCAAGATGCGGTGCACGGCTGCCTCTACTACCCCTGGCGGGGCGGCATCTATAAGGCTGTGGCTGGCCCTCCACCCCAGCCGGATTGCTAAGGCCAGCATGATAAGGGCTACCACCAGGGCACCCGCCGAGTCCAGCCACCAGAGGCCTATGGCCACCCCTAAAAGCCCTACCACCACTGCTCCCTTGGCCCACAAGTCAGAGGCGAAGTGTAGGGCATCGGCCTGAAGGGCATAGGAGCCGTAAAGGGAGCCCACCTTCATCAGGTAGCGGGACATGACTACGTCCACCACCATCGTCACACCGATCACTAAGAGCCCTACTAGGGGCATCTCCACGTCGTAGCCGGTAGCCAGGCTCAACCCCACCTGTGCCATAACCCCTAAGGCCAAAAGGGCCAACAGGGCCATCTGGAATAGGGCAGAAAGGTTCTCGAACTTGGCGTGGCCGTAGTGATGGCCAGCGTCTGGAGGTCGGGAGGCCATAGTTACCCCCCAGTAAGAGAGGAGGGCAGCTGCCAAGTCGTTCACAGAATGGGCAGCATCTGACAGGATAGCCAAGGAGCCGGTCGCCAAAAACACTGCCAGCTCTGAAGCGATGAGCGCCAGGTTGGCCAAGACAGAGATGGTGGCGGCGCGCCGCTTGCGGGCCTCACCTGTAGTATCTACTGCCCTTAGCGTCACTTTTATTCCCTCGCTCCTTTATAGCCCCCCTCATTTTAGAAGAAAAAGGACACCCCCTCCAATATGAAGTCCACCGCTATGGCCATTAGAAGTATCCCTACCAGCCTAGTGATCAGCCTGAAGGCCGACTCTTCTACTAAGCGGAATATCGCCTCCGAGGCCAGAAATAAGAGCCATGAGCAGGCCAACACTATCCCTGGTGCCGCCACCGTAACCACGAGCCCCATGGTGCGGGAGAAGGAGATGGCGGTGGCCAGAGCCCCTGGGCCAACTAGTAAGGGGGTAGCTAGAGGCACCAGGGCGATAGCCAATACGTCTCCCTTCTGTCCCTCGGCCATGTCCAGGGTTGATCCCCTTTCCACCATGCGGTAAGCGGGAAGTATCAAAAGGGCCCCAGCGGCCACCTGAAAGCTGTGGGGCGATATGCCCAGAAAGTCCAAGACCTCCCTGCCCCCCAAGCTGAAGACAACGGCCAATACCAAGGCGGCTACCACCGACACTGTGGCCACCTTGATCCGTTGTCCACGATCCATACCCCGAGTAAG
>JAUQPQ010000026.1 GCA_030550295.1 Chloroflexota bacterium
TATATATCGATCCGCGGGTAGCTGGGACTAACGCCATGGTACCTTTGGCCCTCCAGGGTGGGGTTGGCCTAGCTGCGCTGGCAGAGCTGGCGCGCCAGCATGGCGGGCATTTGGGGCTTGTGCCCCGCTTAGGGCGCTGGCTGGGCTCACTTCCTGGGGAGTTGCGGTGGGTAGCAAGCCCATGGGTTCCTTTTGCCTTATCCCTGGTGATAGCATATGGGGTCTATTCAGCAATTCATGCTGGCGACTTCTTCCCTAGCCCTCTGCAGGCCATTCCGCCCTCGGTGCGCAAGACGATGGAGTGGGTGAGGAGCTACACCCCTGGGGCGGCGCGTTTCTTGGTTATCCATGGGCAGATGGACCCATGGACCGATGCGGCATCGGAGTGGTTCCCAGCCCTAACGGGGAGGGAGAGTTTGGCCACGGTACAGGGGTACGAATGGTTAGGCAAGGGGAAGTTCGATACCCAGCTGAGCGCCTTCTGGAGCCTGCAGTCCTGCATATATGAAGGGGCCTCTTGCCTCCAGTGGTGGGAAGAGGCCTTTGGGCGTCCCTTCGACCATGTGTTTATCCTGTGTCCCAATAGCTGGGAGTGTTCTTCTGAACTGCTCAAGTCTCTTACCTTGGACAGTAGGTATCGGTTGCTGTATGGGGGGGAGGGGGGTTACATCTTTCGGCGCCAGTCGCCATATCAGGGGGTTGGGGAGGCCCAAATCCCTCCCCCGACGAGTTAAGGAGGGCCTAAGGGTTATTTGGCAGAGGGCCTTGGGAAGGACTGGGCCATCTGGAGGGCCTTCCCCTCGGTCTTGATGGCTGGCGCTATGACCAGCTCGGCCTGGTGGAATTCGGCAATGGTGGTGGCGCCGCACATGCCCATGGCCGTACGTATAGCGCCTATAAAGTTCTCCGATCCATCAGTACGGGAGGTGGGGCCGAAGAGGAGCCTCTCTAAGGTGGTGTCCACGCCGGTTCGGACCCTAGTGCCCCGGGGTAGGGCGGCATGGCCTGTAGACATGCCCCATGAGTATCCCCCTCCTGGCGCCTCTTGAGTGCGGGCGAAGGGGGTGCCAAGCATGACGGCATCGGCGCCGGCGGCCAGGGCCTTGCAGATATCGCCGCCCCGGCTCATCCCGCCATCGGTTATTATGGGGACGTATCGTCCCGTCTCGCGGAGGTGCTGGTCGCGGGCGGCAGCGCATTCCAGAGTGGCGGTGATCTGGGGCACGCCTATGCCCAGCACTTCCCGGGAGGTGCAACTGGCCCCAGGCCCTACCCCCACTAAGATTCCAGATATGCCCGTTTCCATGAGCTCCTTAGCTGCCCTGTAGGTTACCGTGTTTCCTACCACTATCGGCACGCGGAGCTGGGTCACCAACTCGCTGAATATAAGCCCTCGGGGTGACCGAGAGACGTGGCGGGCAGTGGTAACCGTCGATTGGACGACGAAGATGTCGGCCCCTGCCTCTACGGCAATGGGTGCGAGGCGCTTGGTGTTGGCTGGGGTTGCCGCCACGGCACAGACTACCCCTGCCTCCTTTATCTGGCGCACCCTCTTCCCTATCAAATCGTCCCTGATGGGGGCAGCGTAAAGCCTCTGCATCACAGCTGCTGCCTCGCTGTCGGAAGCCGAAACGATCTCTGCGATGGCGGAGAAGGGGTCTTCATACCTAGTGTAAAGGCCCTCCAGGTTGAGGACGGCCAGGCCCCCAAGCTTGCCTAAGGCTATGGCGAAGTCTGGGCTGGTGACGGCATCCAAGGCAGCGGCCAAGATGGGAACGGAGAACGTGTAGGGCCCTAGCTGAAAGCTCACATCTGTCAACTCTGGGTTGACGGTCACATCCCCTGGCACGATGGCTACATCGTCGAACCCGTAGGCGGGTCGTAGGGTCTTAATAAAGAGATTACCCATTATATCTTATCCTCCCAGGGCGCTTGGGGCCGAGGTTTTACTGAGAGTATACCAGGCCGTAGGGGAGCGTCAACAGGGCCAACCTTGGCGATGATTGTGCATTTGAGGGGCTGCCCTCAGGAGTAAGCGACAGCGGTAATTTTATGAAAGGGATTTGGCGCCCCCGGCAGGACTCGAACCCGCAACCCGCGGCTTAGAAGGCCGCCGCTCTTCCCGTTGAGCTACGGGGGCGCCCATGCATGATTTTAGCAGCCCAACGTGCCCAGGCAAGAACGAAAGGGCAAGGAGTGAGGTCGCCCTATGCTAGGGCCGGCTGGGAGACGTTGACGAGGATAATCTCGTCGTTCTGGACGTCGATGCGAATAGTGTCGCCCTCGCGGAACCGCTCTGCCAGGAAGGCCTCCGAGAGGCGGTCCTCTATCTCCGTCTCGATAAGGCGGCGGAGGGGCCGGGCACCAAAGACGAGGTCATAGCCCTTTTCGCCCAGCCACTCCTTGGCCTTCTCGGTGAGCTCTATCTTGACCCCCTTAAGGGCTACTCGCTTCTCCACCTCCCGCACCTCTTTCTCTACTATCTGGCGGATGTGCTCTTTGGTGAGGGGGTGGAACACCACTACGGCGTCCAAGCGGTTGATGAATTCAGGCCGGAAGACCTTCTTCATCGCCTCTAGGACCTTCTCCTTCATGCGCTCGTACTGGTCCTGGAAGGTCTTCGCCTCCTCCCGTTTGGTAGCGAAGCCCAACGTCTGCTCCTTGCGGATGAGGTCAGACCCTACGTTGGAGGTCATTATGATGATGGTGTTGCGAAAGTCCACCCTCCGCCCCTTGGCGTCGGTAAGGTGACCGTCGTCGAATATCTGAAGGAGCATGTTGAAGACGTCCGGGTGGGCCTTCTCAATCTCGTCCAGGAGGATGAGCATGTGCGGCTTGCGCCGCACCGTGTCGGTGAGCTGGGCCGCGTCCTCGTAGCCCACGTACCCTGGCGGGGCACCGATGAGACGGGAGACGTTGTGCTTTTCCATGAACTCGCTCATGTCCAGGCGGAGCATGGCGTCCTCGGAGCCGAACATGAACTCGGCCAACGCCCGCGCCAGGTAGGTCTTGCCTACGCCTGTAGGGCCGAGGAAGAGGAACACCCCCACTGGCCGCCTGGGGTCTTTGAGGCCGGCCCGAGCCCTGCGCACTGCCCGGGCCACGGTGCGGATCGCCTCGTCCTGGCCCACCACCTTCTCATGGAGGGCCTCTTCCATCTTGAGAAGGCGCTGGGACTCCTCTGAGGCGATGCGGGTGACGGGTATGCCCGTCCACATGGAGATGACCTCGCAGATGTCCTCGGCGGTGACTACGGGCTTCTCGGCAAGCCTCTGGGCCTTCCAGTCGGCCTCCAGGGACTTGATGCGCTCTTGGAGCTGTACTTCCCTCTCCCGTAGTTCGGCGGCCAGTTCGTACTGGCCCTGGGCGATAGCCTGCTCCTTCTCCCGGCGGATCCCCTCTAGCCCCTTCATCGCCTCTTGCAAAGATGGAGGTGCGTGGGACCGCCTGATGCGCACCCGGGAGGCGGCCTCGTCCATTACGTCTATCGCCTTGTCGGGCAGGAAGCGGTCGGGCACGTAGCGGGCAGCCAGCTCCGCTGCCGCCTTTACCGCCTCGTCGGAGATGATGAGGCCGTGGTGTTCCTCGTAGCGGTGCTTTATGCCCCGCAAGATCTCTAGCGTCTCCTCTACGGTGGACTCGTTGACGAGGATGGGCTGTAGCCTCCTCTCTAGGGCAGCATCCTTCTCGATGTACTTGCGGTAGTCGTCCAGGGTGGTGGCGCCTATGACCTGTATCTCCCCCCTGGCAAGGGAGGGCTTAAGGATGTTGGCGGCGTCCACCGCCCCTTCGGCCGCTCCTGCACCCACCAGCATGTGCATCTCGTCGATGAACAGGATGCAGTTGCCGGCGTTCTTTAGCTCTTCGATGACCTTCTTTAGGCGCTCCTCGAATTCGCCCCGGTACTTGGTGCCAGCAACCAAAGCCCCTATATCCAGGGTGACGATGCGCTTGCCCTGGAGCATCTCCGGCACCTCTCCCCGCACTATGCGCTGGGCCAGGGCCTCAACAATGGCCGTCTTGCCAACCCCAGGCTCACCTATGAGGACTGGGTTGTTCTTGGTGCGGCGGGAGAGGATCTGGATGGTCCTCTCTATCTCCCGGTCGCGGCCGATGACGGGGTCTAGTTTCCCCTGGCGAGCAAGGGCGGTAAGGTCAACCCCTAGCTGGTCGAGGGTGGGGGTGCGGGCTACCGCCCTTGCTCCTTGGGCTGCCCCCTGTTGGGGCATGCTCTGGGAGAGGATGCGGGTCACCTCGGCCCGCACTTTCTCCAGGCTTACACCCAGGCTCTCCAGGACGCCAGCGGCTATCCCCTCTCCTTCCCTCACGAGGCCCAAAAGGAGGTGCTCGGTGCCTATATACTGGTGCCCCAGGCGACGGGCCTCATCTACTGCTAGCTCGATCACCTTTTTGGCCCTGGGTGTAAGGCCTATCTCACCGGTGACGGCCTTGTCGCCACGACCGATTATGAACTCTACAGCGGAGCGGACCTTGGCCAAGTCTACGCCGAGGTTGGCCAGCACCTTGGCGGCTACCCCTTCTCCTTCTCGTACTAAGCCCAAGAGGATGTGCTCAGTGCCTATGTAGTTGTGGTTGAAGCGCAAGGCCTCCTCTTGGGCCAGGGTGAGGACTCGTCTTGCCCGCTCGGTGAACTTCTCGAACCGGTCCGCCATGCTCTCGCCCCGCTACACTTATACCTTAACTCTTTGTCGTCCCTTTTTCTAGCCCGGTCGGCCAAGGAAGCGGGCCTCAATTTCGGGAGGGACTGAGATTACGGCCCCTCCCTCATTGAAGGCCCAGCCTCGCGCCTCGGCCTCCTTCCGGGCCTGCTTTAGGGATAGGTTGAGGCGACACCTATCCCTTTCGATGCGCAAGATCTTGACGGGGACGATCTCCCCTTCTTTGAGGAGCTGGCCTGGGTGCTCTATGTGATGGTCGGCCAGCTCTGATATGTGGATGAGCCCTTCTACCTTCCCTTCCACCCTCACGAAGGCCCCAAAGGGGGTTATCTTGCTTACTATGCCTACGGTGACGTCGCCCTCGCGGTAGGGGGCTACTAGGGCGCCCCACGCTTCGGCCTGGGCGCGCCGGAGGGAAAGGGTGATGCGGTTGTTTTCGTGGTCGATCTTGGTTACTACCACTTGGACCATTTCGCCCACCTGGGGTGGGGGCTTTTCGGGGTCCCAGGCCAGCTCTGAGAGGGGTACGAGGCCTTCTATGCCCCCCAAGTCTACGAAGACGCCAAAGTCCCTGATGCTGGTGATGCGGCCTTGCCGCACTTGCCCTTCAGCTAGCTCTTGTATGAGGCTCGGGCGGCGCTCCTCGTGGGCCGCCTTCTCGGAGACGATAACCCGGCCCTTGCGCCGATTGAGCTCCAACACCTTGATGGTGAGCCATTGTCCAACCCAGCGGGGAAGGGCGCTCTCCCTGTCAGATCGCTCGGGGGATACCACCATCTGGCTAACAGGGAGGAAGCAGCGTACCCCTTCGACGCTGAGGACTAGCCCGCCCCGGTTGTGGCCTACCACTAGGGCCTGGAAGATTTGGTTGTGCTGGTAGTGTTCCTGGAGTATGCGCCACCCTTCCTCGCTGCGGGCCCTGTCCAAGGAGAGGATGATCTCCCCCTCGCTCTCGGGGCGAAGGACGTAGGCGCTTATGCGCTGGCCTGGGCTCAGGGCCTGGTGGCCTTTGGGGCCAAGACAGGTCATCTCGCTGTAGGGGATGAGGCCCTCCGTTTTGGCCCCCACGTCTACAAGGACACCCTCACGGGTGTGGCCCACTACCATCCCTTCTATCACTTCGCCCTTGCGCAGGTGGCGGTATGCCCCTTGGGTCTTGAGGAGCTGGGCCATGATCTCGGCAGGGGGGCGGTGGGCGGGTTCCTTCAAGGCCACCTCCTTGGGGTCAGGTCTTGCAACCCAATTATACTACCAAGCGGTAAGGAAGGAAGAGGAGAAGAAAAAAGCCCCTGGCAGCGGCCTATTTTCCCAGCGGGTTGCCCCGCCAGTATCGTCGGCGCTGGGGCGTTTCACGACCGTGTTCGGGATGGGAACGGGTGGGTCCACCCCGCTCTAGCCACCAGGGGCCCTTCATAGGCGCTAGGGAGGATGGTAGCGGGGGTGGGATTCGAACCCACGACCTCCGGGTTATGAGCCCGGCGAGCTGCCGCTGCTCCACCCCGCGTCTTTGGCCCCAGGCTCGGGTTGTGAGGGCGGTGGCACGGTGGCCAAGCCCTCGGCCATTAGTACGGCTCAGCTCAACCGGTTGCCCGGCTTACACCTGCCGCCTATCAAGCGGGTAGTCTTCCCGCGGCCTTACCCCCTTAATGGGGTGGGAGGCCTCGTCTTGGGGAGGGCTTCGCGCTTAGATGCTTTCAGCGCTTATCCCGTGCGGACATGGCTACCCGGCTTTTTGCCCCTGGCGGGACAACCGGCACACCAGAGGTCCGCCCAGCCCGGTCCTCTCGTACTAGGGCCAGCCCCCCTCAAGCCTCCAGCGCCCACGGCGGATAGAGACCGACCTGTCTCACGACGGTCTGAACCCAGCTCACGTGCCCCTTTAATGGGCGAACAGCCCAACCCTTGGGACCTTCTCCAGCCCCAGGATGGGACGAGCCGACATCGAGGTGCCAAACCGGGCCGTCGATATGAACTCTTGGGCCCGATCAGCCTGTTATCCCCGGGGTAGCTTTTATCCGATAAGCCACGGCCCTCCCACAAGGTGCCGTGGGATCACTTGGCCCGGGTTTCCCCCCTGCTCGGCTTGTAGGCCTCGCAGTCAAGCCCCCTTCTGCCCATACACTCAACGGCTGATTGCCATCCAGCCTGAGGGGACCTTTGGGCGCCTCCGTTACCTTTTAGGAGGCGACCGCCCCAGTCAAACTGCCCACCAGGCGCTGTCCCTGCCTTGCAGGTTAGGCGATAGACCAAGGAAGAGTGGTATTTCACCGACGGCTCCCCTCCAGCCAGAGCCAGAGGTTCTCAGCCTCCCACCTATCCTACGCATCCCTGGCCCGTCGCCAACGCCAAGCTGCAGTAAAGCTCCACGGGGTCTTCTTGTCCCGCCGCGGGTAGCCCGCATCTTCACAGGCCCTGCAGTTTCACCGCGCCCCCCGTCGAGACAGCGCCCCAGTCGTTACGCCTTTCGTGCGGGTCGGAACTTACCCGACAAGGAATTTCGCTACCTTAGGACCGTCAGAGTTACGGCCGCCGTTCACCGGGGCTTCGGTTTGGGGCTCATCACCCCTCCCCTTAACCTTCCGGCACTGGGCAGGCGTCGGCCCCTATACTTGGGGTTTCCCCTTGGCAGGGACCTGTGTTTTTGTTAAACAGTCGCCAGGGCCTCTTCGCTGCGACCCCCCAGAGCTCCAGCCGCAAGGGCCTTCACCCCAGAGGGCACCCCTTCTCCCTAAGTTACGGGGCCAACTTGCCGAGTTCCTTGACGGGGGATCACGCGTCCACCTTAGGGCGTTTACCCCAGGCCACCTGTGTCGGTTTCCGGTACGGGCACCGCCACGGCTGGGCAGCGAGGCTTTTCTAGCCAGTGTGGGCTCGGTCGGCTCGGCTTGACCGTAGTCTCCCCTCGCCCCGAGCCCTCCGCTTAACCTGGGGGCGGATTTGCCTACCCCCAGACGCCTACGGCCCAGGGACGGACCATGTCCACTAGGCCCGCCCGACCTACCCTCCTGGGTCCCCCCTCTGCCTCGTAGCGCCGGGACGGTGGGGCCGGAATGTTGACCGGCTATCCATCGGCATCGCCTGTGTGGCTTAGCCTTAGGTCCCGCCTAACCCTACGCGGACGACCCTTCCGTAGGAAGCCTTGGCCATTCGGTGGGCAGGATTCTCGCCTGCCTCTTGCTACTCGTGCCGGCATTCTCGCTCCTGGCCGCTCCAGCAGACCTTGCGGCCCACCTTCAGCGCGGGCCAGGACGCTCCCCTACCGCCCATAAGGCCCAAGGACCTTACGGGCCCGCAGCTTCGGCAGCGGGCTTAAGCCCCGTTACATTTTCGGCGCAGGGCGACATCGACTGGTGAGCTGTTACGCACTCTTTAAAGGATGGCTGCTTCTAAGCCAACCTCCCAGCTGTCTTTGCCGCCCCACCTCCTTCACCACTTAGCCCGCATTTGGGGGCCTTAGCTGGCGGTCTGGGTTGTTCCCCTCTCGTCCGTGAAGCTTATCCCTCACGGGCTCACTCCCAGGGCGTCTTCTGGCGGCATTCGCGGTTTGGTTGGGTTTGGTAGGCTTGGTTGCCCCCTAGCCCATCCAGAGCCCTACCTCCGCCAGCGAGCCCCTGAGGCTGCACCTAAATGCATTTCGGGGAGAACCAGCTATCTCCGAGCTCGGTTGGCATTTCACCCCTACCCACAGCTCATCCGATGGCTTTGCACCGCCAACCGGTTCGGGCCTCCACGCGGGTGTTACCCACGCTTCACCCTGGCCATGGGTAGCTCGCCCGGTTTCGGGCCGGATCCCGGCGACCTGCCCCTTAGGGGGCGGCGCCCTCTTCGGACTCGCTTTCGCTACGGCTCCGGGAGTCTCCTCCCTTAACCTAGCCACCAAGATCCACTCGCCGGCTCATACTTCAATAGGCACGCCGTCACCCAGGACTTGCGCCCCAGGCTCCGACGGTTTGTGGGCACGCGGTTTCAGGATCTTTTAACTCCCCTCCCGGGGTCCTCTTTCACCTTTCCCTCACGGTACTTGTGCACTATCGGTCGCCGGATGGTATTTAGCCTTGGAGGGTGGTCCCCCCAGATTCCCACAGAGTTTCACGTGCTCCGTGGTACTTGGGAGCACAGGCCAAGGAGGGCCTCCCCCTTTCGCCTACGGGGCTGTCACCCTCTGTGGCGGCCCTTTCCAGGGTCCTTCGGCTAGGGTAGGCCTTTGTAACTCCTCGGGCCTGCCACGGCCGGCCCCGCCTGCGTCCCACAACCCCGGGCGGGCAATAGCCCGTGGGCCGTTACCCTCCCGCCCGGTTTGGGCTCCTCCCCGTTCGCTCGCCACTACTAGGGGAATAGTCTCTTTTCCTCGAGGTACTAAGATGTTTCAGTTCCCCCGGTTCCCTCTTCCCCCAGAGGGGGAAGTATCGCGGCTTGACACCGCGATGGGTTACCCCATTCGGGAATCCCCGGCTAAGCTAGCTTGGCAGCTAACCGAGGCTTTTCGCAGCCTTGCCACGCCCTTCTTCGGCCTCCGGCGCCTAGGCATCCACCACGTGCCCCTAAACGCTTGGCCACCGCGCCACGGCCTCCACAACCCGTGAAGACGGGCCTTGGGGCTTCCTCCCTTATTCGCCTGTTAAGGTGCATGGGGCCCGGCCAAAGGCCAGGCCCATCTACCCACCATTCCTTTTTTACTCGCCTAGAGGGCGCCTGTCAAGAGGTCATGCCCCAGCCCCGTACACGGCTTGGCCCAAATGAAGGGGCTAGGGGCGGCAACCTAGTGCAGGAACCACCTGGGGCCGATGGAGCCCATCTTCCTGCCCGCCGTAATGGTGTAGTCGGCTCGCCGGACCGTGAGGTCTATCTCTTAGCAAGCGTGGGGCCTTTGTGCAATGGCCTTAAGGGGGCTTGGTCGCCTTGCTGGCCATCCGTGCCTATGTGGTGGGAGATGGCGAGCAAAAGAAAGGGCCCCAAAGGGCTGGGTCTTGAGTTGGCCAACAGTGGCGCCGTTGCCCTAGCGATCCTGGAAGAAGGCCCTGGTCTCTTTGTAGGCTTGACTGCGCCCGATAGGGCAGATAAACTTAAGGTTTGGCGTCGCAAGACCTGAAGGGGCAGGTGCCGAGGGCCCCTTTCTATGCGGCCTCTCGGCCATTTATTTTGGGGAGAGGAGGAGATGCCTACCATAAACCAACTAGTGCGCAAAGGGCGGAAGCCTTTAAAGAAGAAGAGCAAGGCCCCCGCCCTCCTGTATCATTTCAATTCCCTGCGGGGGGAGATGGACATCCTTTCCTCGCCGCAGAAGAGGGGGGTGGTCACCGCTGTGCGTACCATGACCCCCAAGAAGCCTAATTCGGCTTTGCGCAAGATAGCCAAGGTTCGGCTCACCAATGGCATAGAGGTGACTGCCTACATTCCTGGCGAGGGGCACAACGTGCAGGAGCACTCCATCGTTTTGGTGAGGGGAGGCCGTGTCAAGGACCTGCCTGGCGTACGCTACCATATCGTTCGGGGCGCTTTGGACTGCGCTGGTGTCCAAGGTCGGCGTCAACAGCGCAGCAAGTATGGGGCTCGGCGCCCCTAAAGGAGGCCTAAGGTTATGCCCAGGCGCAAAGGGCGTGTAGTAAAGCGCGAGGTGCCCCCTGACCCAAAGTTTGGGAGCGTCTGGGTGCAGAAGTTCATCAATCACATCATGTGGAAGGGCAAGAAGTCTAAGGCGGAAAAGATAGTGTACCGGGCCCTCGACCTGGTGGCGCAACGCGCTAGCGAAGATCCGCTACGTGTGTTTGAGCAGGCGGTACGCAACTGTATGCCGGTCTTAGAGGTGCGCCCTCGCCGGGTGGGTGGTGCCACCTACCAGATACCCATCGAGGTGAGGCCTGAACGGCAGGTATCCCTGGCTATGCGCTGGATCAGGGATGCTGCCCGTGCCCGCAAGGGGCGCCCCATGTTTGAGCGGCTGGCAGCCGAGCTTTTGGACGCTTACCGTGGCACCGGGGCGGCCGTCAAGCGCCGTGACGATACTCACCGAATGGCCGAGGCTAACCGGGCCTTCGTCCATTACCGGTGGTGATGAGGGGAACCCATGAGAGAAGTCCCGATAGAGCGAGTACGTAATATAGGCATCATCGCCCATATAGATGCCGGCAAGACCACCGTTACCGAGCGCATCCTGTATTTTACAGGACGTACCTACAAGATCGGCGAGGTGGATGAAGGGACGGCCACCATGGACTACCTGCCCCAAGAGAGGGAGCGGGGTATCACCATAACCGCGGCCGCTACTTCCTGCACCTGGCGAGACCACCTGATCAACATCGTCGATACGCCGGGACACGTAGACTTCACAGTAGAGGTGGAGCGAAGCCTTCGTGTCTTGGATGGGGGGATAGTGGTATTCGAGGCTGTCCATGGCGTCCAGAGCCAGTCGGAGACGGTATGGCGTCAGGCCGACCGTTACCGCGTCCCTCGCATCTGTTTCGTAAACAAGATGGACCGCCTTGGGGCCGACTTCTGGCGCACGGTGGAGATGATTCGCGACCGCTTAGGGGCTAGGCCGGTGGCCCTCCAGATCCCCATCGGCGCTGAGGCCTCCTTTCAGGGCGTGGTAGACCTAGTTGAAGAGGTGGCATGGCTCTTCTCCGATGATCCTGATGCTCCTCCTCAGCGCATCGCCATCCCCTATGAGCTTAGGGAGGAGGCCCGCAAGCGCCGGGAGCAGATGATTGAGGCCCTGGCAGAAGTAGACGACCAAGTCCTCATAAGCTATGTAGAGGGTCACGCCCTTTCGCCTCAGGAGATAAAGAAGGCGATACGTAGGGCCACTATCTCTTACCTTATCACCCCTGTGTTGTGTGGCGCTGCCCTGCGCAACAAGGGCATTCAGCCCCTCCTAGACGCCGTAGTAGATTACCTGCCTTCCCCTGCCGACCTGCCCCCGGTGAAGGGAGCTGATCCCGAGACGGGCCAGGAGGTGCAGCGGCACCCCAGCGACGATGAGCCTTTCGCTGCTTTGGCCTTCAAGGTGGTGGCAGACCCATACGTGGGGCGTTTGGTTTATCTCCGCGTTTACTCGGGCTGCATCCGGCAGGGAGCCAACGTCTACAACTCCACCCGTAGGCATCGGGAGCGCATGGGCCGGATAATGCGCGTCCACGCCAATCGTCGTGAAGACATACCAGAGGTAAGGGCGGGGATGATCGCTGCCACGGTGGGCCTCAAGAACACGTTTACTGGCGACACCCTCTGCTCTGAGAGCCACCCCATCCTCTTAGAGGCCATCAGGTTCCCCGAGCCGGTGGTGGCGGTGGCCATTGAGCCCAAGTCTCAGGACGAGCAGGAGAAGCTGGCCCTTACCCTGGCCCGCATGTCGGAGGAGGATCCCACCTTCCGCTATCGTTACGATCCTGAGACGGGCCAGACGATCATCTCGGGCATGGGGGAGCTGCATTTGGAGATAGTAGTGGACCGCATGCGCCGGGAGTTTGGGATGGAGGCCAGGGTAGGGCGCCCCGAGGTGGCCTATAAGGAGACCATCACCCGCCCTGCCCGGGCCGAAGGGCGCTTCATCCGCCAGACGGGTGGGCGTGGCCAGTATGGGGTGGTAGTGGTGGAGGTGGAGCCCCTGCCCCGGGGCAGCGGCTTCCAGTTTGAGGACCGCACCGTAGGGGGCGTTATACCTAAGGAGTTCATCCCTGCTGTGGAGAAGGGGGCCCGGCAGGCCCTCGAGTCGGGCGTGCTGGCCAACTACCCGGTCATTGACGTCAAGGTGACCTTGGTAGATGGGCAGCACCACCCGGTAGACTCCTCCACCTTCGCCTTTGAGATGGCAGGGGCCATAGCGGTGCGGGAAGGCTTACGTCAGGGTGAGCCTGTACTACTGGAGCCCATCATGAAGCTGGAGATAGCCACCCCAGAGGAGTTCTTCGGCGACATTTTGGGCGATATTGTGGCCCGGCGTGGCCATGTCGTCCATGTGGACCATCAGGGGCACCTGCGCCTCATCACTGCCCTTGTGCCCCTGGCCGAGCTCTTCAACTACGCCACCGACCTTCGTTCCCTCTCCCAGGGCCGGGCCACGTACACCATGGAGTTCGACCACTACGAGCCCTTGCCCCAGTCTCTGGCTGAGGCGATAGTTGGGCGGGCCAAGGGCGCTGTCCGGAGGTAGAGGCCGTGGCCCGGCAGAAGATCCGCATTAAGCTCAAGGCCTATGACCACCGCATCTTGGACCAATCGGCCCGAATGATCGTAGAAGCGGCCGAGAGGGCAGGTGCCGCGGTAGCGGGCCCCATACCCCTGCCCACCGAGATCCGCCGCTTCTGCGTTCTGCGCTCACCCCACATAGATAAGGACTCGCGGGAACACTTCGAGATTCGGACGCATAGGAGGCTAATAGAGATCATCAACCCGGACTCTAAGACAGTTGATGCCCTTATGAGGCTCCAGCTACCTTCAGGGGTGGACATAGAGATAAAGCTATGAAGATAGGCGGCATCTTAGGGCGAAAACTTGGCATGACCCAGATCTTCGGGGCCGATGGTACGGCCCTTCCTGTCACGGTACTTGAGGCCCTTCCCTCCACCGTCGTACAGGTGAAGAGCCAGGAGAAGGACGGTTACAACGCCGTCCAGCTGGGGTACGGCTTCCGGAGGAGGCTGAACAAACCCCTCCAAGGCCACATGAAGGGGCTAGGGCAGTTCCGATATCTGCGTGAATTTCCGGTGGAGGACCCCGGCCAGTGGCAGGTAGGCCAGAAGGTGGGATGCGAGATATTCCAGCCTGGCGACCTGGTGGACGTTGTGGGAATATCCAAGGGGAAGGGGTTTGCAGGGGTAGTCAAGCGCCACGGCTTCGCCGGGGGGCCTAAGAGCCACGGCCAGTCTGACCGTTGGCGGGCTCCTGGCTCCATAGGTGCAGGGACCGACCCAGGCCGGGTAATAAAGGGCCTACGTATGGCAGGCCATATGGGCGCCTGTCAGGTGACGGCGAAGAACCTTTTAGTTGTCCATGTGGACCCTGCCAAGGGGATCATGATGGTCAAGGGGGCAGTGCCAGGCCACAAAGGAAGCTTACTAAAGATCCAGTTCGCCAACGCTGCCGATGACTTGAAGAAGAGGAGGGCCAAGGCCAGTGTTGCTGGCAGTTAAGAACGTCCAGGGAGAAGAAATAGAGACCATTGAGGTAGAAGACTACGTCTTTGGGATCCGCCCCAACAAGGCCGTCCTCCATCAGGCGTACGTTGCCCAAAGGGCCAACCAGCGGCAAGGGACTGTTAGCACCAAGACGCGGGGCGAGGTGAAAGGGAGCACCCGGAAGGTGCGGCCTCAGAAGTACACCGGCCGCGCTCGCCAGGGGAGCATAAGGGCCCCCCATTGGCGCCACGGCGGCATCGTCTTTGGGCCTAAGCCCCGTGACTACTCCCAGAAGCTGCCCAAGAAGATGCGCCGCCTCGCCATCCGCTCTGCCCTATCGGCCAAGGTGGCCGATGGCGAGCTGATAGTGGTGGACAAGCTTGAGTTCCCCCAACCCAGCGCCAAAGAGATGGCCCGAATATTGCAGAACCTAGGGGTAGACCGCTCTGCCCTCATAGTCACCGGCGAGCCCGACCGCAACGTCTACCTCTCTGTACGCAATCTGGAGAGAAAGTCTTACCAGCCTGCCTCTTACCTTAACGTGGTGGACCTTCTCCATCACCGCTATCTAGTGATGACGGTAGCAGCGGTACGCAAGGCCGAAGAGGTGTGGGGCCAGGAGGCGGACAGGCGAAGGGCCCTGAGGAGGTGTGGTGTCAATGGCTAAGGCCCTCCACCCCACCCACATCGTCCTCCGCCCCGTAGTGACCGAAAAGGCTACGAGGCTGGCAGAGCTAGGAAAGTACGTCTTCCAGGTCCACCCTGAGGCCACCAAGACCCAGATCAAAGAGGCAGTGGAAAAGGTCTTTGGGGTAAAGGTGACGAAGGTGAACGTCGTCACGCTGCAGGAGAAGGCGCGCCGCACTCGCACCGGCCACCTCCTCCTGGGCCGGCCGTGGAAGAAGGCCATCGTCACCTTGGCGCCTGGCCACCGCATAGAGATATTCGAGGGCGTATAAGCGATGGGCATTAAGGTCTACAAACCCACCTCACCGGGTAGGCGCAACGCCACTGGCTACACCTTTGATGAGATCACCAAGGAGGAGCCGGAGAAGTCCCTCACCATCCCCAAGAAGCGGACAGGCGGGCGCAACAACCAGGGCCGCATCACCGTCCGCCACCGGGGCGGGGGTGCCAAGCGGCAAATTCGCATAATAGACTTCCGGCGCGACAAGTGGGGTGTGCCGGGCAAGGTAGCGGCCATCGAGTACGACCCTAACCGCTCTGCCCGTATCGCCCTCATCCACTATGTCGATGGCGAAAAGCGGTATATCATATGTCCCTTGGGGTTGCAGGTAGGGGACACGGTGATGGCTGGGCCCGGCGCAGAGGTGAAACCTGGCAACGCCCTGCCCTTGAGGGAGATCCCTGTAGGGACGCTTGTGCACAACATAGAGCTCCAGAAGGGCAAGGGGGGCAAGCTGGTCCGCAGCGCCGGCGCTGCCGCCCAGGTACTGGGCCGAGAGGAGCGGTATGTCTTAGTGCGCCTCCCATCGGGGGAGGTGAGGCGGGTATTAGGGGAATGCATGGCCACCGTAGGGCAGGTGGGCAACGTAGAGCATGACCAGATCCGCCTAGGGAAGGCTGGGCGGCGGCGCCTCTTAGGATGGCGTCCCGCCGTGAGGGGATCGGCCATGACGCCGCGCGACCATCCTCACGGGGGAGGGGAGGGCCGGGCCCCCATAGGTCTGCCCCATCCTAAGACGCCCTGGGGGAAGCCTGCCCTGGGAATGCGCACCCGTCGCCGCCGGGAGACAGACCAGTACATCGTGCGGCGCCGGTATGAGTAGGAGGTGAGCAGACGTTGTCCCGCTCCCGCAAGAAAGGTCCCTATGTGGACTCCAAGCTGATAGAAAAGGTGATGAAGGTGAAGCGGTCGGGCCAGAAGGTGGTCATAAAGACCTGGTCCCGCCGGTCCACCATCGTCCCAGAGATGGTGGGCCTCACCATCGCAGTGCACGATGGCAGGCGCCACGTTCCCATATATATTACGGAGAACATGGTGGGCCACAAGTTGGGGGAGTTCGCCCCCACCCGCACCTTCCGAGGCCATAGCGGCAAGACAGCCCAGGTGGCCCGCCTCAAGAAGAAGTAGCCATGGAAGTGAAGGCCTTGGCGCGCAACCTGCCCATCTCCCCCAAGAAGGCCCGCCTCATATTGGACGAGATAAGGGGCAAGCGGGTAGATGAGGCCCTCACCATCTTGCGCTTCATGCCTACCCCTAAGGCGAAGCTGGTGGCCAAGGTGGTGCGCTCGGCTGCCGCCAACGCCGAGAACAACTACAGCATGGATCCCCGCCGGCTGCGGGTGGTGGCATGCTGGGCTGGTGACGCCCTCCGCCTCAAGAGGCTCGACCCGCGGGCTCGGGGCCGGGCCAACATCCTACAGCGTCGGCGCTGTCACATAACGATAGTGGTGGACGAGGTGTAGAGTATGGGCCATAAGATCCATCCTATAGGGCTACGCATAGGCATAATCTACGATTGGCAGAGCAAATGGTTCACCGATAAGAAGCCCGCCTACACTCAGCTCCTCCACGAAGACATCGAGATCCGCCGCCGAGTGTTTGAGATGCTGCCTGATGCAGCCATCTCCAAGGTAGAGATAGACCGGAACGCCAACCAGGTAGGCGTCACCATCCACACAGCCCGCCCGGGTATCGTCATCGGTCGTGGGGGGCAGCGGGTGGAGGAGATCCGCACCGCCTTGGAGGCCCTTACGGGCAAGAGGATACGAGTGAACATCCAAGAGGTGCCAGTGCCCGAGCTAGACGCCCGCCTAGTGGCCCAGACCATCGCCAGCCAGATAGAGAGGCGCATATCCCATCGGCGGGCCATGAAGCGAGCGATAGCCTTGGCCATGCAGAGGGGCGCCCTGGGCATAAAGATACGTGTAGCCGGACGCCTAGGGGGTGCAGAGATGAGCCGTAAAGCGGTAGAGTTAGTGGGTAGGGTACCCCTCCATACCTTACGGGCCCACATCGACTATGGCTTCGCCCAGGCTGTAATACCCCAGGGGGTCATCGGCGTAAAAGTTTGGATCTACACCGGCGATGCCCTCCTGCCGGTGGAGAGACGAGGCGAAGAGGCCCCCTTCGTCGAGGTATCCCCGGAGGTGAGCATCGATGCTTCAGCCACGGAGAGTTAAATATCGGAAGCAGCAGCGGGGACGGCTTAAGGGGAGGGCCAACTCGGGCAACGTGGTGGCCTTTGGCGAGTATGGCCTTCAGGCTCTAGGGGCCTGCTGGCTCACAGCCCGCCAGATCGAGGCTGCCCGCCGCGTTATCATCCGCTCTGTGCGGCGGGGTGGCAAAATGTGGATCCGTGTCTTTCCCGACAAGCCCATCACCAAGAAGCCATTGGAGACGCGCATGGGAGGGGGTAAGGGCCCTGTGGAGTATTGGGCGGCGGTGGTCAGGCCCGGCCGCATCATCTTCGAGATAGCTGGGGTGAGGGAAGAGATAGCACGTGAGGTACTCTCACAAGCTGCTCAGAAGCTCCCCATCCCCTGCCGTGTCGTCAGGAGGAGGGAGGTGGCGTAGGGCCATGGGCCGCTACATAAAGACACCCCAGGAGATCCGGGGCCTCTCCGCGGCGAGCCTCGCCAAAGAGATAGAGGAGGCCTACCGTCAGCTTTTCCAGCTGCGGCTGCGCCTTCAGACCCGACAGCTCCAGGACCATCGACAGGTGTGGAAGATGCGGCGCCACCTGGCGCGCCTGCTGAGCGAGCAGAGGGCAAGGCAGCTGGCCCGGGAGGGGGGTAAGTAGCCATGGCCCAGAACGTCCACTATGGGCGCCGCAAGGTGCTAGAAGGAGTAGTGGTGAGCGACAAGATGCAGAAAACGGTGGTGGTGGCGGTGGAGCGCATCACCCGCCATCCCCTGTACAAAAAGACCGTTCGTAAGGTGAAAAAGTACAAAGCCCACGACGAGGATAACGCCTGTCGCGTAGGAGACCGGGTGCGCATCGTAGAGACGCGGCCCCTTTCCAAGACGAAGCGATGGCGAGTAGTGGAGATCCTGGAGAGGGGCCGCCTCCCAGAGGTGCCAGCGGCTGCCCTAGGCCTTGTCGATGACTCCTCCGCAGAGGGGGGTGAAGGAGGATGATACAGAACTATACCCGTCTCAAGGTGGCCGATAATTCAGGGGCCAAAGAGATCATGTGCTTCCGCGTTCTGGGGGGCTCGGCCAAAAAGTATGCCGGCCTGGGAGACGTCATCGTGGCCTCTGTCAAAGAGGCCATCCCCAACGCCCCCATAAAGAAGGGCGATGTGGTGCGGGCGGTGGTGGTGAGGGTGGCCAAGACCACCCGCCGCCGGGATGGCACCTATATTAGGTTCGATGACAACGCCGCTGTCATCCTCTCTCAGGACGGCCGCAACCCTAGGGGCACTCGCGTCTTCGGCCCTGTAGCTAGGGAGCTGCGGGAAAAGGGCTTTATGAAGATCATCTCCTTGGCGCCAGAGGTGCTCTAGGCCATGGCCCAGAAGATAAAGCGCCATGACCGTGTCCTGGTGATCAAAGGACGTGACCGCGGCAAGGTGGGAGCGGTCCTCCAGGTGAAGCCACGGGAGGGGCGCATCGTGGTAGAGGGAGTCCAGGTGGTCAGGCGTCACGTGCGCCCGCGCCCTAATCGTCAGGGGGGGATCGTGGAGAGGGAGTCTCCTATTCCCTGGTGCAACGTGAGGCTTATATGCCCCAGCTGCAATAAGGCTGCCAGGGTAGGTTTCCGCTTCCTAGAGGATGGGCGCAAGGTGCGCTATTGTAAAAAATGTCAGGCCAACATTGACTAGGCCATGGACGAAGCTCACGTGCCCAGGCTCAAGCAAAGATACCGGGAGCAGGTAGTGCCTGCCCTCATGCAGGAGTTTGGCTACCGCTCCGTTATGGAGGTGCCCCGCCTCCAGAAGATATGCGTCAACGTTGGCCTTGGGGAGGCGGTCCAGAACCCTAAGGCGGTGGAGGCGGCCATCAATGACATCTCCCTCATCAGTGGGCAGCGGCCTGTGGTGACGAGGGCGAAGAAGTCCATCGCTGCTTTCAAGGTGCGCAAGGGGATGCCTATAGGCGTTATGGTCACCTTGAGGGGAGACCGGATGTGGGAGTTCTTGGACCGGCTCATAAATGCCGCCCTCCCGCGTATCCGCGACTTCCATGGAGTACCCACCAACTCCTTCGACGGCCGGGGCAACTACTCTTTGGGCATAAAGGAGCAGATCATCTTCCCAGAGATCGACTACGACAAGATAGATAAGG
>JAUQPQ010000109.1 GCA_030550295.1 Chloroflexota bacterium
CGAGTAGCCCAGGCAGGCATGGGGAAGCGGGCCAGGATGGGAAGGGGGATTTGAGGCTGGAACAAGAATAGGGTTCCTGGCTTAAGGATGGTGGCCCGGCGCTGGCCTACAGAGAGCAAGAAGCCGTATTCGCTACGTTCGGCCTCTACTACGTCCAGTCGTCCCGCCACTCGGAAGGAGGAATTGGCCAACACCCTCCTTTCCACCTCGCTAGCGGTCTGCTGGGCCCCAATTAGGATGATGCCCAAGCTGCGCCCCCTCTCAGCTATGTCCAGAACCACCTCCTTTATGGGGCTTCGGCCATCCCGGGGTGCATACTTGTTGAGCTCGTCCAGGACTACGAACAAAAGGGGTAGGCGCTGGCCCCTTCTGTCTTTCTCCTCGAGGAGCTGCTTGAGGACCACCCCCACGACGAACCTTTTCGCCCGGTCATGGAGTTTAGTTATGCTTATCACGTTCACTTTGTTGTCCCAAACGTCCATACGGTACTTTTCCACCTCATCTGGGTGTAGGTCGCCACGGATGAGGTGCCCCACAGTCTCGACACTGGCCCACAGCCGCCGGTAGAAGGCCTCCCGTGTGGCTGTGCTAATGCGCGCGTCCTGGAACATCTGGCCCTGCTGGGAGAGATGCTCCACCAGCTCGTCGAAAGCCGTAATGCGCTTATCACCCAGTTTTACCCACGCCTGATCCTTAGGCTGGCTCTCTGTCTCCCTTTGTAGGTAGCGCTCAGCCACTTGTACGGCGTAGGAGATGAAGGATTCGTCTTCGGCCTCAGCGAAAAGGAAGCGCAAGAGACGTTCCTGGCAGAACTCCCTCAGGGTCCAGCAGTAAGGGGTTACCCCTTCCTGACGCGTATCGGCATCGGCCAATATTCCGAACCAGCCTGGGCGGGGAGGTGCCCAGATCTTGACCCTGGAGAACGGTCCTACAGGGAGACCCATCCTCTCGTACATCTTCGAGTGCTCGGAAGTGAGGCGCTCGTTGCGGAGATCCAGAAATAGAAGGTCCTCCCCCTTTACGTTGAATATGACGGCTGTGGCACCTTTCATCTCGTCCTGGGTGTTGGGGTGGTGGAAGAGGCTGTAAAGGAGGAAGCAGGCGTAAGAGGTTTTAGTAGCTACTCCCGAGGTGCCAGCTATGTTGACATGGGCTCCCTTGGTGCCATCTAGAAAGTCCAGGTCCGCCCACACTACCTGGCCATCCCGGGAAAGCCCGGCCGGGAAGCGCCTACCCATGGCATCGAAGAAGAGGGCCTGATCACGTTTCTCGCCCAAAGCGCGGTAAACTGGCTGGCCGGGCATGGGAGGGACGAAAACCTCCTTGTCCACCCCTACGCGCGTCACTGAGACGTGGGCAACGGTTACAACTCCCGCAGGCAGCACCCCCTCTGTGACTAGAAAGACGTCCGAATCGAACCGGGTGCCTTCGTAACGGCTACATACCTTGTCCACTACGCCGTAGATGGTAACGGTTTCGCCTGTAGGAATTTGGGTGTCCACGTAAACCACATCGTCTAACTGCAGGTACTGACCTTTTTCCACCCCCACCCAGAACTCCAGGGGCTCAGCATCTATTGTTCCCAACACCAGCCCTACAGGTTGTTGTTGCATGAACTTCACCCCCGCTGCAAGAACTGGAGGATGGCCCGGCGGACCCAGTAATGATCCCCCAAACGATGTCGGAGTTCCCTCTCCAAGGCCGCCACCGGGTAGAGGTTGACAGGAGCACGGACGTCCCAGTGAGAGGCGCTAGCCAGACGGGGCAATATGGTCGTGGCCCAGTCAGCCAAACGCGCTGCCACCTCTCTGCCCACCACCTGCCACATCTCCAGCCGCACAATGCCCCCTATGGCATGGTGTCCCGGAACAGGCTCGGACACGCGCACGTAGCAGGAAAGGCGATCCACCCCGTCCTTGTCGCCGGGGTCTGCCCCTTGGATCTGGAAGAGAGGCGTCCGTGTCCCTAGAGAGAGCCGTAATGCCACCTTAAAGAGCTCCTCATCCAAGTACGAGCGATGGTGCGTTTTAACGTAGCCAATTACAGGAACGCCCTTGGCGACCCGGGAAGTAAGGGGCCCATCTATGACGATGAGGCCTCCCTCCTCCTTACCCAAACGTGATACTAGGCTTCCTTCTCTTTGCAGCATGAGCTTCTGGAGATGGCCCCGTATCTCAGGGGGCTGGTTGCTTGAGAGGGAGACGCCTTCATAGCGTAGGAGGCCGGAGCCGCACGGAATATCCAGTTGCTGTGGGATCCGATCCCCACCCATAATAAGGCACCTTTCCACAACCTCCTCTATCACCTGTGCCTGCCCTTGCCTACAGACCACGGCCCCTACACCGTAAGAGCCGAACATACCCCAATACAGAGTCCCCCCATCGTCCTCCGCTACTCCTACATCTATCCTTCTCACCCCATCGACGAAGATAGCCTCAAGTCCATCAGGGGGCTCTTGAGGGGAGCGAGGCGCCCACTTCTCCCTAGGCACCTCCACCTGGGGATCTACGAAGACCTTGTTAGGGCCTTCCTCTTCTTCTTCCTCAGCTACAACCCCCTCGTAGGGCTGGGCCCAGGGGTGTGGCTTTATCCTTATGCCCCTCATAGTCGAACAGCTGCTCTACTTTGTCCCACATTATAGCTGGCCATATGGAGAAGTCAACGGGAGGCCTTCGGAGGGATTTTCGATTAGCCAGGCAATTGACATCCCTCTTACACGTCTATATGATGGCTACATCCTTTAGCCTGGAAGCTTATAGGAGGATGATATGGTGAGCAGATGGGCAGCTGAGGACGGTGAGCCCAATTATCGGGGTTGGGCTTGGCTTCTTAGGCAGCGCCTAAGCCGTCGCCGATTGCTACAATTGGGGGGCCTAGGCCTTGCAGGAGTGACTGCGTCCACATATTTAGGGTGTAGGGAAGAAAAGGCAGCACCCACCACCCCTGGCGCTACGGCGGCTACGCCTCCTGGAGGGGTTAGCTCTATCCTCCACGAATACCGGACTCGCTACCACTACAGCAAGCTGAGGGAGCTGCCAGGCCAGAGGCAAGGGCCGAAGTATGGGGGCACATTCCGGTTCTCCCACTACCAGGGTTTCACCGGGGCATGGGACATCACCGGGCCCGAGGCCGATGCCCTGGCCAGCTTCGCCCCCAACCATTTCAATGGCCTAGTAGCCTTCCGCATCGACGATTACGGCAACGCCCACAACCTATATCAGGAGACGCTAGGAGACTTGGCAGAAAGGTGGGAGGTGCCAGACCAGCAGACCATCATCTTCCACCTACGCCGAGGGGTCAAGTTTCACAACATAGCCCCCGTCAACGGGCGAGAGCTAACCGCAGAGGACGTAAAGTACAGCTTCGACGTCTACAAGACGAGCATCGCCCAGTCGGCCATACTGGCAGATGTTGACCGGGTAGAAACGCCCGACAGGTACACAGTAGTGATAAGGTTTGCGCGGCCAGCGGCCTACTTCCTCCAGAGCCTCACTTACCCTGTGTTCCTTATCTTCGCCCGCGAGGCATATGAGCGTAAGGACACCGTCTTTGTACGAACGCCCATTGGAACGGGGCCGTTCATTTTGGAGAAGTGGGACCCCCTAACGTCTATAGCGCCCGCAAAAACCCGGACTACTTTGGAACCGATCCACGTACAGGCATGAAAGTCCCCTACATAGACGGCTTCGAGGCACCTATCCTTAACGTCAATGTGCCCCTTGAGG
>JAUQPQ010000027.1 GCA_030550295.1 Chloroflexota bacterium
AGATAATCTATCTCCACAATAGCCGACTTCGTGGTGATCTCGGCGAGGCGTCGGTCGTAGCGGTAGGAATAGGTCCCGTCTTCGTTGAGGAGGAGGGCGTTCTGGATAAGGCGGCGAAGGGAAGGATCGTCCAAGGTAGGCCACTGTTCCTGGAAGAACGCGTAGGCCTCATCGTAAGAGAAGGTTGAGGGAGGCCGCTGTGCCTTTTGGGTCATATCCTCTTTCAGCCCCACGGCGCCGGCACGGGCCATTTGGGGCCCCATATCTACCAGGACTAGGTGCCGCAACTGGGGCCAATGCTCCCCTGCGTAGGCCATTGCACAGCGGGAGCCTAAAGATAGCCCTATCAGGTCGAACCGGTCAAGGCCCATCATTTCCACGAAGGCTTTTAGGTCTCGGGCCAGGGCCCATACTAGGTATCCGCCAGGGGCGTGTTCGCTCTCCCCGTGGCCCCTCTGGTCGTAGGCGAATATGTGGAACTCATCGAGCATGCGGTTAGCAAAGTCCTGCCAGTAATAGGCGTAGTCACGGAGCCCATGTAGGAGGACGAGAGGCCGCTGGCCTGTGCCTTTCCACTCAAAGTAGTGAATGCGAAGGCCGTGGATCTTTAACTCGCCCTCCTGGGGCTGGATCAGCCTCACTTTTAGCCCTCCTCATGAGAGTGATCCTCGTAGCGGTAGAACTGGATTAGGACCCCTCCCGAGTCTTTGGGATGAATGAAGGTCTCTGCCCATCCGTCGTCCTCGCGCACGCCACCCCAAGGCTCGATGCCGAAAGCGCTAATAGCCTTAGCTGCCTCCTCCACGTCCTCCACCTCAAAGGTGAGATGGTGGAGGCCTGGTCCTCTTCGCTGTAAGAAGCGCACCAAGAAGGAGTCGTTGGAGATGGGCTCTAAGACCTCTATACGAGTCCTGCTCCCAGGAACCGATAGCGTGATTCCAGCATACCCCTGCTTCTCATTTCGGAACCGATCCACCTCTTCAAGTCCCAGAAGGCCTTTGAGGAGGGGCAGCACGTCGTCTATCTTCCACACCACCCAACAGACGTGGTCGAAACGGCTTATGCGCAGCTTAGGCCTCATTGGCTTCACCTCGGCAAAGAAGCTCTCAAAGCCTCATGATATAAAAGGGGAGGAGCTAAAGGCCACACCAGGAGGCTATGAAGCTTAAAGCAGCGCTACTCATTCTCAACCCTGCGGCCCACAATTTCCCTGGCCCTAGGCGCCTGGATAAGGTTAAAGAGGTGCTCGCTCAACATGCTTGCCGGCTAGAGGAAAGGGTTACGGGAGGCCCTGGGGAAGCCACCATCTTTGCCCGGGAGGCCGCAGCCGCAGGGATGGACGCCGTCTTCGTCTGCGGGGGCGATGGCACCCTTAGAGAGGCGGCCGCCGGCCTGATAGGCAGTGAAACGGCCTTAGCTTTCCTGCCAGCAGGCACCGTCAACGTCTGGGCTCGCGAAGTAGGGATACCCCTTGATCCCTTAAAGGCGGCCCTAGCGGCAGTGAATGGGCAGAGGCGCCTTGTGGACGTAGGCCAGGCCGATGGTCACATCTTCCTGCTCATGGCGGGAATGGGCCTGGATGCCCAGATCACCCATCGCCTCCCGTTACGCCTCAAAAGGTGGACTGGCGCTAGCGCATACGCCGTCACCGCCGCCTGGGAGGCCCTCCGCTGGCGAGGGAGAGGCCTGGTTATCCACCACCAGGGGGGAGAGACAAGGTGTCGAGCCCTCATGGTAGTTGCTGCCAACGTTCGCAACTATGCGGGGCTAGTCCAGCTAGCCCCTGAGGCACAGATAGCTGACGGGCTTTTGGACCTCTGTGTCTTCCAGGGAGATGGGTTGATGGAATCGGTAGCTCACCTTATCAGGGTAGCCATAGGGCGCCACCTTTATTCTGAGAAGGTCATCTACTTGCAAGGCAGACGGTTCCAACTTGATTGGGAAGAGCCAACACCTTGCCACCTGGACGGCGATCCCATCCCCATCTCTCCTAGGATCATTGAGGCCCTCCCCTCTTCCCTATGGGCCATCGTTCCGGCCCAAACTTAAGGTTCGGGAAGGTCAGGCTGCTGGCCCTTGGCTGGGGATACGGGCAACACCTCCCCCTTAGAGACCATGTATATTGAAGAGGAGGCTACCAGCTCTGGCGGGAAGGACTGTAGGTCTGTGGCAGTAGCCAATACCTGCTCGTACCTTGAAAGGATATCCAGTAGGCGCTTCCTTCTACGGACATCTAGCTCTGAAACCACATCGTCCAAGAGGAGAAGGGGCGAGTCACCCTTGGCCTCTTTCAAGTAAAGGGCCTCGGCCACCCGCAGGGCAAGGGCCAAAATGCGCTCCTGGCCGCGGGAGACGTAGCCTGCTGCTGGAACTCCCTTCCATGTTATCTCTATATCATCCCGCTGGGGGCCCAGAAGGGTCATGCCGGCTGCCGTCTCTTGAGGGCGTAGCCGCTCTAAGTCGAGACGGAACGCCTCAGCCAAGGCATCGGGACCCTGGTGTAAGGCATCATTGCCTGCCGCTCCCAATTTGGGCACATAATGGAGCTCTATATCTTCCCCCTCGCCTAAGGTGGTATAGGCAGAGGCGACCAGCGATTGGAGGGAAGCCACCGTTTGGGCGCGGGCCCATATCATGCGGGCAGCCTCTTGGGCTAGGCATTGGTCCCAGAACTCCATCTCCTCTGGGCGAGCTGCACCTTCCTTTATCTGCCGCAGAAGGTAATTGCGCTGCAGCAGCACCTTGCTCAGCCTCTGCCTGCTCAATACGTAACCGGGATCGAGACGTGACAGGAGCAGATCTAAATAGCGACGCCGGGCTGCTGGCGACCCTGAAATTAGCTCGAGGTCGTTGGCGGTAAAGAGGACTGCCAAGAAAGCGCCTACCGCCTCGTTGATCCTTTTTGGGGCGCCATTTACTTTGACCGATTTGCCCACATGGCCCTCCTCTCGGACCACCATCGCCAGCTCTAATCGCAAGGGGCCGAGATTACGCGCTATCTCTGCTGTCACCTTGGCCATTCCTAGGCCCTGCTCTATAGCCTCCCGTCGTACCATTTGTATTTCTGAATCGGCACGGAAGGAACGGAAGACGGACAAAACGAATATCGCCTCTAAGAGGTTGGTCTTGCCCTGACCGTTATCGCCCACGAACAAGCAAGGCCCCTCAGGAAACGTTAGCTGGACATTGGCCAAATTGCGGAAATTATAGACTTGGAGTCGGCACAGCCTCACAGCGGTGATGCGCTCCGTACAACTATTTTATCTTGTGGACGCAGGGGCCAGGTCGTGCACCTTTAGCTCGACGGCCCCGTAGCTGTCCCTGGAGCGCCCCACCGAATATACGATGTCCACCTTGCCTCCCCCAGGTAAGCTATCTGCCTCTAAGTCATGGACTAAGCCAGACCAGACTACATCGCCATCCCTCAACTTGAGGCGGCAGTTACGTCCTTGTGGGCCAGAGGGCCGCACCTCTACCAGTTGCACTCCTCTGGCCAGGAAAACAGGCTCTGGATTACCTGGGCCATAAGGATCCATTCTTTGGAGCCACCGTAGAATCTCGCCACGAAGGGAGTTCAAGGGAAGTTGTGCATCTACCTCTAGGGTGGGAGTAAGATCTATCCCCTTCAGAAGATGGGCGGCCTGGGACTGTAACCCCTCCTCTACCTCCTTCAGGCGGGCCCGCAAGGCCGTAAACCCTGCCGCCTGTCGATGCCCCCCAAACTTAACGAAAAGGTGCCCACACGACCACAATAGAGACGCCAAGTCCAACTGGGGGATGCTGCGCCCGCTGGCCCGAACCGTTTCGCCCGTCACCGCATATACGAAGGTGGGGCGGTAAAGCTGTTCACACAGCCTACTAGCTACCAGCCCTACCACCCCTAAGGAGAAATCCTCATGGCCGACAAAGATAAGGGAAGGAAGAGGCCCATCACCTATCATCTGATAGGACAGGGCCAGGGCGGCATCGGTCTGCTTCTGCCTCTCGCGGTTGAGCAGATCCAGCTCTTGGGCCAGGGCTACCGCTTCTGCCTCATCGCGGGTGAGGAGCAGTCGGAGCGCCCTGTTAGCATGGGAGAGGCGGCCGGCAGCGTTCAGGCGGGGCCCCAGCACCCAGCCTATAGCCCATCCATCAACCTTTGAGATGTCCAGGCCTGCTTCCCGGGCCAGGGCACATAGGCCTATCCTTTTACCCCTACGCAAAACCCTAAGGCCCTCCTGTACAAGCCAGCGGTTTTCGCCCACTAAAGGCACCAGGTCGGTCACTGTGCCCAAGGCCACCAGGTCTAAGAGCTCATCAGAAGGGAAGGGCCTGGCCATAGCTTCGTAAAGCGCTGCCGCTACCTTGAAAGCCAGACCTACTGAGGCGAGATCCCCATGAGGATAATGGGAATCGCGGCGCTTGGGATTGACCACTTCTGCCCCCTGGGGTAGCTCCGGAGGAACGCTGTGGTGGTCTAGGACGATGACGTCCAGGCCCATAGCCCTTGCGGTGGCCACCTCGGTTACGGCGGTGGTACCGCAGTCGGCAGCTAGAAGGATGCGGGCCCCTAGGCCCTTCAAAAAGCGCACCGCCTCCACATTGAGGCCATAACCCTCCTGAAGCCGGTCAGGTATGTAGGTAAGAGCCCTCCCTCCTAAGCCTTCTATGGCCTGCCAAAGAAGGGCAGCAGCTGTCACCCCGTCTACGTCGAAATCTCCGAAGATGGCGATAGGTTCCTGGTAGGCTATGGCACGGCATAGCCTTTCTACTGCCCTGTCCACATCTGGCAAAAGCCAAGGATCGTGCTCCCGTCTCTCTTCCCCCAAGAAGATGCGGGCCTCGTGAGGGGTCCGTACGCCCCTGAGCCACAGGAGGCGGCGAACTAGAGGAGGGTAAGGTGTCCCACTTAGGGCATCTGGAGGAACGCGACCCCGTCCTCGCCAAAGGCGGCCCTTGAGCCCTGTCCATTTCCGGGACATGACCTCACCCCTTTAGGGACTTGATCGCTCTAGGCAAGGCCTCCAAAAGATCCCCCGAAACTATACCCGCATCGCCCATCTCTTCGCGGACTAGCTCTCCTGCTAGCCCGTGGAGATAGACCCCCAAGCCAGCCGCCGCAAAGGGGGGTAATCCCTGGGCCATGAGGCCCGCCACGGCGCCAGCCAGCACATCACCTGTCCCTGCCGAGGCCAGACCAGGGTTGACGAAGGGGCTTACAAGGGCCCGGCCGTCAGGGGCGGCAATGATCGTGTGGGCTCCTTTGAGGATCAGCACTGCTTGCCACCTTTGGGCATAGGTTCGGGCAATAGCAAGGCGGTTGGCCTGGATCTCAGGGATGCTCAGGCCAGAAAGGCGGGACATCTCTCCCGGATGGGGTGTGAGAACCAGACCTGGCACCAGACGATCCTGCCAGTCCCTTAAGGTGGCTAAAACGTTGAGGGCATCAGCGTCCAAAACCGTTGGCACGTTCCGGGCCCTTAAGGCAGATAAAAGTTCGCCCAAAAAGCCCTGAACATAGCCGCCTCGCCCTATCCCGGGCCCTACCAGAAGGGCCTGGCACCCCTCCTCTATGGCCTCTAGCAGGGGCTGCAACGAGTGGCCATATAGTTGGCCTTCGTAGTCGGGCAGAGGTAAGAAGGTGGGCTCGCTTATGCCCGCTGCCACCAAAGGGTGAACCGTTTGAGGGCAAGCTAGAGTTACTAAGCCAGCACCTACTCTCAGCGCCCCCATAGCCGCCAAGCGGCCGGCACCGATATACCGAGGCGAGCCAGCCACCACTATGGCCCGTCCAAAGGTGCCCTTGTGGGCTCCAGGAGGCCTCGGTGGCAAGAGCTGGCGCGCCCAGCGCCGGTCCATAAGCTCCACAAGGAACGCATCGCCAAGATCCGGGGGAATGCCTATGTCTACCACCTCTAATCGCCCAGTTAGCTGGGAGGCAGGTAGCTGGTGCAAGCCCACCTTGCTCCACTGGAGGGTAACAGTCACATCGGCTGCCACGGTGTAAGGATCAGCGGCACCAGTGTCGGCATCTACTCCGGAAGGGAGGTCGAGGGCGATAAGGCGAGGGGCGAGGGGGCGTTTACGCGCCTGAGCTAACCTCTTGAGCACCTCGGCCATCTCGCCACCGATGGGGCGTGCCCGGCCTGTGCCCAAGATAGCATCAATTACCACATCGGCGCGGGCCAGGGCCTCTTCCAGGGCCTTGAAAGATTCGAGGGCATCCTGGGAGGCGAGGTATATGGGGATGCCTCTCTCTACTACTTGGGCGTATACGGGATCGGCCGGCGGCCTAGGGGCAAGGAGGTAGACTTCAACCTTCCCTCCCCAATCGTGCAGGTGACGAGCAGCCACCAGGCCATCGCCCCCATTGTTACCTGGGCCCACTAGCACGAGCACCCGCCTGTCCACCACCTCTCCTAAAAGGAGCCACACCTCCTGGGCCACGGCCAGCCCCGCGTTCTCCATAAGCTGGTATACAGGGACGCCAGCCTTAGCCTCGGCCTCTCGCATCTCGGCCACAGTGACTAGCTTCATGACAGAAGCCCCCGCTCCCTGAGGAGGGCGCCCAGGTGAAGGCGCCATCTCTCCTTTTCGCCGTCGTCGGGACGGCAGTGGCCCACAGCCAAGGCCACGGCATAGCGACGGGAATGGGACATGCTCACATCGAGCCCTGAGAGGCCCAAGAGGGCAGCCCTCTCCTTGGCCCTACCGTGGAGGTAGACTACAGGTTTGCCACGGCGATTGGGTAACACCTCTATTTCTCGCCAGCCTACGCCACGGGCCCCGGTACCTAAGGCCTTCATCACCGCCTCTTTGGCAGCAAAGCGGGCTGCAAGCTCGTGAGGGCGTTCGCCGAACAGGGCTACCTCCATGGGGGTAAAGACTCGGCGCAGAAAGCGGTCTTTAAAGTGGGCTAAGGCCCTCTCAATCCTCTCTATCTCTATGATGTCAATGCCAACAGCGTGATCCATTTAGCTGCTGTGGGCGTCCACAATGCGTAGGAACCGGTGCTTGCCTACCCTAACTATGCTACCATGGCGCACCAGCACGCGCGGCGTGCGCACCATCTCTCCATCTACCTCGATGGCCCCTTGGGAGAGGAGACGACGGGCCTCGGATCGGCTGGGCACTAGTCCTGCGTCGACGAGGACCCTCGTCAGGTCTACGAAAGAGGTCTTATCAGGTTGCATAGGCACGGGGAAGGTGGGGGCAGCAGTAGGCACCTGCCGGGCCCGGAAGACACGCACAAACTCCTCTTCCGCCTCTTGGGCTGCTTCTAGGCCATGGAACTGGGCCACTACCTCTTTAGCCATGTACATCTTGGCGTCCATGGGGTGCAGCTTCCCCTCTTGTAGGCCACGGGCTATATCCTCTAGCTCCTCGTCTGGGACATCGGTGAGGAGCTCCAGGTAATGGACGATGAGGTTATCAGGCAGGGACATGAGCTTGCCATACATATCATGTGGTGGGGCATCGATAGCTATGTAGTTCCCTAAGGACTGGCTCATCTTACGCTGGCCATCGAGACCGATAAGAAGGGGCATGAGGAGAGCGCACTGGGGAGGCTGGCCGTAGTAAGGTTGCAGCTCCCTTCCCATGAGGATATTAAACTTCTGGTCTGTACCGCCCAGCTCCACATGGGCCCCTACCGCTACCGAGTCATATGCCTGAAGCAAGGGATAAATGAACTCATGAAGGGCAATGGGCCTACCCAGACGATACCTCTGGGCGAAGTCCTCCCTCTGCAGCATCTGGGCTACAGTGGCCTTGGCAGCAAGGGCTACTACCTCTCGAAGGCCAAAGGGGCCAAACCACTCGCTTTGCCTGCGCACCTCCGTACGTTCGCGATCCAAGATGAGGAAGAACTTTTCCAGCACCGCCTGAGCATTAGCCTCCACCTCACCAGGGGAGAGCATAGGCCTAGTTTCTGATTGGCCAGAGGGGTCACCTATCTGGGCGGTGATGTCGCCAATAATGAGGACAGCCCGGTGTCCCAGCTCTTGGAGTTGCCTCAGCTTGCGCAGTCCCACAGCCCACCCTAGGGTAACCACGGGCCGTGTAGGATCGAAGCCCATCTTAAGGCGTAGCAGGCGGCCTTCCATGAGGAGGCGTTCCAGCTCCCCCTCTGGGATCACCTCCGCCACCCCACGACGAAGGATCCGCTTCAACTCCTGGGGGGAAGGGACGCGCACCTCATCCATGCTGGGCGAAGAACTCCCGGGTGTGAGCTATGTCTTGGTGCATTGCCTCTACCAGAGCTTCCACAGAGGGGAAGTTAAGTTCGTCGCGCAGACGGTGTAGGAACTCCACTTTTAGCTCTCTGCCGTATAGGTCGCCCTGGAAGTCCAGGATGTACGTCTCTACGGTGAGCCTGTCCCCGCCGAAGACGGGGCGAGTGCCTATATTGGTGCACGCTGGCAGGCCGGCTTCACCTATGTAGGCCCTTGTCACGTATACCCCTTTGCAGGGAAGGGCGATCTCTGGGGATACGGCGATATTGGCAGTGGGGAAGCCTAGACCCTTTCCCCGCCCATCACCTCTCACCACCAGGCCCTGGACGCTGTAGTTGCGGCCGAGCAGGTGGGCTACCCTCTCCATCTGGCCCTTAGCCAGGGCCTCCCTTACGGCAGAGGAGCCTATCCTCTGCCCATCCTCCTCTAGCAGGGGGACTACTTCTACCCAGAACCCCAGCTCTCGCCCGAGGGAGCTTAACGCCTGAACGTCGCCTTCCCGCTGGTGGCCTAGGGCCATATCGGGCCCTACCACTAGGAGGCGCATATCCAGCTCCTCGCGCAGCAGGGACACAAACTGATGGGCTGACATGGCCGCCAGCTCAGATGTAAAGGTGAGGATAGCCACCTTGTCTGGCCCTAAGGCCTGCAAAAGGTTTACCCGTTCCTCTAGGGTGCACAGGTAGCTCACTGGCGTACCAGGTTGTAGCACCTCTAACGGATGGGGATGCAAGGTGATAACAAGGGAGGCCAAACCCTCTTCCCTAGCCCTATGGACAAGCCAGGCGATGAGATGTTGATGCCCCCGGTGGACTCCATCGAACTTCCCCAACGTTAGGGCAACAGGGCGCCCCAAGCTCATGGCAGCTAGCTCGCAGCGCACCTGGTCTTTCACCCTCCCACCTCCACCGACTGCCTTAACGCCAGGAGGCACTCCTTAGGAACCTTAGGGGGGACGGAGCAGCCAGGGGCGAGCAAGAACCGCCTCCCTCCAGTGGCCTCAATAGCTTGTCTGGCCTCCCTAAACACTTCTTGGGGCGGTCCTTGAACGAGGACCCCCTCCTGGTTAACGCCCCCCACCACCGCCCGGCCTACCCGTGCTAGCACCTCCTGCAGGGAAGGGTTTCCTGCAGCATGGACAGCCCAGTGGAAGCAAGATACAGGATAGTCCAGCAGCCAGGGCAGAAGATTGTAGTCCCGGCAGACGTGGAGGATGTTGAAGGGCGCATCGGCCACGGCCGCAAGGACCATCAGATCATATGGGCGGCCAAATCGCCCGTAAGCAGCCGGAGAAATAACTTTGCGGCTTCCCCAACCTACTGTAGCCAGGAAGATCCCATCGGCCCCGGCCTTGAGGCAAGCCTGGGAGTAACGGGCCAGGGTGACAGCTATAGCATCTAAAGCCCCCTCCACTTCCTCGGGTACTTCCAACATCAACCTCTTCGTCGCCTCTAGGCTCCCCGTTAGCTGAGAGAGGACGGCAAGGGGATTAAACACCGTCTGCACGATAAAGACTTCCCCTTTTACCTCCTGGGCGATGAGCTGTAAGGCCTCCAACTGTTCTCCCAAAGGCCCTGCATCGGGGGGAAGAGGGGAAATGCGGGCCAAGTCACCTGGGGAGGTTACGGCGGGAGCTATCAGCCTTGGCCCCTCATCACCCGAGGGATGGGGCTCGAACCTACTACCCCAGGCCTCCCCATAATACGTCGCCCTGGGGTTCACCTTGATAAAGTCCCAGTCGTACTGGCGGTACGCCTCTAGGGTGGCCTGGGCCAAGCCTTGGGCCGACCATTCCCGTCCAAAATCATGGCCCCACGCCGATACCGGCACCCTGTCCACTGGCTTGCCCAGGATGGCCGCCTTTACCCTCTCCCTTTTGTCCATCGTCTAGGACTAGTCTATCAGGAGGCCAGGGAGCCAGGCATCTCCTCCCCCAACCCTCTAGGGACGGGCGCAATAAGGATCTCAGCGAAAGGGGAGCTTTGGTAAGCCCACAGCCGCCCCTGCTTTAGCAGCTCCAGCACAGCTAGAAAGAGGACTATAACCTCCCTTCTGCTCTGGCACGACTGTAACAATTGCTGGAAGGATATGGGCCCATCATTTCTGGCCAAGATGGCCTCTAACTCTTCCACCTTTTCTTGTAGCCGTACCACCTCCTCATGGAGGTCTAGTGGCGCAGGGTCTTGGGGCCTACCCTGGAGAGCTTCTTGGACCAGCTTGGCCAGATCTCTGAGGCTTACGACTCCTAGGTCTGGAGACTTAGGCAGCTGCCCCCCTCTATTAGGCCGAGGATAGGCCCTCCTTCCTTCCCAGGCGCGCAAAATCTGAACAGCCTCTGCCAAGAAGGGCCACTCCGCCAAGGCTTTAGAGATTTCATCACCTTCTGCCACATCTTGGGTGCTGTTATTTTGAGGGTAGAGGAGGGCCTGGGCCTTAAGCTCTAAGAGGCGGGCCATCGCTTTTATGAAGAAGACCAGGTCATCAGGCCCTATTGGTCGCTCTTGGGCCTCCTCCCACCAACTGGCAGCTACACGGGAGAGGGAAAGGCGGCATAGGTCTATGCGGCCCTCCTCCGCCTCCGTGATCAGGTGGTGCAGAGGCCCTGGAAAGCCTTCCAGCTGCGGCTCCAAAGCTACCCTCTAGGAAATCTGCCCGTTGCCCCTTGCCGAAGTCTGGGCTACCTCGGGGTGGAGGGGTCTTCCCAGCGCCTCAGCCAAAACCCGCAGCCTCTCCATTAGCCGTGTAAAGTTCTCCGGGGTTAAGGACTGGGCGCCATCGGAGAGGGCATGATCAGGGCTCACGTGGACCTCTATAAGGAGGCCATCGGCGCCGGCAGCCACAGCGGCTAAGGCTACAGGCTCCACCAGGTACCAGCGGCCAGTGCCGTGGCTGGGGTCGGCAATGACAGGTAGATGGCTCTCCCTCTTCACCCAGGGGATGGCATTGACGTCGAAGGTGAAGCGAGTGTTCGTCTCGAAGGTACGGATGCCCCGTTCACACAAGATGACCTTGTGGTTGCCCTGGGACATTATGTGCTCGGCAGCCAGGAGCCATTCTTCCATGGTGGCCCACATCCCCCTTTTAAGGAGGATGGGCTTATCTGTACGGCCTACCTCTTTCAGGAGGGCGAAGTTCTGGCCGTTGCGGGAGCCGATCTGGAGGATGTCTGCCACTTCTGCTACTATCTCCACATCCCTGGGGTCTAGGACCTCGGTGATGATGGGCAGGCCCGTCTCAGCCTTGGCCTGGGCCAAGATCTCTAGGCCCTTCTTCCCATGGCCCTCGAAAGAGTGGGGGCTGGTACGAGGCTTGAAGGCCCCACCCCGCAGGACATGGGCCCCAGCCCTCTTCACTGCTCGGGCCGTGGCCAGGGTGTAGTCGACGGTGTCTACCGAGCACTGCCCCGCCATCACCACGATGTGCCCACCGCCGATCCTTAGGTCACCAACCCTTATGACAGTGTCCATGGGATGAACCTCCCGGCTGGCCAGCTTGTAGGGCTTGCTCACCCGTAGAACGGTCTCCACTCCGTCCAGCACGAGGAGCTCGTCCATCAGCTCAGGGTAGACTTGGCCTAGAACGCACACTACAGTCCTCTCTACCCCATGGATAGGTCGGGCCTGGTAGCCTAGCTCCCTTATCTTTGAGGCCACCAATTCTACCTCTTTAGGTGTGGCATCGGCCCTCATGACTACGATCATGAGTCTTCCTCCTCCCCGTCATGGCGTCATACATGTGGGGCTTTAGGCCCCATACTCAGGGCGCAGGATCCGGGCCCCGCGCAGGTAAACGTGGACGATCTCCTCCGGCCTCTTGTCGGTATTGACATGCAGGAGGACACGTAGGCACATGGGCAAAGAGCCTGGCACGCTCATCTCATGGCTGCATAAGAGGGCTACGTGGGTCCAGCCCATCTCCCTGGCAGCCACTGCTGGGAACTCGGCTGTCAGGTCTGGCGTGGTGGTGAAGATGGCCGATGCGATGTCTTCTACCTTCAGCTGGTTGGCCTCCAACATGGCCATCAAGAGCTCCCGCGTAGCCTCCATAATGGCCTCGCGGGTGTTGGCCGGAACTGTAGTAGCCCCTCTTATGCCCCGGCACAGCATGCCACGACCTCCGCCATATGGCCGGGCCCGCCCTGCCGAAGCTCAAGCAAATGACCCGGCCTGGGGCCCGCCCCTAAAAGAGGTCATCATGGGGCGCCTCAGCCCTACGGCCGGTGACCACCTCCACATAGCGTCTCGCCCTCGCTATCGCTTCTTCCCGTTTCGCCCCCTCCATAGTCTGGATGAGGGCACTGCCTATTACCACCCCTTCGGCAAAGGGCCGGACGGCTTCTAGGTGCTTGCGTTTAGATATACCAAATCCTACGGCTATTGGCAACGGGGAGTAGGCCCTTACTCGTTGCAACAGCTGGGGCAGATCAGGTGGCAGTTCGTCTCTAGCCCCTGTCACCCCGGTGACGCTTACGCAGTATATAAAGCCCCGGCCCTCCCTTCCCATGCGCGCTATCCTGTCGTCCTGGGTAGTGGGAGCAACTAAAGGTATGAAGTCCAGGCCCAATCGAAGGCTCTTCTCTCTTATGTTCTCCCCCTCCTCCCATGGAAGGTCCACCACGATGAGGCCATCAGCCCCCACCTTTTTGCTGTGAACCAGGAAGTCCTCCTCGCCGTAGGCCAGGACAGGGTTGTAGTAGGTCATAAGGACGATAGGTGCTTCCACCCCTCGGCCACGTAACCGCCCAACCACCTCTAGGCACCTCTCCACCGTTACCCCCTGCTCTAAGGCCACCTGAGTTGCCCGCTGGATGGTAGCGCCATCGGCTAGGGGGTCAGAAAAGGGGATGCCCAGTTCTACCATGTGCGCTCCCCCCTCTAGCACAGCTGGTACCAACTCCAAAGTGGCCTCTACTGAGGGATAGCCCACAGGTAAATAGACGATGACCCCTAGCTCGCCCTTCCTTCTGAGCTCCTGAAAGCTCTCCCCTATTCGGCTCATCAGCTGCTGGCTACCAGGACCCCAAAGCTCACCGAGTTGAAGGCAAGGTGGGCCCATATGCTGGGCAGAAGGGAGCCCGTATACGAGTAGGCCAAGGCGAAAACTACGCCTATAGCTGTAAAGGGAACTATAGCCCCAGCCTGCAAGTGCATGAGCCCAAACAAGACCCCTGAAGCCAAGGCGGCCCAAACTATACCCCACCTCCTCCTAAGCCCACCAAAGACGAAGCCCCGAAAGAACGTCTCTTCAGCGATGGGCGCTAAGGCTAATACCATTACCCCTACCAGGGCTATCAGGACAGGACGCTCGAAGACGACCTCAGGGAAGGCAGACTTCGGCTGCAGCTCATCCAACCCTAACGCCTGGACTATGACCCCATACACCCCCAAGATGGCATATGCAGCCGTAAGGGCCCCTATTCCTGCCCATATGCCAGCCCGTCGGGGCCATCGCCATCCCAATGAGGTCGCCTTATGGCCCCTTCGCATCACCACCCATAACGGCAGCAGAAGCAATAGCGCCTCCACAGCGATGTTACCCCCTAGCAGGGCAGCCATAGCCCCCTCATGTTCCTCCAACTGCGTCCCGCGGGCCAAGACCGCCGCCACCCCTGCCGCCGGAGCCAAAATCACTACCGCCCCTACCACTACCGCCAGCAGGGCTAAGGCTACATCACCTATGCCCCAAACCTTCCCCTCTATATGGCTCTCAGATGTGGTCACTCCACCCCCCAGTTTAGGCCAACAACAACCCTTAGGCCACCAACCAAACCCCACCAGCCCTTTATCCCTACCCACCCTTGAGAATCAAGTTGACAAATTGAATCGGAAAATGAGATAATTGCCATTAAGGAGGTAAGGGATGGTCTTGGGGATAGCCAAGGTAGTAGATGTGCAGGGGGTATTCTGTCCGGGGCCGGTGCTCAAGGCCCGACAGGAGATAGAGGAGCTGGCGCCAGGGGAAATGATGGAGATTTTGGCTACCGACCCGGCAGCGGAGGCCGATCTTCCGGCCTGGGCCAAGTGGGCCGGCCATCAGGTGGTCGCCATAGAGAAGAGGGACGGTCTGATTAGGGTCCTTATACGTAAAGGGGGGTAGGCCATGGCAGAGAAGAAGAGGATCGTTTATCTCCTGACCAGTGGGACGGACACGCCTGAGAGGCTATATGCGCCTTTCGTACTAGCAGCAACTGCTGCCGCCATGGGGCAAGAACCCATCGTCTACGCCTTCATCAAGGGGATCACCGCCTTCAAGAAGGGCGAGGCAGAGAAGATTCGCGTAGGGGGTTTCCCCACCTTGAAGGAGGTTATGGAGCAGGCCCGGCAGGCAGGCACCCGGTTCTTAGTATGTGAGCAGTCATGTATGCTCCTGGGCCTGGAGCGGGGCGACTTCATAGAGGAGGCGGAGGTGGTAGGGGCCGCCACCCTCAACGACATCGTCCTGTCGGCCGATGCGGTGGTGAGCGTGTAGTTAAAAGCTGAGGTCTCCCCGCAGCAGCCGCCGAGCGATCGTTCTACGCATTATCTCGGCCGAGCCATCGGCTATACGGACAGTCCGCAGCTGGTGCCAGGCATCGTAGAGCCTGGCCTCGTTACTTAGTCCTACGCCACCCATCACCTGCATGCAGCGATCGATAGTACGGAAGCCGGCCTCAGTGGCAAAGGCCTTGATGATGGCCGTCTCCTTGACGGCCGGCTCCCCCTGCTCTATCCGCCAGGCGCAGTTGAGCCCCATCATGCGGGCAGCGTACGTCTCTATGGCCGAGTCGGCCAAGAGCCACTGCACCCCCTGGTACTCGGCGATGGCCTGGCCGAAGGCGACCCGTTCTTGGGCATAGCGGGTTGCCCTCTCAAGGGCCCACCGCGAAAGCCCTACTGCCCGTGCACAGTTGTACAGTCGGCCCGTGTTCACCCCCTGCAGGGCGATATCGAACCCTTTGTGGAGCTCCCCCACTAAGCGCTGGCCGGGAACTCTCAGGCTAGAGAAGCGCAAGACGGCCTCCATACCCCCTACGTGGCCATAGATCCTGAGCACCTCTGCCACCTCGTATCCTGGCCACGACGCGTCCACAAAGAAGCACGAGATGCCTCCCTGGCGACGGGAGGCAGCCTCAGCATCGGTGACGGTGAAGACGAGGGCGTGATCGGCGTACGGGCCATTGGATATCCATTTCTTGGTTCCGTCTAGCACCCACACGTCTCCGTCCTGCCGGGCAGTAGTCTTAATGGCCCATGCGTCGGACCCTGCTCCTGGTTCGGTAAGGGCGAAGCAGGCCGTCTTCTCCCCAGAGAGAAGGCCTGGGAGCACTTCTTGCCGGGCTACCTGAGAGAGGTAGCGCAGGTGTGGGCCAGGGCCACTAGTCCAGTGGGCCAGGGACTGATAGGGGAGCAGACGCCCTGGCCCGGCATGGTGATAAAGGGCCTCCCATACCAAGTAGAGGGCTATGGGGCCCAGGCCGCGACCCCCTAATTCGGTGGGGACGAAGAGGTTGTATTGCCCCGCCCGGGCCGAAGCCATACGAACCTGACGCATCAGCTGTTGCGCCTCGGCCACCAGGCGCCCATCCCGACTATACAGTCGGTGACCGTCTTCAAGGAGGTCCCGGTGCTCTTCCTCCAGGGGGACCACTACCTGGTCTACAAACCTTAAGAGGCCCTCGATGGCTTCCTGGATCTCATCGGGGACACGGAAGTCTATCATGGCACACCTCCCTACAAGCTGGTTAAAGGATATTATCACCTAGCGCCCTGGCCACTATCTCCAGGTCCTTGTCTCCTCGGCCCGATAGGCAGACAAGTACTATCGCCTCCTTGGGCAACGTGCTAGCCAGACGGCTGGCGTAATATATGGCGTGGGCAGGCTCCAACGCCGGCAAGATTCCTTCTTTCTGGGCTAAAAGCTTAAACCCTTCCAGCGCTTCAGCATCGGTCACAGCCACGTAGCGGGCACGGCCAGTGTCCTTAAGGTAGGCGTGCTCGGGCCCGACGCCAGGATAGTCCAGGCCTGGGGCTATAGAGTGGGTAGGCAGGATCTGGCCGTGGCTGTCCTGCAAAAGGTAGGAGAGTGCACCGTGAAGGACACCTGGCCTTCCCTGCACAAGGGAAGCGGCATGGCGTCCTCCATATAGCCCCTCTCCCGCTGCTTCTACACCTACCAGCTCCACCGGATCTTCTAGGAAAGGATAAAAGAGGCCAATAGCATTGGAGCCACCACCCACGCAAGCCACCGCGTAGTCAGGAAGACGGCCTTCCTGATCCCACAGCTGTTCCTTGGCCTCTCGACCAATCGTAGATTGAAAGTCTCTCACCATCATGGGGTACGGATGGGGGCCAACTGCGCTGCCCAATAGGTAATGGGTATTACGCACGTTGGTGACCCAGTCCCTAATGGCTTCATTGATGGCGTCCTTAAGGGTCCTCGTACCCGATTCTACAGGCCGTACTTCAGCCCCTAGGAGGCGCATTCGGAATACGTTTGGCGCCTGGCGTCGCACATCCTCGGCGCCCATGTAGATGACACATTCTAGGCCCAACATGGCACATACGGTGGCCGTGGCCACCCCATGTTGTCCCGCTCCCGTCTCAGCTACTACTCGCCTCTTCCCCATCCGCTTCACCAGAAGGCCCTGGCCCAAAGCGTTGTTGATCTTGTGGGCGCCTGTGTGAGCCAAGTCCTCCCTCTTCAAATAGATCTTGGCCCCTCCTAAGTGGTCTGTCATGTTACGGGCCAGATAAAGGGGAGTAGGGCGACCAGCATAGTGACGCAGAAGGCTTGCCAGCTCCTCTTGGAAAGAGGGATCTGACCTGGCCCACAGATAAGCCTCCTCAAGCTCCTTTAGGGCTGCCACTAAGGTCTCAGGGACATAACGGCCACCGTAGGGGCCGAACCTGCCACGGGCATCGGGCAGCATGCTACTGACCCTCCGCCGCAAGAGCCGTCTTGGCCGCAACGATGAACTGTCTTATGCGGCCCACGTCTTTTCTCCCTTCCACTTCCACCCCACTGGAAACGTCCACGGCCCAGGGGCGTACGTGTCTTACAGCTTGGGCCACATTCTCAGGCGTAAGACCCCCAGCCAGAATGATGGGCACCTCCTTAGCCACCGCCGCCGCCACGTCCCAATCTAGACGCTGACCGGCACCCCCGTAGACCCCCTCCACATAAGGGTCGAGAAGGGGGATGGCGCCCTCCTTTATGGTGGCTAGCACCTCTTCTGCCGTCTGGCCAGAGCGTACCTTGAGGCACTTGAACACAGGGCGACGTATGTGCCGGCATACCTCCCACGGCTCGGACCCAGAGAGCTGCACTACATCCAGCTTGCACCCTTCAGCTATAGCGTTGATAGTGTCTGGGTCCTGGTCGGCAAAGACGCCTACCAGCAGGGGGCGGCCTTTGGCCAAAAGTTCTTCCACGCGGGCGATGGTGGTAGGCCCCTCCCATGACCCAGGCGGCTTGTCCAACTTGCCTAGGGCTACAGCGATCTTGTAGGCCTGTCCCATGGTCACCTGGCGGCGACTAGGGGCGAAGACGACGCCTACAAAGTCAGCCCCGAAGGTGGCCGCTGCACGGGCATGCTGGGGTTCTATTATTCCGCATATCTTGACCAGGCAGGGCTGTGTCCTCACTTACAGTACCTCGGCCTAAGCATGGCATATCATGATGAGCCCCCAACGGGTGAGGATCCTTGAGAGGCTCTTATCAGCTCCCACAACTTGGCCGCAGGATCAGGTGACGTCACTAGAGCTTCACCGACAAGGATGGCATTCACACCAAGGGCAGCCATACGGGCAGCATCCTCCCCTGTATGGATGCCCGATTCGGCCACCACCGCGACTCCAGAAGGGATAAGAGGCCGTAGCCGGGCAGTGGTCTCCAGGTCTACCCGGAAGGTGTGCAGATCCCGGTTGTTAATCCCAATTACAGACGCGCCGGCGGCCACAGCCATGGCCACCTCCTGGGAATTGTGCACTTCCACCAGAGCTTCCATCCCTAGATCTCTCGCCAAGTCCAGAAGGGAAGCTAAGGAAGGCCCATCTAGGGCCGCGCAGATTAACAGCACTGCATCGGCCCCATGGGCACGGGCCTCATAGACCTGGTAAGGATCAATGATGAAATCTTTGCGCAAAAGGGGAGGGCTGTCTGGCAACCCCCGCCTGATACTCCACAAGTGCTCCAGGGAACCACCAAAATAACGTTCGTCTGTGAGAACGGAGATGGCCGCCGCACCGGCCTGGGCGTAGGTGGCAGCCAGACGCACTGGGTCCAAGTCTTCACGCAAAGGCCCTCGGGAGGGGCTACGAGCCTTCACCTCGGCGATTACCTGAAGACCGGGCCTATCCAAGGCCTCTTTCAGAGACCGTGGCGGAGGCACCAAGGGCAGGCGATCGATGAGCTGAGGAAGGGGAGCCCTTACCCTGGCCAACTCCACCTCCCTCCTCTTATGGTCAAGGATCTCCGCCAGGATAGATCCCCTCACTCTACATCCCTACCTCTTGCGTATACTGGATGAACTCTTGGAGCTTTCGCCAAGCTGCCCCAGAATCGATAGCCTCTGCGGCCATAGCTACCCCGTCCTTAAGGTTAGGGGCCAACTCTGCTGCCACAAGGGCTGCGCTTGCATTAAGGAGGAGGAAACTCCGGAGCGGTCCACTATCTCGCCTTTGGATGACTCCTAGCAGCAGTTGGGCGTTCTCACGGGCATCGCCCCCACATACCGCCTCTAGGGGGCTCAAAGGGAGGCCT
>JAUQPQ010000002.1 GCA_030550295.1 Chloroflexota bacterium
GTTTTCTACTTCGAGCATGAAGGAAACGTTGCCTATAAAGGAGAACCCTTTACCGAAACACCCTCCAATGAGGGCGATCTCGGACGGATTGGCTTCGGATGCGTCGTCATCGGTAGGTGGGACTATGTCTGAAGGAGGTGGTCCTATGTTTGACAGAGCTGCCATAATTTACCTTTACGTGGAGACGCCCCTACATGCCGGCAGTGGCACCAGCCTGGGCATCGTGGACCTCCCCATCCAGCGAGAACGCACGACAGGTTATCCGATCGTGCAGGCCTCGGGCCTAAAAGGTTGCCTGCGAGATGCGGTAAGTAACATGAAGCCCCAGAAGGTGGAGCTCGTCTTTGGTCCGGACACCCAGCGGGCTTCTGAGCATGCGGGGGCGATCTCCGTCGGCGATGCCCGTATCCTGCTCTTTCCCGTTCGTTCCCTCTCGGGCGTCTTTGCCTGGGTTACCAGCAAGGACGTGCTGGCTCGCTTTCGGCGCGACGCCCAGATGGCAGGCGTGTCCTTAAATTGGACGGAGACCGGCCCCGAGACAGATGGGGAAGCGCTGGTGAGTTCGAAAAAGGCTCTCGTCAAAGATGACTGCATCGTGCTGGAAGAATTTTCCTTTAAAGCGAAGGAGCATACCACTGCAAAGGAAATCGCGGAATGGCTAGCCCAAAATGCCCTGCCCGCCTGTGAGGAGTACGACTACTGGCGGAAAGCCTTGCCCCAGCGCCTCGTCATCTTGCCGGAAAACGCCTTTCGCGACTTTACGCTGTTTTCTACCGAGGTGGTCAGCCGCATTCGCCTGGATGACGAAACAAAGACGGTGGCCCGCGGCGCCCTCTGGTCAGAAGAGCACCTCCCCTCCGACACCCTCCTGTACGCCTTGCTCTTTGCCAGCAAGCCGCGGGCGAACAGCCCGCCGTCTGATCTTCAGGATGCGGCTTCAGTGCTGAAGTTTGTCACAGATCGTATAGACGGCAAGCGGCTACAGCTGGGCGGCGATGCCACAGTAGGACGCGGTTTCGTAAAAGTCCGTATCTCGGAGGGTAGCCATGGAGCGGTCGCTTCAAAAAACCCTTGAGCAGCGACGGGCAGAACAGGCCTGGAAGGACATACAAAGTGTGCTTGAGAAGGATGAAAGTTTTAAAAAGAAATACGGAAGCCTTGCCCGCAAAGTGCCCATGCTGGTGCTGACCAACGGCCTGGGGCAAACGCTGGCGTTTTTACGGGCCAAGGGTGAAAAAGGCGCCCAAAACAACGAGTACGAAATCCTGTTTCAGCATCTATCGGCGTGGACGATGAGCCAGGTCGCCCCTGAGGCAGCTAACAAAGACCTGCTTAACTGGATACTCAAAAATGACAGCGTCTCTTACCGCTGGGCCACCGCCGAGGCGCTCGCCTATCTTGTCTGGCTCAAGCGCTTTGCCGAAGCAGAACTGCCGACGGAGGAGGAATAGGCGATGGGGCCCAAGCCGTCACCCCAAGGAGGAAGGGGCGCCTCACCTCAACAGGGCGCCAGGCCATCCCCGTCTGGCCAAAATAAGTATCCCCTGCCGACAGATACCCAGGCTCTGGCCGGAATATACGCTAAGAATTGTCTCAACTACGGCTTGCGCCTTGAAAAGTTCCTGCTGTGGCCGCGCAAGACTGGGGGGCTCCCAGAAAATGCAAAAAAGGATATACGGACCTTCCGACAATCGGGTGAGCTGGTGGCCATCCTGGATGCCTGTAAAGCCCGCTGGGAGGCCCTCCTTAATAGCTACCAGCAACGTGGTTATACGGTGAAGCGTTCTGCCATGAGCGCCGCCAGCCGCGTGATCGTCGGGTTGGGCGCTGAAAGCGTGTTGGAGACCAGCATTCGCTTACATCGCATTTACGGCTTCCCCATCATTCCGGCAAGTGCCCTTAAAGGGTTGGCAAGGTCGTATGCGAGACTCATAGAAGGTAAAGATCCGGACGATGAAGCCTTTATGGCTGTATTCGGAAAGCCGCCGCACAATGGCTGGGCGGGCAAAGTAATCTTCTTCGACGCCGTGCCTGCTAACTCAAATATAGAGTTGGAACTGGATGTGATGAATCCTCATTACGCTCCGTATTATCAAGGTAGTGCCCCTCCTGCGGATTATCATAACCCGGTGCCTATCTTTTTCCTCACCATTGCCCGGGGGAGTGAGTTTCTGTTTGCTGTGGCCTCAAAGGAAGAACCTCTCGCTCAGCAGGCTTGGGAGTGGCTCTGCAAGGGCCTGGAAGAAATGGGGATCGGCGCCAAGACCACATCTGGATATGGACTTTGGCAGGTAGCAAGCGAAATAGGAGAGCTAACTGAAGAGCCCAAAACAACATCTGGCCATGGACTTTGGCAAGGACCTCAAGGAACAACCGATAAGGAGCCACCGTTCTCGACCGAGCCGCCGCGTACGGGCCTCAAGGTATGGGCCGAAGTCGTAGATAATTCACAGAAGCCCATTAAGGTCCGACTTTTGCTAAAAGGCTACGAAGACGCCTCTCTTGAGTGCATGGGGGTGCGTAACCTATCTTCGTTTCCACCCGGGACTTATATTCTTGTGGAAATCACCCAAATGAGAGGCGGGCAGATCCAACAGGTGAGCCTTCGGGAGATACGGTGGCCATGACCACCCTCCTGACCTTTCTGGGCACCGGATCCTATAAGGAAGTTACCTATGTCTGGCAGAAGGCGGAGGAAGAGAAGGTCTGTACCACGCATCTTTTCCCCAAAGCAGCCGCCGAATTCTTCCAGCCCGAGCGTGTCCTTCTTTGTGCAACCGATGAGGTGCGTACCGGCAAAGGGAAATCCCTTTTTGAAGAACTGACCCAAAGCCTGGGCAATGACCGCCAGGTACAGGTAGTGGAAATCCCTGAGGGCAAGTCTGAAGCGGAATTATGGGAGATCTTTGACCGCATCGTAAATGCGATCGCTGGGGGCGAAACGCTGATCCTGGACATCACCCACGCCTTTAGGTCCATCCCAGCGGTCGTGTTTGCCGTTGTTGCGTATCTCCGCCGTACAAAGGGCGTCCAGGTGGAGCGAATCGTCTATGGTGCGTACGAAGCCCGTCAACCTTTAAGGAGCCCACCCCAGCCAGAGGATCGGGCCCCCGTCTTCGACCTGACCCTCCTCCTGGATTTGATGGACTGGTTGTCGGGGGCCGAGGCCCTGCTCGACCGAGGTGACGCTGAAGTGTTGGCCCAGCGGATGGAGGAGACCCATCGCCGTCTTTGGAAAGGGCGGGCCGCTGAAGAGCTCCCCCAGAAGTTGCAGAACGTCGCCAATAAGCTTAAAAGCCTTTCCCAGGCCCTCCACCTGGCCCGGCCCGTGGACGTGCTACGCATCGCCCATGAGCTTCAGCCGCTGTTAGACATGGCCGGGGAGGAATTCCAGCGCTGGGCCAAGCCCTTCGCCGTCATCGTGAAAAAGATACAAGATGAGATTGCACCCCTTGCCTATAAACAGCCCAAGCATTTGGATGCTGAAAACCTCCGCAGGCAACTGGCCCTTATTGAGTACTGCCTGGGGAGACATCTGACCGTGCAGGCCGTCACCTTGGCCCGGGAGTGGCTCGTAAGCCGAGCGATCCTCGAGCAGGGGAAGGGAGACTGGCTGAATTTGGCCGAGCGGGAGGAGACGGAAAAAGCCCTTGGGGCGGCCGTTCAAAAGTGGTGCCGTGGCGATGACTCGGCCGCCATCCCGGCATGGCTGGAGGGCTGGTCCCTGGCCAAGGAGGTCGCCCAGACTTGGGACTGGCTGACGCAACTCCGGAACGACGTGGCCCACTGCGGCATGAAAGCTGGCGCCAGTTCGCAAGCAAACATCGCTCAAAAGGTTCAACAGATTCCCCACCACCTGCAGCCCTTACTTGATGGAGCGCCTAAAAGTGCCCTCTGGGGTGGGCGGGCCTTCATCGATCTGAAGGCCCTGTATGGGGAAGTAGCCAAACTGGACGATCTTCCCCTATACCTGGAACGGGCCCGGGAGCTGGCCGGCGAGGGTCAAGAGGTCGTCTTGACGGGCCAGGCACCCATCTGGCTCTATCTGGCCGTCGCCCATGCCCTCCACGGCAAGGCCCGTCGCCTGTGGTACGACTCGCCTGTGACAGGAGAGGTCCTCATCTTTGACCATTCGGCGAGATGAAGGAGGCCGAGGGAACGAGAGCATGGAGTCACCCGCTTGGGTGCGAGGGATGGAGAAGGAGCCGCCGGCCAAGGAGGTGGAGGCACGTAAGCTGGTTCTGCCCCTCACTGCCAGGGTGCTGCGGCCCACAATCCCTGGACTCCATCGCCTTTCCAGCCAGCGAGTGGTCATGTTGTCCCCTACACTCCTATGAGCAGGTCGAGGAGGTGGCGGCTGGCCAGCTTCCCTATCTTTTCGGGTGCTTTGGCGCCCCCGGCAGGACTCGAACCCGCAGCCTCCTGGTCCGAAGCCAGGCGCTCTGTCCAGTTGAGCTACGGGGGCGCCCGACCCTCAGGATAACACGCCACCAGACGCCCTGAAAGGGGCATTGTGAGGCCCCCATTTGCTATGTTCAAATAGTCAGGGGAATCCCCGGCCCATGGAAAGCTATGACCACAGAGCAAGAGAGGGCGGCCATCATCCAGCATGTGAAGGAGCTCTTGGGCGACGAGACGGCCCAAGTGGAGGAACTCTCCTTTCTCATCTCTTCCCTTCACCCTGCCGACCAGGTAGACCTTTGGCGACGCCTTCCCTCCTCCAAGAGGGAGACCTTTTTGGCCCTCCTCTCGGCTGAGGGGATGGCCAGATTCCTCCAACACCTCCCCGATGAAGATCGAGAAGAGCTCCTAGAGCGTATCCCTCGCGAGACCCTCGCCCTCGTCCTGGACCACATGGAGTCCGACGAGGCAGCAGATATCCTCCGCTCTCTTCCCCCAGCTGACGCCTCACGGGTGCTGGCCAACATGCGCACTGCCCTCCAGGTAGCACCCCTCCTTCACCATGCCGAGGGGACGGCAGGAAGCCTCATGACCCGCGGCTACCTCGCCCTCCACCCCGATATGACGGTAAGAGAGGCGATAGCCTTCATGCGCCTATACAGGCCCTTCGCCGATGAGCCCTACTACCTCTACGTCCTCGATGGGGCCAACCGCCTGCGGGGGGTGGTGAACCTGCGCCAGCTCATCATCGCCGAACCCGACACGCCCATAACAGAGCTTATGACCACCGATCTGGTCACGGTGCGCCCTGGACAGGATCAGGAGGAGGTAGCCCGCCTCATCCGCCGCTACCGCCTGCGCGCCCTGCCTGTGGTGGACGAAGATGGCACCCTCTTGGGCATCGTCACCGCCGATGACGTCATCGACGTCATCACCGACGAGGACACGGAGGACATGTTCCGTATGGCAGGGGTAGGGGTGGAGGAGAGGGCCTTGAGCCCCCTTAAGGAGTCCCTACGTCGGCGAATTCCCCACCTTATGGTGAACCTGGTGACCGCCTTCATATCTGGCCTAACGGTGAGGGCTTTCGAGGGGACGGTGGCGCAAGCTGCCACCTTGGCCGTTTTTATGCCCATCGTAGCTGGCCATGGAGGTAATACGGGCACGCAGGTGGCTACTATCGTGGTGCGTTCCCTCGCCTTGGGCGAGGTGGGGCCTAAGGCCATGCCTCGCCTGGTAGCCAAGGAGATAGGGTTCGGGCTCATTCACGGGACGTTGGCCGGGGCCCTTACCGCTGCCCTGGCCCTGATCATCGCCCAGAACCTGTGGCTGGCCACCGTGGTCTTTGGGGCCATGATCGGCAACGTGTTGGTAGCTGGTATTACAGGGGTGATGATACCCTTGCTCTTGCGCACCCTGCGCCTCGATCCCGCCCTAGCCTCATCTATATGGCTCACCACCTTCACCGATGTTATGGGCTTCCTCTTGCTGCTAGGGACAGGGACCTTCCTTGCCCACAAGCTCTCCTAGAGGGTGGGGTGGACGGCGGGATTCGAACCCGCGATCTCCAGGGCCACAGCCTGGCGCCTTCACCGCTTGGCCACGTCCACCACTGGGGTGGCCCCCATGGGGGCCACCCCATCCTAAAGTCTAGAGCCCACCTATTAGCCCGTCAAGGCGAGCCTTAGCTACCGATCGCACCACACCCAGGCGGCAAGTTAACAGGGAGCCCCACTATGTACCGCAGGATGAGGAGGGCGTCCACTGCGTCTACTTGGCCATCACAGTTGATGTCGCCTTTGACGGTGCCCACGCTGGTGGATGTGCAGTCGTAGTTATCGGGCTCGGTGTTGGTGTTGTCTAGGCCCTCGCCTACGCCGCCACAGGCCAGGTCAGCATCATCGGCCCCTTCGTTGGCTTCGTCCACCACGTTGGTAGGATCGACCAGGGCGCCGTTGAGGATGTTACTACCCACGGGGGCCGTGACCTGGGCTGTTATGGTGATCGTCTCTGTTCCTCCAGGTGGGGTGTTGAAGGGGCCGCAGCGGATGGTAGCCGCCCCTGGCCAGGGTGGGTCCCCGGCAAAAGAAGGTGCTATCTGGTCGCAGTCGCCCTCGGTGGTAGTGAAGGAAGTTACAGTGATGCCGCTACTTATGAAGTCGTCCACGTAGTAGTTGTTAGCCGCCGCCGTCCCCACGTTCTGGACCGTAATAGTGTAAGTGATGGTAGCACCAGAGGCCACGCTGATAGGCCCGCTCTTGGTGATGACCAGGTCGGAGCCTCCTACCTGGTGTAGAGCGCAATCGAAGTTGTCAGGTTCGGTAGCTACACCGGTATCCTGGCCCTCCCCTACGTTGCTGCAGTTGAAGTCGGGGTCGTCGGCGTCCTCGTTGAGCTCGGTGATCTCGTCCAGGGGGTCTACGGTGACTCCTTCTAGGACAGAACCTGAAGCGACGGTCACGGTAGCCTGGACGGTAAAGGTACGGGAGATGGGGCCATTGGTGAGGAACTCTAAGTCGCACTCGATGGTGTTGCCGGCCACAGAGCAGTCTACCCCCGTGCCCTCGGTCACGTCGGTGATGCTAAGGCCGAAGGTGAGGCTGTCTTGCACCTTTACCACCCTGGCAGCAGCCCCTACCTTGTTCACCGTCACCTGATAGGTGATGGTAGAGCCCGAGGTCACCACCGAGCCCTCAGCTGGGTTGGCTGTCTTGGTCACTACCAGGTCTATAGAGCCCACCGTATGCTCGGTGCAGTCGAAGTTGTCCGGCTCATCATTGGGCCCTGCATCCGTCCCCTCCCCTACAGTTGAGCAGTCTAGGTCTGGGTCATCGGCGTCGTCATTGGTCTCGGTTATGTCGTTGTTAGGATCGACATAAACCCCTTGGCGGAGGGTGGCGCCAATAGCAGCGTTCGTGTTAACTCTCACTACTATGTCGAAGGTGGCTGTCAAGTCGTCCACGCTAAGGTTAGGGTCGTCCTCTTCAGGAAAGTCGACGGTACAGTTGGCCTGGGAGGGGGTATGGGTGCAAGATACGTTTGGGCCCGCTACCACATCTACGATGGCCACAGGCCCAGAGACCATGTCCCGCACAGGCACCCCTAGGGCAGCGGCCCCGTTCTTGCGTACTGTCACCGTGTAGAGGACGGTGGAGCCGGGAGCTACCTGCTCGCTTTCGGCAGGAACCGCCGTCTTGGTAGCCATCAGGTCTATTGAGCCGATAGTGTGTATGAGACAGTCGAAGTTGTCCGGCTCATCAGGGGTCCCTGCATCCGTCCCCTCCCCTACAGTTGAGCAGCTAAGGGTGGGATGGTCAGCATCATCGTTGTCCTCTGTTAGTTGGTCTCCAGGGTCAGCTAGGGCGCCGAGGAGAACGTTGCCGCTGGGGGCAGTGACCCTCACCGTCACGTCTAACGTGATAGACTGTCCCGCCCCTAGCTGGTTGTTAAGTTGGCAGTCTATGGTAGTCACGGGGGGAGCAGTGCAGGTCATGGGGCCGGTGACGGACTCTATGTCGCCGTTGTCGGACTGAAGCCTCAAAGCGGGAGTGGCGTCAGTTGTGGATATAGCTGTATCCCCTGCGTTGCGCAACACCACCGTGTAGCGGATAAGGCTGCCCTGGGCCACCAACTCCGTGGTGGCAGGGCTGACGGAGGTGATGGTTACCTGAAAGTCCTTCCCTGGCGCAGCGCTCGTCTCCCTGACATCGTTGGCGTACAGGATGGAGACGACCGTCATCAGGACCAAAAGAGGCAACAAGATTATGCTCCTGCGCCATCTACCCATTGTCCGACCCCCTTGCTAAATCATGTCCCTCCTATAAAGGGACAACGCATAGGGCCGCAGAATGTTACGCAACTTACGTCGCGTTGACAGAGGGCGGAGAAAGGGGTTAGAATGCCGTTGCATGCTAGGGATGGGGGTAGGGTGCCGTGATCGAGATGGTAGTGGACAGCGTAAGGGTTAGCTTGGCTAGCTACCAGCGGGTGGTGATCCTGAAAGAGAAGTACGCTGACCGCTATTTGCCCATCTGGATTGGGCCAGCGGAGGCCGATGCCATTGCAGTGCGCCTGCAAGAAGTAGCGGTGGCCCGACCCCTTACCCATGACCTGCTGCGTTCGGTGATTGAGGCCTTGGGGGCCAGGGTGAGCCACGTGGTAGTCAACGACCTGGCCAACGACACCTTCTACGCCCGCATATATTTGGAAAGCAATGGCCGCCTATTGGAGATCGACTCCCGACCTAGCGACGCCATCGCCTTGGCAGTGCGTACCCAGTCGCCTATCTATGCCGAGGAATCAGTCCTGGAGAGGGCTGGGGTTAGGCTAGAAGAGGAAGAGACAGGCCAAGAAGAGAAGCCAGCCACAGAGCCTCGCCGTAGCCTTAGCCCCGAGGAGCTGGAAAAGCTTTCTCCCTTCCGAGAGGTCATCGAGAGCCTAGACCTGGAGGACTTGGGCAAGGGCCCCGAGGCGTAGCTGGCGAGGGTATTGGCCTCCAGGCATAGTAGTGATACAATTCACAGGGCCAGGCCCATGGGGCGGCAGTCATGGGTAAGTTGCCGCCTGCCATTCGTTTAGTGGGCCTCGGTTGGTATATTGCCCTGAGCATCGCCTTGCCAGTGGGGGGAGGCGTACTGCTAGACGCGCGGCTGGGCACGCGCCCGCTGCTGGCCATAATAGGCCTGGCTGCAGGGCTTCTTTTGGCCTTCTGGGGAGCTTATAGGATGGTGGTGGAGGCCACGAAAAAAGACGAGGGGAGGCGATGAGGGGTAGGGCCGTCCTGCTGGGCCTAGTGCTTTTGGCCATACTGGGTTTTGTATTTTTGCGTGGCCCCAGCCCTCACATCCAGATCAAAGCAGAGGTGCTCGCCTCCCTTGGGCCTGTAAACATCACTAACACCATGGTGACTTCCTGGATAGTGGTGGCCCTCCTCATCGTCCTTGTCTTCCTCCTCACCCGGCGGTGGGAGCTGGTGCCCCGTGGCCCCCAGAACTTCGTCGAGGCGGTGGTGGAGGCCTTCTTCAACTTGGCATCCCAGATGGTGGGGGAGAGGCTAGCCCGTCGCTTCTTGCCTGTAACTGCCACCATCTTCTTCTTCATCCTCTTTGCTAACTGGTTCTCCCTTGCGCCGGTGTTCAACGCCATAGGCCTGGTCAAGGAGGTGGTGCCTTCAGAGGAGGGTGCTGCCCACGAGGGGAAGGCCTTCGTCATGGAGAAGGTAGACTTGGGCCCCCTGCCCATAGCCTTTACCCTGCCCTCCAGCCCTGATAGGTTACAGGGGGAGGCTATTGAGCTGAACGAGCCGGAGGCAGAGACGAAGGTAGAGGAGAAGCGGGCAGAGGGTAAGCTGGTGGGCGAGTTCTTGCCCTTCCTGCGCAGCATGAACACTGATGTAAATATGCCCCTGGCCTTAGCCGTCGCCGCCAGTATCGCTGTGGAGTACTGGGGGATAAGCGCTCTGGGGCTTGGAGCTTACGGCCGCACCTTCTTCAACTTTGGCAAGCTGGGGAGGGGGCTGCGGTCATTGCGGCCTATGGCTATCATGGAGGGGGCGGTAGACGCCTTTGTAGGGCTATTGGAGCTGGTATCGCACCTGGTGCGTCTAGTGAGCTTCACCTTCCGTCTCTTTGGGAACATGTTTGCCGGGGAAGTGGTGATCCTTATGTTCACCTTCTTGGTGCCACTGCTCCTAACCCTGCCCTTCTATGGGCTAGAGCTATTTGTAGGGATCGTTCAGGCCTTTATCTTTGCTGCCCTCACCCTTGTATTTGGGCTGGGGGCAGTGGAGCACGCCGCTGCTGGGGAACATCATTAATGGGGAGGTGAACCATGGACTGGCTCCTTTCCCTGCTGCCGCCAGTGACTGAGGCGCTGCGGGCTATAGCCCAGGAACAGACCAACATGGTCTTTTCCGATGAAGGCCTGCGGTTCCTGGCGGCCGGCTTCGCTATGGCGCTGGGCGCTATAGGCCCGGCCATAGCCATTGGCAATATGGCCGGCAGGGCCATGGAAGCCTTGGGGCGCAACCCTGAGGCACAACCGGCCATCCAGACGAGCCTTATTTTGAGCCTGGCCTTTGCCGAGGCCATCGGTATCTACGCCTTGGTAACGGCGGTGATGATCGGCTTCGTCTTCTAGGGGGTGGGTGTATGGCGTTTTTGGCGGGGTTCGTAGATGGGCTGAAGGCCCTGGGCATAAACCTGCCCACCCTGCTGGCCCAGCTAGTGAATTTCACCGTCCTTTTAGTGGTGCTCTATCTTCTGGCCTACAAGCCGGTGATGCGCATGCTGGACGAGCGGCGCCGACGCATCCAGGAAGGGCTTGAGGCCTCAGAGGAGGCGAAGAGGCGTCTGGCCCAGGCCGAAGAAGAGGCAAGGGCCCAGATGGAAAGGACACGCCTAGAGGCCCAGGCCATCGTTGCCCAGGCCCAAGAGCTAGCCCGTCGTCTCCAGGAAGAGGCTAGGGCCCAAGCCCGCCAGGAGGCGGAGCAGATCTTGGCCCGGGCCAGGGAGGAGATCGTCTTAGAAAGGGACGCCGCCATCGCCCAGCTGAGGCGGGAGTTCGCCGACCTCACCGTGCAGGCAGCCGAGAGGGTTATAAGGCAGGCCCTAGACCGGGAAGCCCACCGCCGCCTTATTGAAGAGGCCCTTTCCCAATCACCTTTGGGCGATGGAGGGGGACAGTAAGGGTTGATACGCAATCCAGCAGCGAAACGTTACGCCGAAGCCATCTTCCAACTGGCCAAAGAGCAAGGACGATTAGAGGAGTGGGCCCAAAACCTGGAGATCATCGCCCAGGCCATGGGCCAACCCGACGTGGCCCGCCCCTTAGAGGATGCTCGCCTCCCCACGGAGGTGAAGATACGCATTGTAGAAGAGGCGATGTCTGGCCTTGACGGCCTAGCCCTCAACTTGGCCAAGCTCCTGGTCCTCAAGGGCCGCCCTTCCTTGGCCCCAGACATCGCCCGCGTTTACAGGGAGATGGTGGAGAGGGAGAAGGGGGTCATCCATGTACGGGTGCTCACAGCTATACCCTTGACGAGGGATGAACAGAAGGGGCTTAAGCAGCGCCTGGAGGAGGCCCTGCGGCGTTCTGTAGTGCTGGAAGTGGCAGTGGACGAGGAGATCGTAGGTGGGATCGTCCTACAGATAGGAGACAGGGTCATCGATGCCAGCACCAGGGCCCAACTGGAGGCCCTGCGGCGGCACTTGGCCGAGGCGCGCGTGTAGGAGGGAAAGATGACGGTAAGGCCAGACGAGATAGCCTCTATCATCCGCCGCCAGATAGAGGAATTTAGCCCCACCATCGTAGCCGCCGAGGTGGGGACAGTCATTGAGGCCGGCGATGGGGTGGCCCGCATATGGGGGCTACGCCAGTGCATGTATAGCGAGGTCCTAGAGTTCGAGCGGGGGGTGCTGGGGTTGGCCCTCAACCTGGAAGAGGACACGGTGGGGGCCATCGTCCTAGGGGACTACACCATGGTGCGAGAAGGAGACGAGGTGCGCACCACGGGACGGGTCATAGAGACGCCTGTGGGCGAGGAGCTTTTAGGACGGGTAGTGGACCCCCTTGGCCGCCCCCTCGACGGCAAAGGGCCCATCCGCTACCGCCGCACCCGCCCTGTGGAGCGCATCGCCCCCAACGTGGTGATGCGCAAAAGCGTGGACACCCCCGTCCACACCGGCATCAAGGCTATCGACGCCATGATCCCCATCGGCAGGGGCCAGCGAGAGCTCATCATCGGCGACCGCTTCACAGGGAAGACGGCCATATGCCTGGACGCCATCATCGCCCAAAAGGGGGGCAACCTTTACTGCATCTACGTAGCCATAGGCCAGCAGGCCTCCAAGGTGGCCGAGGTGGTGGCTACCCTTGAAGAACATGGGGCCATGGAGCACACCATTGTGGTGGCCGCTACCGCTGCCGACCCTGCCCCCCTCCAGTACTTGGCGCCCTACGCCGGCTGCGCCATGGGGGAGGAGTTCATGGAGCAGGGCAAAGACGCCCTCATCATATACGACGACCTCACCAAGCACGCCTGGGCCTACCGCCAGATGTCCCTCCTTTTGCGCCGGCCCCCTGGCCGGGAGGCCTACCCTGGCGACGTCTTCTACCTGCACTCCCGCCTGCTGGAACGGGCAGCCAAGATGGCGCCTGAGTATGGAGGTGGCTCCCTCACCGCCCTTCCTATCATTGAGACCCAGGCCGGCGACATCTCCGCCTACATCCCCACCAACGTCATCTCCATCACCGATGGACAGATCTACCTGGAGACAGACCTCTTCAACGCCGGGGTGAGGCCAGCCATTAATGCTGGCCTCTCCGTCTCCAGAGTGGGAGGGGCAGCCCAGACCCGAGCCATGCGCAAGGTGGCAGGAGGCCTACGGCTGGCCCTGGCCCAGTACCGAGAGCTGGCCACCTTCGCCCAGTTCGGTACCGGTGAGCTAGATGTGGCCACCCGCCGCCAGCTGGAGCGAGGTATGCGCCTCACCGAGATCCTCAAGCAGCCCCAGTACCAGCCGCAGAAGCTCTGGCAAGAGGTGACCATCATCTACTGCGGCATCCACGGTTTCCTGGACGATGTGCCCGTGGCCAAGGTTCGCAGCTTCGAGGCCGCCTTCCACCGCTTCTTGGAGACCCAACACCCTGACATCGTCCGGGCCATAGAGGAGACGAAAGACCTATCGCCGGAGACGGAGGAGAAGCTGCGCCAGGCGATAGAGCAGTTCAAGGCAACCGTACCCTACTAAGGCGATGCTGAGCCTACGCCTCATCAGACGGCGCATCCGCACCGTCCAGAACATCGCCAAGGTGACCAGGGCGATGGAGCTGGTGGCCGCATCCAAGATGCGTCGGGCGCAAATGGCAGCCCTGGCCTCCCGCCCCTACGCGGAGCGGATGCGCTGGGTACTAGCCGATTTGGCCGAGACCATCCCCTTCTTGGAGCCTGAGCAGATACACCCCCTTCTGCGCCCTAGGCCCCAGGTGAGGGCCGTAGAGCTCATCCTCATCACGCCCGATAGGGGCCTGTGTGGAGGGCTACCCTCCCACCTAAACCGCGAAGCAGTCCAGTTTATAACGCAGATCTCTTGCCCTGTCCGACTGGTGACGGTAGGTAGAAAGGGGCGCGACTTCTTCCTGCGCTTTGGCCACCAACTGGTGGCCGAGTTTACAGGCATCACCGACCGTCCCACCTACGAGGACGTTATACCCATCGCCCAAGTAGCCATGCAGGACTATCTCTCAGAGGAGGTCGACGCCGTCCACTTGCTATATCCCCGCTTCGTCAGCACCACAGTCCAGAAGCCAGAGTTGCTCAAGCTTTTGCCCGTGGAGCCGCCGACAGAGAAGATTACCTGGCGCTATGACTACATCTATGAGCCGGGAAGGGAGGCGGTGCTGGCCGAGCTTTTGCCTCGCTACATAGAGCGCCAAATTTACGGTGCCCTCCTGGAGGCCTCGGCCAGTGAGCATTCGGCCCGTATGGTGGCCATGCGTAACGCCACCGATAACGCCAACGAGCTGGTCAAGGAGCTAACCCTCTTGGCGAACAAGGCGCGCCAGGAGTCCATCACCAAAGAGCTTCTAGAGCTGGTAGCCGGAATGGAGGCCCTAAAGGCCCAAAGATAGGAGGTGACATCGTGGCTAGAGGGACAGAGGGGAGGGTAATCCAAGTTATAGGCACAGTAGTAGACGTAGAATTCCCCCCTGAGCAACTCCCCGAAATCTACAATGCCATCGAGATAGAGATGGGCGGCGGCGAAACCCTAGTGGCCGAGGTCCAACAGCACCTGGGCAACAATTGGGTGCGCTGCCTTGCCATGGGTTCCACCGATGGCTTGCGCCGCGGTGCCAGGGCCAAAGACACTGGCGCCCCCATAGCTGTTCCCGTAGGCCGTGCCTGCCTCGGCAGGCTCTTCAACGTCCTGGGCCAGCCCATTGACGACCTGGGCGAGGTGAAAGGGGAGGAACGCTGGCCCATCCACAGGCCTGCCCCTCCCCTCGAGGAGCGCACCACCCGGCCTGAGATGCTGGAGACGGGCCTTAAGGTTATCGACCTTATCTGCCCCTTGCGCAAGGGGGGCAAGGTGGGGGCCTACGGGGGAGCAGGCGTGGGCAAGACGGTGATCATCATGGAGCTCATCCGCAACATCGCCACCGAGCACGGTGGCTTCTCCGTCTTCGGCGGCGTAGGGGAGCGGTCGCGCGAAGGCAACGACCTGTGGAATGAGATGAAGGCCTCAGGCGTCATCGATAAGACGGTGCTCGTCTTTGGCCAGATGAACGAGCCCCCAGGAGTTAGGGCCCGCGTAGGGCTCACCGCCGTTACCATGGCCGAATACTTCCGCGATGTCGAGGGCCAGGACGTCCTCCTTTTCATCGACAACATCTACCGCTACATCCTGGCCAACATGGAAGTCTCGGCCCTCTTGGGCAGGATGCCCTCTGCCGTGGGCTATCAGCCTACCCTGGCCACCGACATGGGCGAGCTGGAGGAGCGCATTACCTCCACCAAACGGGGATCGATCACCTCCTTCCAGGCCATCTACGTCCCCGCCGACGACTACACTGACCCAGGCATCGTTACCACCTTCGCCCATCTAGACGCCGTCATCGCCCTGGAGCGCTCCATCGCTGAGCAGGGCCTGTACCCAGCTGTAGATCCCTTGGCCAGCTTCTCGCGCATCTTGGACCCCCGCATTGTAGGCGAGGAACACTACCAGGTGGCACGGGAGGTCCAGCGAGTCCTCCAGCGTTACAAGGAGCTGCAGGACATCATCGCCATATTGGGCATGGAAGAGCTATCAGAAGAGGACAAGGTGACGGTGATGCGCGCCCGCAAGATCCAGCGGTTCCTATCCCAGCCCATGTTCGTAGCCGAGGCGTTCACCGGCCGTCCAGGGCGTTACGTCCCGGTAAGGGAGACGGTAAGGGGGTTCAAGGAGATCCTCGAGGGCCGATGGGATCACCTGCCCGAGCAGGCCTTCTACATGGTAGGCACCATAGAGGAGGCCGTGGAGCAAGGAGAGCGCATGCTGAAGGAGGCAGCAGTATAGAGATGGCCCTCCTCAAGCTAGAGATCATCACCGCCGAAAGGATCGTATATTCGGCCGAGGACGTAGAGAAGGTGGTGATCCCCGGCGTAGAGGGTGAGCTCACCGTTTTGCCCCGTCATGCCCCCCTCATGACCATGATCCAGCCGGGTATCCTGCGCATTGGGCGAGGGGGACAAGAGGAAGAGCTGGCCATCCATGGCGGCTTCATAGAGGTAAGGGAGAACAAGGTCACCATCTTGGCCGATGCCGCCGAGAGGGCAGAGGAGATAGACGTAGAGAGGGCTGAGGCCGCCCGGCGGCGAGCCCAGGAGCGGATGGCCCAACGCCGGATGGACGATATAGAGTGGGCCATGGCCCAGGCCGCCCTGAGACGGGCCTTGGCACGCCTCAAGCTAGTGGAAAGGGCACGACGCCGCAGGGGCAGGTGAAGCCTATGCCCCCCTTCTGTGATCCCTCTCCCCCCTCTGGTGCCCTAGCCGTGGAAGGGGGATACCCCCTTCGGGGCATGGCTCAGGTGAGCGGCTCTAAGAACGCCGCCCTAGGGGCCATGGCCGCTGCCCTCCTCACCACCGAGGACTGCTACATAGAAAACGTCCCCAACATAGGCGATGTCCACTACATGTCCCAAGTGTTGCGCAGCATCGGCGCCCGGGTAGAATGGGCAGCCCCTGGCGTCCTCCACATAGATCCCTCCCAGGTCCAGGACGTGGCTCCGCCCTCCCATTGGGTAGCAAGCATGCGAGGGAGCTTCCTGGTGATGGGTGCCCTGTTGGGTCGCTTCCGGAGGGCCGCCTGTGCCCCCCCAGGGGGCGACGTCATAGGCCAGAGACCCATCGACGTCCATCTCCAGGGATTTGAGGCCCTAGGGGCACACGTCTGGCGTGATGAAGAGCGATTCGTGGCCGAGGCGACAGAGCTCAGGGGGGCACCCATCTTCATGGATTATCCCAGCGTGCTGGGGACGCAAAACCTTATGCTGGCAGCTGCCACAGCCCGGGGCACCACCACCATCATCAACGCCGCCTGCGAGCCAGAGGTGGTGGCCTTGGCCCATATGCTCAACCGCATGGGGGCCCACATCGAGGGAGCCGGCACCCATACCATCACTATAGAAGGGGTTCCCAGCCTTAAGGGCGTAGTCCACCGCAACATGCCTGACCGCATTGAGGCCGGCACCTTCGCCATCGCCGCCGCCATCACCGGTGGGGAGGTAGAGGTGCGGGGCTCTGCGCCAAAGCACCTTTGTGCCCTCATATATAAGCTCAGGCAGGCCGGAGTCGAGATAGAGATGGGAGAGGACTGGCTGCGGGTGAAAGGGGGAGGCACCCTAAGGCCCCTTGTCATCCAGGCCCTACCCTATCCCGGCCTTGCCACCGACCTGCAAGCCCCCATGGCTGTCCTTTTAACCCAAGCCCATGGCATCAGCTACGTCCACGAACGCGTCTTCGACAATCGCCTCCTTTACGTAGGCGAACTGCGCAAGATGGGGGCGGAGGTGGTGACCATGGGCACCACTACCGCCGTCATCACCGGCCCCACCCGCCTGATGGGGGCATCGGTGAGAGCCCTAGACGTGCGGGCGGGAGCAGCACTGGTGCTAGCAGGACTTGTAGCCAAGGGTCGCACCATCATCTCAGACGTCCACCATGTAGACCGCGGCTACGAAGGGCTAGACAAGAAGCTGTGCGCCCTAGGGGCCAGGGTAGAGCGCCTCACCTTAGGACAGGGGTGAAAGATGACATGCTAGGCCGAAAGATAGCCGTAGACCTGGGAACAGCCAACGTCTTGGTATACGTCAAAGGCCGGGGCATCGTCATCAATGAGCCTTCGGTGGTGGCCATCTCCCGTCACAATAACTCTATAGTGGCCGTAGGCAACGATGCCAAAGAGCTCCAGGGCCGAACCCCCGAGGCTATTGAGGTGGTACGCCCCATGCGCCACGGGGTAGTGGCCGATTACCCCACCACCGAGGCGATGCTCCGCTACTTCCTAGGCAAGACGATAGGTCGCCTCTCCCTGGTCAGGCCTGAGGTAGCGGTATGCGCCCCTGTGGGCGCCACTGAGGTGGAGCGTCGGGCAGTGAGGGAAGCTTGCGAAGCAGCAGGGGCCCGCCGCCCAGTGCACGTCATACCCGAGCCCCTAGCAGCAGCCTTGGGGGCCCGCCTCCCTGTGGACCTTCCCCAAGGCAACATGGTGCTAGACATAGGAGGAGGAAGGGCCGAGGCGGCCGTCATCTCCTTTTACGGGATAGTGGCCGCCGCCTCAATAAGGGTAGCAGGCGACCGCTTCGATGGGGCCATCGCCTCCTACGTGAGGCGCCGCCATGGCGTGATCATCAGCGATCGCATGGCCGAGGAGATAAAGATAGCCGTAGGCAGCGCCATACCCTTGGAAGAGGAGCTCACGTGCGAGGTGAGAGGCAGGGACCAGGCCACCGGCCTACCCCGAACGGTGGAGATCACGTCCACAGAGATATGTCAGGTCCTCCAGGACCCCCTGGAGGCCATAATAGCTATGCTGCGCTCAGTCTTTGAGAGGACGCCTCCTGAGCTCATCTCAGACATTGTGGACCACGGCATCGTCTTGGTAGGGGGTGGAGCCCTTCTCCGTCACCTGGATTACCGTATAACCCGGGAAACAGGCGTCCCCTGTCACGTGGCCGAAAACCCGATGGAGTGCGTAGTCCTAGGGGCAGGCATCGCCTTGGACCATATGGACCTGATCAGGCGCGCCCTACCTGAGGAAGAGTGGGTCCCTGCCCTGTAGGAACCTTACCCCCTCTTGCCCTTTCAGATAGTAGGTCATAGTCTCCAGCAAGACTACCGGGTCAATACGCCTCACTTGCACCCCTGGGGGCACTCGAGGCGTCATGGGAGCATAGTTGAGGATGGCCCTCACCCCCGCCCGTACCAGCCGGTCTATAACCTCCTGGGCCGCCTCTGGGGGAACTGCCACAACGCCTATGTCCACTGGCTCCTGCGCCAGCGTCTCTTCCAGTTCCCGCACGTGACGCACCACTAGAGACTCGAACTTGCGGCCCACTACCTCAGGATCTACATCGAAGGCGTGGACGATGTGGAAGCCCTGGGGAGCAAACCCCTCGTAGGACAAGATGGCTCGCCCTAACCTCCCTACGCCTACCAGGGCCATACGCCACTGCCGGTCCAGCCCCAGGATTTGTCGGATGCTCCCCAAAAGCCCCGCCACATTGTAGCCCCGCCCCTGCTTGCCAAAGCGACCAAAGTAGCTCAGGTCCTTGCGGATCTGAGCAGGAGTGATCCCTAAAGCTTCCCCCAAACGTTGAGAGCTTACTACCTCTTCCCCCTTTTGGGCCAAAGCCTCTAGCGCCTGGGCATACAGGGGGAGCCGAGCAATCACCACTCCCGGAATCTCCACAGCCCCTCCTGTGTTAAGGGGGATTTGTGCTATTTATAACATTTTTTGGCCCCGCTGTCAAAGGCGCTTACAGCTCTTGGATGGACCGCACCAGGGCCCTGGCCACATCGTCGTCCATCCCTAGGCGGCCGGGGAAGGCTAGGCTCACGGTGGTAACGACCCCTCCCCACCGCTCTTTGAGCTGGGGGGCGATCTCATCGGGCGTCCCTATGATGGCGAACTCTTTGAGGATGTCATCAGTAATTAGGCGGGCCATCTCCTGCCACTTCCCCTCCAGGGAGAGCTGGTGGAGGCGTAGACCCAGTTCTCCCCATCCGTGGGCCTCCAAGACTCCCAAGTACGTCCTGGTGGAGCCATAAAAGGCTACCTGGGAACGAGTAGCCTCTTTCAACCTCTCCACCTCTTCACGGTTGCGCCCGGTGATAACGAAGCCGCCACCCACCACGTCTATCTCTTTCACATCGCGCCCTGCCTTCTTGGCCCCAGCCTCCAAGTTGGGGAGTATCACTTCCCGCGTGTACTTGAGGGTGTTGAAGCCATGGAGGCGTACGCCATCGCAGAGCTCTCCGGCCAAGCGGCACATATAAGGCCCCACCGCAGAGATGTATATGGGGACATGGGGGTGCTCGATAGGCCCAGCGTTGAAGAAGGGGTTTATAAGGGTGAATTGATAGTACTTGCCCTGGTAACGGGGAGGGGCATTGTTCTGGAAGGTGTCGAAGATGGCCCGTAAGCACTTTATGTACTCCCTTAGACGGGGCCCAGGCGGGCCCACCCAGGGGGTAGAGTAGCGACGCTCGTTGTGCCCCTTTACCTGAGTGCCTAGGCCCAACCGGAACCTGCCGTTCGATAGGTACTGCAGGTCCCAGGCGATCTGGGCAGTGACGAAGGGGCTCCGGGGAAAGGCGATGGCTACCGAGGTGCCAAGGTATATACGCTGGGTATGCTCAGCGGCTACGAGGAGGGGGAAAAAGGGGTCATGGCCCGTTTCAGCAGTGATAACGCCATCAAATCCTAAGGCCTCCGCCCTCTGGGCCGATTCCTTTATCTCCTGGAACGTGCGACCTACAATACCGGTCTCTACCCTCATCGTTTCCTCCTTGATCCTTCAAGACGCCTTCATTCTAGGGCCTTAAAGTATGCCCCCGCAAGATATCAGGGACTACCCAGGAAGGAGACGATCTCCTTATTGACTAGCTCTGGCTGCTCCCGCATGAGGAAGTGGCCAGCCTGGGGTACTTTTCGAAAAGTTAGACGAGGGAAGAACTCCTGCAAGCGGTCGCTCCAGGCCACAGGCAGGATGGGGTCAGCTTCTGCCCAAAGGACCAGGGTGAGCACTTCCACCTTGGCCGGGGGGGCGGCCCCTGTGCGAAAGATCGCCCTGTAGCAGTTGAAGCCACCCTTTAGGGCACCTGGCTGGGAAAAGGCATCTACATAGCGCTCTAGCTCCTCCTCCGTCCATATATCCTTGCGGTAAGACCAATGAGTAAGGAAGTGGCGCAAGTAGGCCTTGGTAGCCTGCCTGGAGGAGCCCACTAACTCCTCGGCCAAGGAGAGCTGGTGGAAGAACATGTACCATACCTCAAACAGGTGGTTTAGCTGGAACCACCTGGCCCCTATGCCGCCATAGGGAGGGTTGAACAGGACCAGCTTTTCCACCCGCTGAGGGTGGAGGACGGCCAGCTGCTGGGCCCAAATGGCCCCAAAGTCATGGGCCACTAGGCAGGCCTTAGGGAAGCCTAGATGGTCCATTAAGGCCACTAAGTCCTGGGCGAAGTGGGAGGGCGTATAGGCCTCCTCTGGGGGCAGATCAGGCTTTTCAGTGTAGGCGTAGCCTCGCATATCGGGGGCCACCACATCGAAATACTGGGAAAGGGGGCCTATGTTGGGCTGCCACTCATAGTAGAAGCCGGGCCAGCCGTGGACCAGGATGACAGGGGGCCCACTCCCTTCCCGTACATAGTGGTAGCGTAAGCCATTGATGGAGGCCTCAAAGTGGCGGAAGCCATCGTTGGGATATCCGGGCATGCCCATCACCTCCGATGATCTTTGGCTCCAAGGGACCGTCGCCCTTGTCACGGGCCCACTGGCCCTTTAACATGAGACTACCTGGAGGTAAACGCCATGGCAACGGTGGTGGAGCTCCCGTTCGGCACCCAGACGGTCTCCGTGGAGCTGCCAGATGGCGCCTCAGTGGTAGGAGGAGGCGACGGACGTCCCCGTCTGCCCCCTGTGGCCGACCAGGCCCAGGCAGTACGGGATGCCCTAGCTAACCCTTTGGGCATGCCCCGTGTAGGGGAGCTAGTGAGGCCAGGGGCACGGGTCCTTATCGCCTTCGATGATCCCACGGTGCCGTCCTTCGGGCCGGTACGATGGCTAGCCATAGAGTACCTACTAGGAGAGCTGAAGCAGGCAGGGGTAAAGGAAGAAGATGTAACGCTACTGTGTGCCAACGCCCTGCACCGCAAGTGGCGGCCCCATGAACTCGCCTCCGTCCTCGGCCAAGAGCTGGTAGACCGCTTCCAAGACCGCCTAATCTGCCACGATGCCGAAGACCCAGAAAACCTGGTCTACCTGGGCACCACCGCCAACGGCTACGACGTGGAAGTGCACCGCCTGGTAGCCGACTGCGACCTCACCATATACGTCAACGCTGCCTGTCACCTGGGGTTCAACGGGGGCTGGAAGTCTATCGTTGTGGGCCTCTCTACATGGCGCTCCATCCGTTGGACCCACACCCCTGACGGGATGAGTATGTCTATCCACGACAACCGCATGCACCAGGTGCTTACGGAGATGGGGGAACACCTGGCCGCCCAGCTGGGGCATCCCATCTTCAAGGTGGAGACGGTGCTTGCTAATGCCTACACAATAGGCAAAATCTGGGCGGGAAGCATACCTGCAACTAGGGCAGCAGCTCTGCAGGTGCTTTCCCAGCTATATCCTCCTCGGCGTAGCGAGGCTCCCCAGCGATACGACATCGTAGTCTACGGGGTTCCCGCCTGGAGTCCTTACGCCACTTTTGCCAAGATGAACCCCATCCTCACCCTTATCTCCTCTGGTCTAGGCTATCTTGGAGGCTACATCGATGCCCTAGGGAAGCCGGGGTGCTCCGTCATAATGGCCACTCCCTGCCCGGAGGAATGGGATATGGTGCACCACCCCGCCTACAAGGAGGTATGGGAGAGGGTGCTCACTAGGACTCGTGACCCTTATGAGATAAATGCCCTATTTCTGGACGAATTCGCCACCCGCAGCGACTATATAGAGCAGTACAGGTTTGGCTATGCCTACCATCCGGTGCACGCCATTCTGGCCACTCACCCTCTACGGCGACTGCGCCACGCCGCCCGCATATATGTGGCCGGAGCCCAAGACCCAGCTGTGCCCCGCCATTTGGGCTTCATACCTACAGCCACCGTAGAGGAGGCGATAGCCCAGGCCCGTCGCTTCCACGGGCCTGACGCCTCTATAGTTTGCATCGCCCGTTTTCCGGGGACGTGAGCTACACCTGGAGGCCCAGGAGGCGGGCAGCGTTATCTCGGAGGATCTTGGGGCGCACCTCATCCCGGAAGGGAGCCTCCTGGAAGTCCCTTATCCAGCGCTCGGGCGTGATGAAGGGATAGTCAGAGCCGAAAAGGACCTTGTCCTGCAAGAGGGTGTTGGCGTACTGGATGAGCTGGGGCGCAAAGTATCTGGGAGAATAACCAGAGAGGTCCATAAAAACGTTGCCCTTGTGCACCAGGACAGCCAGTTGTTCGTCCACCCAAGGGAAGGCAGGGTGGGCCATAATTATGGTAAGCTCTGGGAAGTCGGCGGCCACATCGTCGATGTGGGGGATAGGCTGGCAATACTTGAACTTGATCCCTCCTCCGCCCCCCATACCTCCCCCTATACCGGTCATGCCGGTGTGGAAGATGACAGGGACGCCCAGCTTGGCTATCCCTTCCCATAAGGGGTAGAAGCGATGGTCATTGGGGTAGAACTCTTGCAGGGTAGGGTGAAACTTCACACCCTGCAGGCCTAGCTCCTCTATGCTACGGCGCACTTCATCGATAGCCCGCTTCCCCTTCCACGGGTCTACGCAGCAGAAGCCTATGAACTGCTTAGGGTAGCGGCGCACTATCTCAGCTATTGTGTCGTTGGTTACTGGGGGCAGGCCGGTGGCAGCCTCCCAGTCTTCGGCCAAGAGGACGCCTATAATGTCCTTTTCGGCATAGTACTGGGCCATCGCCTCGACGCCTGCTGGCGTGGGAGGGGCCCGGAAGTAGGAGCGGCTCGCCTCCATGAGGGGGTGGGACACGTCGGGCCTGGGGAGGTGTACGTGCATATCGATGGCCTTTACCATTATTCCTCCTCTCGGAATCCTATTGCTTCTCCTTCAGTTCTACATGCCCTACCATATCCTTGCAAGGGATGGAGAGGTCAAAGTATCCCCCACTGGACCAGGATGGGAGGTAACCCTTGTTGGAAGGGGTCTCCTTTGAGGGGAGGGCAGGGCCCGAGGATGTGGGGAGGCAGCGCTATATCTACTTGCCCTTTCAGGTGCCACCTGGGACAAGGCGCATATCGGTACGTTATTGGTTCAACGATCCTGTAACAGCACCCCTGGGCACTGGCCCTGGCAACACTGTTGACATCGGCATCTTCGACCCAAGGGGCATCCAATTTCCAGAGGCCCCAGGGTTCAGGGGCTGGAGCGGGTCAGCTAAGAGGGAGTTCTTCATCACTGCCACCGCGGCCACCCCAGGCTACATCCCCGGCCCCATCTTTCCCGGGCAGTGGCATATCGTTTTAGGGTTCGAGCGCGTGCAGGAGGAGGGGGTTCACTACCGGGTGGAGATAGAGCTGGAGAAGGGGGGCTCCGCCCCTTCTGAGGAGCTGCGAGAGACCAGGCCTTCCCCTAGGCCTTCCAAGTTGAGAGGAGGACGCTTCCTCCGGGGAGACCTCCATTGCCACAGCGTCCATTCCGATGGCCTTAACACGGTGGAAGAATTGGTGCAAGAGGCCATCGCCTTGGGGCTGGACTTCTTGGCGGTAACCGACCACAACACTTGCACCCATCACGCCCATTTAGCCTCCCTTTCCCACCTGCCCATCATCCTCATCCCAGGGGAGGAGGTGACCACCTACTGGGGACACGCCAACACTTGGGGTCTTCGCCAGTTCGTAGACTTCCGCTGTACAGACGCTGAGTCTATGAAGACCCTGATGCGTTTCGTACAGGATAGGGGCGGGCTCATATCCATCAATCACCCTAAAAGCGTAGGGCCTCCCTGGCTTCTGGACTGGGAGGGATTCCAATGCATGGAGGTGTGGCAGGCCCCTTGGCGCTTCTACAACTGGGAGTCCCTTGAGCAATGGGACCTACTCCTTTGCCAAGGAGGACGGGTAGTCGCCGTGGGGGGAAGCGACGTCCACTCTATACCCCCAGCCCCCCCACTCCATCCCCATGGCCTTGGTAACCCCACCACCTGGGTCTATGTCCCCCAGCTCGAGGCCGGAGAAGAAGACGTCCTGGATGCTATCAGGAAGGGCCATGTGTTCATTTCGGCTGACCCTCATGGTCCTGAGCTGATCCTTGAGGCCGACACCGACGACGATGGCCACTTTGAGGTCCTAATGGGCGATTCGATCACAGCTCCAGACGATCGTCCCCTCTCATTTAGGGTGCATGTGCGGGGAGGCCAGAGCCGACGCCTCTGGATAGTAAGTGATGGGGCAGTGGCCCACATCGTCCCCCTTGAGGAAGAAGAGACGATCTACCATTTCCGGCTGGCATGTAGTGGCCGTCGCTATGTGCGGGCAGAGCTCCGCGGGCCTAGGGGACGGCCTGAACGAGGGGAAGTAGTATGGGCCCTCACTAACCCCATTTGGTTCTCTCAAACATGAAGCGTTTTACCCTGCTCGTCGTACCGCATACCCACTGGGACCGGGAATGGTACGCCCCCTTTGAGGTGATGCGTGCCCGCCTGGTGCGCATGATGGACCGCCTCCTGGACGTCCTAGAGGCCCACCCAGAGATCCCCTGCTTCCTTTTGGACGGCCAGACCATCTGCGTGGACGACTACTTGGAGGTGCGCCCAGAGCAGAGGCCCCGGCTGGAAAAGCTGGTAAGAGAAGGCAGGCTAGTGGTGGGGCCCAACTACGTACTGCCCGACGAGTTCCTTATAGGCCTTGAGTCCCATATACGCAACCTAATGCTGGGTATAAGGTCGGCCCGCCAACTTGGGGCCTGCATGATGGTAGGCTACTTCCCAGACGCCTTCGGCCACATCGCCCATATGCCGTCCATCTTGCGTGGCTTCGGCATCGATGCTGCTGTGATCTGGCGGGGCGTAGGCCCTGAAGTTACCACCTCTGAATTCCGCTGGACTGCCCCCGACGGTTCCCAGGTCTTGGCCCTTTACCTCCCCTATGGCTATGCCTTGGCAGTAGACCTTCCCCAAGAGCCCCACCACCTCAAAGAGCGCCTCAGCTACATCTGGCGCCAGCTGGCCCCCTTGGCTACCACCCCTATCGTGTTAGCTCCCAACGGCAATGACCACCGGGGCATCCAGGAAGACATAGGGCAGGTGGTACAAGTGGCCAACCAAGTCTTAGAAGAGGGGGAGGTAGCCATAGGCCACTATGGCCAAGCAGCGGAGGCGATAATAGCGGCCCTGGGGGAGAAGATCATGTCATTACCTTTGGTAGAGGGAGAGTTCCGATCGTCTAGATGGTCCCACGTCCTCCCAGGTGTCCTCAGCTCTCGCATCTGGATCAAGCAGCGATACCAAGAGTGCGAAGACCTGCTCGTCCGCTGGGCGGAGCCAATGCTAGTATGGGCCCAGCTTTTATCTAGCGTGTCCTCCTGCACCTTCAGCACAGAAAGGGCCCTTTTGGCCTACGCCTGGAAACTCCTTCTCCAGAACGCCCCCCATGACTCCGTCTGCGGCTGCTCAGTAGACGAAGTGCATGAAGAGATGAAGGTCCGTTTCCAGAGGTGTGAGCAGGTGGCAGGCTACGTCCTAGGGAGGGCCCTAAGGGAGGTGGCCGAAGCTGCCTCCCCCCAAGATGGCGTGCACCTGGTGGTGTTCAACTCTGAAGGGGGACCCCGCACCGACGTGGTAGTCGCCTCCGTCCCTACTCATCGCGGTGAGCTACCCACCTCGGCCTGGGATGCAGAAAAGGGGGTGCCTGTGCCTTTGCAGCTCCTCTCTGTGAACGAGGCTGCTTCCCAGGCAACCGTTGCCCTGCTGGCCCCCTCTGTCCCAGGATATGGGCTGCGGGCCTTTCGCCTCGCCTATGGGGACTACCCTAGGCCCAGCGCGAAAAGTGACCGCACTATCGAGAACGAGTTCTTCCTAGTGGAAGCTTCCCCAGAAGACGGCACCCTTTTCATCACCCATAAGGCGACAGGCCATCGCTGGACAGGCCTCAACCGCTTCGTCGACGGGGGCGATTGGGGCGATGAGTACAACTATGCCCCACCCCGCGACGACCTGATGGTTGACTCCCCCTCGGCTCCACCTACTATCGAGGTGGTGGAGGCTGGGCCTGTCCGCTGGGCCCTTCAGGTCTCCATGGTCTACTCGCTCCCTGCCTCGTCCCATCAGGAGAGGCGCTCAGAGGAGAGGGTGGACTGCCCCTTAGTAAGCCGCATCTACCTTTACCCCAACGTTCCACGCATTGACATAGAGACAGAGGTAGATAATAGGGCCCAAGACCACCGCCTAAGGGTCCATTTCCCCACTGGCCTTAAGGCGCAAGAGGTGCTGGTGGACCAGCACTTGGGCGTCATCCGTCGCCCCGTAGAGTTGCCCCCTCCTTGGCCCACCGACATGGAGGCCCCCATAGCCACCCAGCCTCAAAAGGCCTTCTGCGCCGTTGAGGAGAACAGACTAGGGCTCTTGGTGGCCAACTGTGGCCTTCCGGAATACGAGGCCATTAGGGAAAAGGACGGAACCATCACCTTGGCCCTCACCCTTCTGCGGTGCGTGGGGTGGCTCTCCCGCCCTAACCTCTACCCGTGGCGCAGAGGCCCCGCCGGGCCTACACTTGCTACTCCTGGAGCCCAGATGTTGGGCCGGTGGGCCTTTCGCTACTCCATCATCCCGTACTCGGGCTCCTTGGAGGAGGCGATACCTCTGGCGTTTGCCTTCCTGCGCCCCATGCGAGGGGTGACGGTGCGGGAAGGAAGGGGGAAGTTGCCTCAAGCTTTCTCCCTGCTGGAGGTGACGCCTTCCCAGGTGGTAGTCTCGGCCATCAAGCTCTCAGAAGAGGGCGATGGTGTGGTGGTAAGGCTCTATAATCCCACCTTCCGCCCCCTCTGGGCCCATGTGCGCCTCTTTGGTCACAGGGGCCAGGTGGAAGAGGTGAGCCTGGGGGAGGAATATTTAGGGCCAACCCTGGCTGACAAAGGCGAACTGGAGGCCATAGTACGCCCTAATGAAGTGAGGAGCTTCAAATTCAGACGATAAGAAGGAGGAGAAGATGGCCGTACCCCGAGAGCTGCCCAGCTACCAGCAGTTGCCAGTAAGGCCTGGAGCTCCCTCAGGATCGACGTGGGGCCTCTTTGGGCCAGACGATGAGGTAGGTACCATTAACCTTTTGACCCCGGAGAGGGTAGTGGAGGCCGCCCGCCTGGTGAGGAAGGGTGCTGTCTTCTCCCTTAACTTGCCCTTAAATGTGCCCTCGCCACCCCTATACGGAAGGGGAGGGATACAGCACCGGTTGGTAGACCTTGGGGGGATAGCCAGAGACGACTACCTGGAGAGCTTCTGGCTCCAGGCCTCTAGCCAGTGGGATGGCCTCCGCCACATCCGTCATCCCCGGGACGGCTTCTACAACGGCGTGCGCGACGAGGAGATAGTGGCGGGAGGGGGAAAGCTGGGGATAGAGCACTGGGCCCGCCGGGGCATCGTAGGCAGAGGCGTCCTTTTGGACGTAGCCCTTTATCTGGAAGGCCAGGGCCGCCCCCTAAACCCCCAAAGCTCCGATCTCATCACCCCTGACGACCTAGACGCCTGTGCCCGCCACCAGGGGGTGAGTCTTAGGATGGGCGATATCCTGCTTATCCGGACGGGGTGGCTGGCATGGTATTTGAGGGCCTCGCAGGAAGAGCGGGAGGCCCTTGCCCACGGCCAAGGGGAAGGCCTTAAGTCCCCCGGCCTAGGGCCGGCCGAAGATATGGCCCGTTACCTTTGGGATAACCATGTGGCGGCAGTAGCTGCCGATAACCCGGCCTTAGAGGCGTGGCCACCCACCCCCGAGAGGGGCTTCCTTCACTTTCGCCTCATCCCCCTCCTGGGGATGCCCATTGGGGAGCTGTGGTTCCTAGAGGACCTAGCCCAGGACTGTGCCCAAGACGGGGTATATGAGTTCCTCTTGGTCTCCGCCCCCCTGTATGTGATAGGAGGCGTAGGATCACCCCCCAATGCCCTGGCCATCAAGTAGCCCCCCTATCGCCGGCCCCCGCTTCCAGGCCGACGCAGCAGTGATAGGGGCGGGCCCCTCAGGGGCCCGCACTGCCCGTGACCTGGCCCGGGAGGGGGTGAAGGTGCTCCTTATAGAGGAGCACCGCCAAGTGGGGATCCCTTCCCATTGTTCAGGCCTCATATCGCCTCGCACCTGGGAGATGGGGGAGATAGGGGATGAGGCTTTGGTCTGCAATCGCCTCCGGGGGGCCTTCCTGCATGTTGCGGACGACACCTACCTCCCATTGGGTGGGGATAAGGTGCAGGCAGTGGCCATAGACCGGGTGATGTGGGACCGTGCCTTGGCTCAACAGGCCTGGGAGGCTGGGGCGGAGCCCGTCCACGCCCGCTTTGTGGGCGCTGAAAGGGTCACGGGAGGGGTGCAATTATACCTTCAGCGAGGAGATAAGACCTTTTCAGCTTACGTACGTCTCCTCATTGGGGCCGATGGTGCCCACTCCCGGGTGGCTTACAGCATGGGGCTACCCCGCCCCGAGGAGAGGGTGCTCGCCTTAGGTGTGGAAGCGCACCTAGACCTCCCTAGGGAAGACTACGTCCACATCTTCGTGGGAGAAGATGTGGCCCCAGGTTGGTTCGGTTGGGCCATCCCCGCTGGCCCAGGGCTGGCCCGTCTGGGCATCGGTTGCGTCCTGGGGAAAGGGATACCTATGGAGCTGTACCGGGCCTTTAAGGAGCGGTTCCTGAGGCCCTTCGGCCCGGTGAGGGAGCTGCGGTTCTATGGGGGAGTGATACCTTTGAGCCCAGCCAAAAAGACGTACGGCCCCCACGTCCTACTGGTGGGGGATGCAGCCGGACAGGCCAAGCCTCTATCAGGTGGGGGCTTATACATGGGGCTATTGGCGGCCTCGGTCTGTGCCCAGGCAGCTTTGAGGGCCTTGGCGCGGGACGATCTCTCCCCTTCAGGGCTCGCCTGGTATGAGAAGGAGTGGAGGCGTAGGCTGGGCCGGGAACTGGCCAGGGCCCGTCACCTGCGGCGGGCAGGACTGGGCCTATCTAGCAGGGAACTGGTAAGCATCGTTAGGGCCTTGGAACGTCCCCGCGTCCAGGAGGCGGCCGTCCGATATGCCGATATCGATTACCCCTCCCGGTCCCTTTTGCGGGCTGCTGCCGCCGGCTTTCCCCTTCTCGCCTGGGCATGCCTGCGCCATCCTTCCCTGGCATGGCATCTGGTGAGGGCCCTGCTGGCCTGGGGCTGAGGTTGTGGCCATGATATAATCTGGTGCCGGCCTATGACCTATAACCAAAAAGCATCCACTGAGCTCCGCCCGGCAGGTCTTGGGGTGAGGATAGTGGCCTTTGTCCTGGATCTTATGGTCATCCTCACTTGTCTCATGGCGCTATTGGCTATCGCCCTTGTTCAACTCCTTGTGCGCACTGAGGGGGGCAAAGCAGAAGAGGAGGGGGCCGTGTGGCTAGCTGTGGCCATCGTCCTCGGTTGGATGGTGTTGGTGCCCCTTTATCATGTCCTGCTGTGGGCCTGGGGGGGCCAGACCTTGGGCCAGCGGGCCGTACGCATTCGCGTGGTGGCGGAGGATGGGGGACCACCTGGCCTATGGCGGGCCTCAGTTAGATATGTCGTTTACGCCATCTCCGTTCTATTCCTCATGCTAGGCTTTCTGCCCATCTTATGGGACGAAAGGAAGCGAGGCCTCCCCGATTTGGTGGCAGGCACCATGGTGGTAGACCTGACATGAGGGGGTTCCGTCCGCCCAGTGGGCCCCGCACCGCCCTGGGCATTTTGGTTGGCGCCCTCTTTTGGTTGTTGCTTATCCTCTTCTCCTCTGCCCAGGTCACTAGTCCTGGCCCAGGGCAGGCCCTCCTATCCCGGGCGATAGCCGCCCTGCTAGACTTGGACGCTGCCCTCCCATACCTTGTCACCTCCCTCCATCAGCAGGCCCAGGAGGCCTCCCAGCCTATCGTCCAAGTGCCCGATTACCCCGTGCCAATTGAGGTAGATAGGGATATGGCCCTGGCCATGGACCAAATGCAGCTTCGGGCCCTCCTCCTGGACGAGACCGCAAGACGTGTATATGACCAAGGAATGGGCATTCTGGCAGAAGATGAGGGCCGTAGCCTTGATCCTTTCTCGGCCCCAGGCCTCATCGACAGGGGATTGGGGCTCATACGGGAGGAGGTGCACTTGTGGCTAACTGTGGCGACCATAGTGGTGGTAATAGCCTGGGCAGGCATCGCCTGGTCTGCTACCGCAGGGCTCAAGTGGCCTACAAGGCTTTTGCTCTGGGGTGGCACCATGGCAGCAGGGGCCCTCACCCTCGTCCTCACAGCTCTACTTGCTAGGGTAGCCATGAAAGCCTTGCAAGCCGGCTCCGATCCCCTTATCAGGGAGCTTTGGCAGGTAGGGCTAGATGCCTCAAGCCTTTTCCTACGTAACGCCTTGGCCACAAGCGCCCTGGGAAGCGCTTCCTCCCTCCTGGGCATCCTATCCCTCACCACTAAGCGCACCCCCTCCTAGCCCCCAAAAGGATTGACAAAGGGCCCCCCCTTGTGCATGATAGTGTTGTCCTGTTTCCCTTAGGAAAAATGGCGATGAAAAGGAAAGGTGCTGGGGTAGAGGAGGCTGTGAGGTCCTCCCTGGAGCTTCTTCCTCGTCGGTTGCGGGAGGCGCGGCAGGGGGCGGGGCTCACGTTACGGGAGCTGGCCCAGCGGGCGGGGGTGGCGGCAAGCACCATCCTCAAGATAGAGCAGGGGAAGCTGGTGCCCAGCGTAGCCGTGACGGTGCGCTTGGCTGAGGCCTTGGGCAGACGTCCCAGCTACCTTATAGAGGGGGACAGGCCAGATGGCACGGAGGTACGCCTCATTCCTCGTGGTGGGGGACGGCTGGTGGCCAAGCCGGGTAGCCCCATCGTCTTTGAGCGCATCGCTGAGCCGTTAGTAGATCCCCAGATGGAGGCCTTCCTGGTGACATTAAAGCCTGGGGGGCATAGTGGGCGTGAGAGTCCCCTCTCCTTTCAGGGGGAGGCTTTAGTATTCTGCTTGCGGGGGCGGCTTTTATTCCAGTTCCCTCACCAAAGCTACCTTGTGACTCCTGGCGACGTACTCCATTTCAAGGGGCATCTTGCCCACAGATGGAGCAACCCAGGGCCAGAGGAAGCTGAGGCCATAATGGTATACGCCTTCGCCAGGAGATAGGAGGTGAGAGCCGGTTAAAGGAACCTCTCAGCCTCTAGGGACGCAGACAAGGACCTCTAGGAGGTGATGGCAATGGTAGAGTTTGGCATGCTTCACCTGTTTGAACACCCGGCGGGCCGCACCGAGAAGCAGGTGTTAGAGGAGCAGCTGGACCTAATGGTCCAGGCCGAGGACTATGGCTTCCACTCGGTCTGGCCGGCGGAGCACCACTTCAGCGAGTACGGGTATTGCGCATCTCCTGTGGTACACCTAGCTTATGTGGCCGCCCGCACCAAGCGCCTACGCCTGGGGACGGGGGTAGTGGTGTTGCCCCTTAACCATCCCATCCGCGTGGCCGAGGACTACGCCACCTTGGACCTAATATCCGAAGGACGGGTAGAGCTGGGCCTAGGCCGCGGCTACCAGCCCCACGAGTTTCGCGGCTACGGTATAGAACAGACCAAAAGCCGCCAGATCTTCCACGAGGGAGTGGAGATCCTCATCAAGGCGTGGACGGAGGAGCGCTTTAGCTATCATGGCCAGTTCTATCAGGTAGAGAACCTGGAGGTGAGGCCCAAGCCCCTCCAAAAGCCCCACCCACCCATCTGGATGGCAGCCCTCTCCAACGAGACCTTCGCCCTGTGCGGCCAGTACGGGTTCAACCTCCTAACGGCCTTCGCCTTCGGGGCCGACTTGGAGCGCGTCCACGGCAACATCGAGCAGTGGCGGCAGGCCCTAAGGGAGGGAGGACGAGATCCCAGCCAGTATCGGGTCGGGTGCCTGGCCATGACCTACGTGGCCGAGACTACCCAACAGGCCATAGACGACTTCGCCGAGCCTGTGCTGTGGTACTACCACACCTTCGCCAAGTATGTAGCCCCTCCCCCTGGCCACCCCCCAATACCTACGTACGAGCTGTATGCCCTCACACGGGACTTTGTAGCATCGGCCACCTGGGAAGACCTGCTGCGGCGTGGAGCAGTAGTCGTGGGCAGCCCCGACCAGGTGGTGGACAGGATAGGCCAGATCGTGGAGGCCACAGGGATCAACCTGTACCTGGCATGGATCCGCATAGGTGGCCTGGACCACAAGAAGGTACTGCGCTCCATGGAGCTTATGGCCAGCCGGGTAATGCCTCAGCTTAAGGCCTTAGGGGTCCCTGCTAGCTAGGCGAGGCGTATGGGGGGAGGGCGGGCGATGAAGGCAGCTGTCCTGTACAGCCTCGAGGTGCCCCTCCAGGTAGAGGAGGTGGAGCTAGCCCCTCCTGGCCCCCAGGAGGTGCTAGTGCGCATCGTCGCCTCGGGCGTCTGCCACTCCGACCTGCACGTTATGGAGGGGGTGCTACCCCACCCCCTACCTGTCGTCCTTGGTCACGAAGGAGCAGGGATAGTGGAGGAGGTAGGGCCAGGCGTAGATTCTCTCCGGCCCGGCGACCACGTGGTCATCTCGGTAGTGCCTGTGTGCGGTCGGTGCCGCTTCTGCATCAGGGGCCGCACAAACTTGTGTATTGGCATTCGCACCGCCCCAGGAGTAATGGCCGATGGAACCCGTCGCCTACGCCGGGGTGAGGAGGAGATCAACCACTTTAGCCTCGTTTCCTCCTTTGCCCAGTATGCTGTGGTCCATGCAGGGGCAGCGATAAAAGTGCGCAACGACGCCCCCCTTGACAAGGTATGCCTCATAGGGTGCGGCGTGATAACGGGGGTAGGGGCAGCCCTCAACCGGGCTCGGGTGGAGCCAGGAAGCTCATGCGTAGTAGTGGGATGCGGCGGGGTAGGCCTTAGCGTCATCCAGGGATGCGTGTTGGCCGGGGCCTCCACCATCGTTGCTGTAGACCTGGTGCCTCAAAGGCTAGAGGTGGCCCAACGCCTTGGGGCCACCCACGTAGTGAACGCCAGCCAAGGCGATGCCATAGCCCAGGTGCGAGAGATCACGGGAGGAGGGGCCGATTACGCCTTCGAGGTGGTAGGCAAGGAGGAGACGGCCTCTCTGGCCTTCTCTTGCCTAGCCCGGGGAGGCACTTTAGTGCTGGTGGGCGTGGGGCCCAGAGAAGCGCGGCTGCCTATACCCATCACCCCCACTGTCCTTAACGAAAGGGCCGTCCTGGGCTGCGACTACGGATCGGCCCGGCAGTGGCGAGACATCCCCTGGCTGGTGGACATGTACATGGCCGGCCGCCTCCACCTAGACGAGATGGTGGGCCGAACCTACCTTCTGGAAGCCATCAACGATGCCATTAACGACCTAAGGGCCGCCCAAGTGGTGCGCCCCGTAGTCCTCCCCTGGGGATGACAGGGGATATAGCCTAAGGATAGCTCCCCTATGTAATATGGGATGGGGGAGCCACCGTAGCTCAGAGGCAGAGCAGCGGTTTCGTAAACCGCGTGTCGTGGGTTCGAATCCCACCGGTGGCTCCAGGCCCTTCGTCTAGAGCTAGAGGAGGAAAGAAATGGGAGTGCGTACTACCTCCCAAGAGCTGGAGCATGCCCGAGCGATCCAAGACATAGCCAAGGCCCGCTTCCCCTACCCTACCCGGGGCCGCCCTTACCTGAAGACCTACACGAATCACCCCCAACGCACCATGGGCGTAAAGACGCCGCGAGGGATCGTAGTATACCCAGACATCGTGGTGGTGCGCCACCCAGAAAACGAGGTGGTGATCTTGGCAGAGGTGGAGACGGCCGACACGGTAACCGCGGACGAGGCCCACGAATGGAAACTCTTCGCCTCACTAGGGCCCCTATATCTATACGTGCCCATAGGGTACGCCGATGAGGCCCGGCGCCTCTGCAAAAGCCTCAAGATACCTATTGTAGGCCTACGTACCTGGCGGTACATCCAAGGGCAAGACCGCCTAGAGATAAACGACATCTTCACCCAGTGGACAGGCCTGGAAGACCTAGCCCCTGAGCCCCTGCGTGGCTTCCTCAAGCGCTATCTAGAGTTCAGAGAGCGGGAGATGGCCAGCTAGCTTAGGCCCAGGGCCCCTAGAATCTCCTCTCCCCGCTGGGGGTACTTCTCAGCGAAGGCCCATAACAGCCCAAAGCATCCTGCTAGCATCATGTCGCCGTGGGGCACAGCAAAGTAGGGGTTAAGACTGCTCCCTTTGAGCTTGCCTCTCTGGGGGCCAGTTACCGCTACAAAGGGCTCCCTACCGCCCGAGGGATCAGCGTAATAGACTCCGTGACCATGCCCCTCAAACACCTCATCGTGAGTGAGGCTACCCAAGACGAGGCGACGGCTCATGTCCTCTATCTGCTCAGGAGAGAGGAGGCCTGTATGGTGCTCATAAAGGGAGTATATATGGGTGCCCCGCAAGTGGAAGGCTAAGGTATGCATATTGCCTAGGTTGATGATTAACTGCTCTTGGTGGCCTTTCACTACCGGGTCTTGTAGGGCACCCAAGGCGGCTGCCGGGCCAGTATCTAGGAACACCACGGGCACCCCCTCGGGGGCGGCCAAGGCCAAGAGAGCACGGGCCCTAGTTAGGTAAGGCGGCACCTCCTCTGGGGTCATGGCGAAGCGCAAAAGGTCGTTCCCTCCCTCTGCCACCCGACGCAGGTGCTGGAAGCGGAAGAGGCGATCGGAGTATCCGGGAGGGGCCGCGCCATGATCTAGGCACGCCACCGCCAGGCCATCCCACTGCCCTTCCACTGCGAAGAGCTGCAAGGCGCGCCTGATGGCCTCCAGGTCCAGGTCTTTCAGCTCTATGCGCACCGTCCGCCCATCGAGGGAGCGGGCCTCATCTTCTGATATTAGGACTACCCCCATTTCGCGCACACGTTCTAAGTCGTCATCGAAGGTCTGGGCCGCTTCTGGGGTGGCATAGGCAGGGAGGCCTGCCTTGATATGTCGTTCCAGGGCCCAGTGGCAGGGGCCTCCCCCCTGCACCGTGCCTGTAAGGACCACCGCCTTCCCTTCCTGGGTGGCCTGGGAAATGCGACGGGCAGCGATCTCAGTGGGCGAGGGGAGGATGAGCTGGACGCAGTTCTCTATGGGCTGCTCCGTGTCCAGAAGCAGGATGTCTTGGGTGCCCGTTCCCACGTCTATGGCCAGGATGCGCATCGCCTCAACGCCCCCTCAACGTCCCTTAAGATGCTCGATGAACCAGTCCCTGGCCGCCTGGGCCGTCTGCTGGAAGAAGGTGGTATAGACATCGAAGTGGCCCCCGGGGACCAAAAGGAGCTTTTTCGGCTCCAGGGCCACGTTGTAGGCCTCCAAGGCCAAGTCGGCCACTGCTAGATGGTCGTAGGCGGCGACGATCATGAGAAGGGGTGTGGGGCTTACCCTCTGGATGAAGGCCCCCGGCTCATATTCCAAGATGAGCTCCAGAGATCGCAGGGTGACCTCGTTACGCCAAGAGGGTGCCCTTTGGGCAGCCAGCATAAACCACTCGTAGGAGTCGCGCGTAGGTAAGGCGCAGGGGGTGGAAAGGGGGTCTTCGGCCACGACAGGGATGGTAGCTGGGGGGTTACCTGCCATGCGCGCCTGCCTATCGGCCTCCAGCACCTCCTCTACCTGGTGGAGAAGATCAGCCCGCACCAGACGTTGGCGGTTACGATAGCCACTTATAAGGGGGACCTGGGATACGACACAGCGCACCCTCCGGTCGAGGGCCCCCACCACAATGGCATGCCCCCCTGAATAAGAGGTACCCCAAACGCCAAGGCGCTCTTTGTCCACCTGAGGGAGGGTGCGGGCATAGGTGATAGCATGGCGATAGTCCCGTACCTGGGCCCAGGGGTCTATCTCCTGGCGGGGGTGGCCATCGGAGGCGCCAAAGTTGCGGTGGTCGAAAACCAAAACACCAAGCCCCGCCTCAGCGAAGGCCTCAGCGTAACTGTCTAGGAACATCTCCTTGACGGCGGAAAATCCGTGGGCCATGACTACCGTGGGCAGGGGCCCCTGGGCGTTTGGGGGGTAATAGAACCATCCGCGCAGAGTCACCCCTTCTGCGTTGAACTCTATGTCCTGGCGCATCCGTCTACCTCCGGTACTTAAAGGTATGGCCATTATAACTTGCCCACCAAGATAAGTAGCCCTATCAGGATGAAGGCCAAAGCGGCCCCTTTCTCTACCCACTCCATGGGGATGTAACGCCCTCCAATTAGGCCCACCAACACCGCCAGTCCGGTGGCGAGGCCGAAGGCCACCAAGGCCCCCACGAGGATGGGGATAGGGGCCCGCTCGCGAGCAGAAAGGGCCAGCACTGCCAGCTGGGTCTTGTCGCCCAGCTCGGCCAAGAAGATGAGGGCGAAGGTGGTTAGGAACACTTTCCACTCCATGGCTGCCTTCTGCCTTTGCCCAGCCACCTTTATGGCGCCAGGGGACGATCGTCGTCTGGGGTTATCACCTCTTGTCCTGCTAGGTATGGGCGCAAGGGGGCAGGGACTATGACTGCGCCGTCGGCCTGTTGGTAGTTTTCTAGGAGGGCGATCATGGTACGGGGCAGGGCGAGGCCGGAGCCGTTGAGGGTATGGACGAACTCTGGCCTGGCCCCCTTTTCGCGGCGGAAGCGGATGTTGGCCCGCCTCGCCTGGAAGTCGGTACAGTTGGAGCAGGAGGATACTTCTAACCACTCTCCCGATCCTGGTGCCCACGCCTCGATGTCATAAGTCATGGCAGCGCTGAAGCCCAGCTCTCCGGTGCAAAGGAGGACCACCCGGTGGGGTATGCCCAAAGCCCTCAGCACGGCGCAGGCGTCTTCCACTAGGGCCTCCAATTCCTCCTGGGACCGCTCCGGTTCGACGAACTTATAAAGCTCCACCTTATCGAACTGGTGCACCCGCTTTATGCCTCTTACTTCGCGGCCAGCGGTGAACTTCTCCCGACGGAAGCAGGGGGTGTAGGCCACGTAATAAATGGGCAGGCTCCCCGGGGACAAGATCTCGTCGCGATGGAGGTTGGTAAGGGCTACCTCGGCAGTAGGAAGGAGCCAAAGGTCTTCTTCAGCGTCGCGGTACATAAATTCGGCGAAGGTGGGCAGCCATCCGCCCTTCCACATGCACTCCCCACGCACCAAGGCAGGCGGATACACCTCTTTGTAGCCGCGAGCGGTGTGGAAGTCTAGCATCCAGGAGATGAGGGCCCGTTGGAGGCGGGCCCCAGCCCCCCTTAGGACGTAAAAATGGGAGCCAGAGAGTTTTACTCCCGCCTGGAAGTCGATTATTCCTAGGTGTTCGGCTAGCTCCCAATGGGGCCGCGGCGTGTAAGTGAAAGAGGGGGGATCACCCCATTGGCGCACCACTAAGTTGTCCTTCTCCCCCTCCCCGAGGGGGACGCGGGGGTGGGGGATGTTGGGGAGCTGGAGGAGGAGTTGGTGGAGCCGCGCCTCTGCCTCTTTCAACTGGGCCTCCAAGCCCTCCAGCTGCTGCGAGAGGAAAGATGATCGGGCTACCAGGTCATCACGGCGGTGCTGGGCCCGCCTCCTCTCCCTCACGTCCACCTGAGGGTCGTTGATCAGGCGAGAGAGCTGGCCTATCTCCTTGGAGAGGGCATTGCGCTCAGAACGTATCGTCTCTACCTGGTGGGTGTACTGGCGCCACAGGCGGTCCACCTCTATCAGTTCGTCGAGAGGGGCCTGAGCATGGCGGCGCTGTAAGGCCTCCCGTACCACATCGGGATGGTCACGGATGAGCTGGAGGGAAAGCACTTTATCTCCTCTCCCTGGCCAGTCGGAACCCCTCTAGGGCCAACAGGCGTACGTCCTCGGAAGGGCGGGCGGCGAGGCCACAGGCACCCTGGGGCTCAAGAGGATACCCCTGGCGCAGATCTGATTCGGTAGCCCAACACATGAGAAAAGGCCCCCTCGGCACAGGAGAGGGCCCGGCTACAGGACGGCAGAAGTAGATAAGGTCTATATGGAAGTGGGGATTTTGGGGATCGGCAGCATCTTCGATGAGCACTGTATAGGGAGGCTGCACTTGTCTGGGGTATGAGAAGGGGAGGTGGGGAGCTACAGGTATAACTTCTACCTCTAGCCCCGTCTCCTCCTGCACCTCCCGCAGGACAGCGGTGACAGGATCTTCGCTAGGCAATAGGTGGCCCCCCGGGGGCACCCACATCTGGAGACGGGGATGCCATAGGAATAGGGTCTTGTCTTCATGAATGACAAAGCCGGTGCAGGTGAAGTGGGCCTCAGTCATGGCTCTCCCTGAGGGCTGGGAAGAGGATCACCTCGCGAATGGAGCTCTGGCCGGTGAGGGCCATCACCAGGCGATCGATGCCGATGCCCAGGCCGCCAGCGGGAGGCATGCCGTGTTCCAGGGCTACCAGGAAGTCCTCATCGCCCAACTCTACCTCTTCGTCTGCCGCCTGGCGACGCTGGGCCTGGTCCAAAAACCGCCGACGCTGCTCCATGGGGTCGTTCAGCTCGGTATAGGCGTTGGCCACCTCCCTTCCGGCGATGAACAGCTCGAAACGCTCCACAAAATAAGGGTCATGGGGCTTGCTCTTGGCTAAGGGGGAGAGCTCCACAGGGTAGTCCAAGATGAAGGTAGGGTGGATAAGCCTAGGCTCTACCAGATGGGCCAGGGACTCATCAATGATCTTGCCCCGGTCCCAATGGGGCTGCACGGGAAGGCCACGGGCCTCCACCGCCTCCCGCAGCTGGGAGAGGGGTGTATGGGGAGATATGTCTAGGCCAGCGTACTGGAGGAGGGCCTCCCGCAGGGTCATACGCCGCCAGGGCGGCGAGAAATCGATCACCTCGCCTTGGTAGGGGACGCAGAGGGTCCCCACCGCCTCTTTGGCCACGTATACTATCAGCTCCTCTGTAAGCTCCATGATGTCGTTGTAGTCGGCGTAGGCCTGGTAGGCCTCCAGCATGGTGAACTCAGGGTTGTATTTACCAGACACCCCTTCATTCCGGAATACCCGACCCAGCTCGTACACCTTCTCGTAGCCACCTACCAGTAGGCGCTTAAGGTGGAGTTCTAGGGCGATGCGTAAGTACAGATGGCGCTCCAGGGCATTGTGATATGTCACGAAGGGACGAGCAGCAGCACCACCAGCATAAGGCTGAAGGACGGGCGTTTCCACCTCCAGAAAGCCTTTGGCATCCAAAAAGCGGCGAATGGCAGAAACGATGCGGCTACGGGTGCGGAACAGCTCCCTTACCTGCCTGTTGGCCATTAGGTCTAGATAGCGCTGCCGATAACGAACCTCTACGTCCTGAAGGCCGTGCCATTTGGCAGGCGGAGCTCGCAAGGCCTTACACAGGACGACGTAGCGGCGGGCCAGGACCGTAGGCTCACCGGTACGGGTACGGAAGACCTCTCCCTCCACCCCTAGGAAGTCGCCAAGGTCTAAGTCGTGGAGGGCCTCATAGGCCTCTTCCCCCAAAACGTCCAGGCGGTGGTGCGTCTGCACGCGGCCACTAGTGTCCTGGAGATCGATAAAGGTCGCCTTGCCCATATGGCGCATGGCAGTGATACGTCCTGCCACCACTACCTTAGGTGGGGCAGCGCCTTGGGCCTCAGCCTCCTCCAGGGCAGCTACCGCCTCCTGAGCTGTATGGGTACGGTGGAAGCGGTGAGGGTAGGGATCTATTCCCCGTTCTCGCCACCGTTGGGCCTTGGCTATACGCTGGGCTATCACCTGGTCGAGATCCATCGACGTAGGCCTTAGATTAGCAAAACTGCCCTGGGAGGATATCCCGCTTGCCCATTTTAGGGCATATGAGGCCAAAGGGGGATGGCGCTAGCTTAGCGCCAATATGGTCCAGCGCCTCTTGCCTGCCGGCACCTCTACCTCTACCACATCCCCTACCCGGCGCCCCAAGAGGGCCCTGCCTACAGGCGACTCGTTGCTGATGCGCCCTTCCCTAGGCTCCGCCTCGGCACTGCCTACGATGGTGTACCGGAAGACTCGCCCATCTTCGGCCTGGAGGGTCACGGTAGAGCCTAACACCACCACCTGCGAATTGTGTTGCTCCTCAATGATGACGGCGTTCTGAATAATGTGTTCCAGCTCCCTGATCTCCCCCTCCACCATGGCCTGCTCATTCTTGGCATCCTCAAACTCTCCTGACGCCTCTGAGCCAGCCAGCTCCCGCGCCTCCTGAATGCGTTTGGCCACCTGAGGACGACGGACGTTGATGAGGTAGTCCAGCCGCTCCTTGAACCGGGCCAACCCTTCCCTGGTGACAGGTATAGGCTTGTCAGACATCTGCTGATCACCCCTTGCGGCTGAATATATGAGAAAAGGGCACACTGAGGCGTTGCGCCCCGCCTCAGGAGGCACACCTATTTTAGACAAAAGGGGGACGCCTGTAAAGGGTCTAGTTCCCTGACCATGGAGAGCTATGGGGTAGCAAGGGGGTAAGGGGGCTTAGCCACCTACAAACCACGCCCCCACTCCTAATCACTCAAGAGAGGCGATGTAGTAGTAGTGGGGTTGACCCCCATCTACTACCTCGATCTGTAGGGCGGGACGCTCCTTACGCAGTTGCTCTGCCAGGGCCTCGGCCTCCTGGGGGGTGATGTCAGCCCCGTAATACAAGGTAAGGAGCCCCTCTTGGCCATGGAGGATGTTCAGGGCCTCACACAAGGCCTGCTGAGGGGTGGCTGCTACCACTTGGAGATCGCCGTCGATGAGGGCGACGATGTCCCCCTGGCAGATCTGGAGCCCGTGTATCTGGGTATCCCTGATGGCACGGGTCACCTCAATGGTGCGTACTAGTTGGGAAGCCTCGGTCATGGCTTGGAGGTTATCCTTTAGGCCACGCTCGGGGTTAAAGGCCAAGAGGGCAGCGATGCCTTGAGGGATGGTGCGGGTAGGAACCACGGCCACCTCTTTGGGGGAAAGCTGGGAAGCCTGGTGCGCGGCGACGATGATGTTCTTGTCGTTGGGTAAGACGATGACCTGATCTGTAGGGCATGATTCTATAGCTTCCAGCAACTGGCCTACGCTGGGGTTCATGGTGGGCCCCCCCGATACCACCTTGGCACCCATAGATCGGAAGACCCTCAGCAATCCCTGCCCAAAGGCGACGGCTACTACGCTGGCCTGGGCCTCAAAGGCCTGATGCCACTCCAAGAAACGGTCAGCCTGCTGACGGATGTTATCTACCTTCACCTGAAGCAGCTCTCCTAGGCGAGTGCCCAGGCTTATGGCCGCACCAGGGTCGTCAGTGTGGACATGGACTCGGAGCATTTGCACATCGCCCACCACTACTACCGAGTCCCCCAGGGCATCTAGACGAGAGCGGATAAGGGCTACATCTAGCCCCTCCCCCTGGAGGAGGAATTCGGTGCAGTAGCCGTAAAGGGAGGGGGTAGTGGCGTGTAGCTCCTGGGCATGGGCCAGCCACTCCCTCTGCAAGCGAGTAGCCACCGCTGGGGACTCTAGTTCCTCCCCTCTCAGGTGGCGGGCCATAGCTTCTAAGATTACCCATAGGCCCTGGCCCCCTGCATCTACTACGCCGGCCTCAGCCAAAACGGGCAGAAGCTCAGGGGTGTGCTCTACTGCCTCTTTGGCCGCCTGCGCTACCCGGGAGAAGAGTAGCCTCAGGTCTTCTTCCCCATCTTCGGCCAAGGTGCGCGCTGTTTGGGCCGCCTCCCGGAGGACGGTGATGATGGTCCCTTCCCTTGGCTGGGCTATAGCCTGACAGGCGAGCCTAAGCCCCTCTTCTAGGGCTGCCGCCAAGGTAGGGGCATCTAGCTCCTCTTTATCTTGGCAAGCCCTGGCCAGCCCCATGATGATCTGGGCAAGGATTACCCCTGAGTTGCCCCGGGCCCCCATGAGGGCACCCTTGGCCAGCGCCTGACATAGGACAGGCAGAGGCACTAAGGAGCCATTGGGGCTCACCTTGGATGCCTCTTCTAAGGTGGACCTGAGGGTAAGGCTCATGTTGGTGCCCGTATCGCCATCAGGCACGGGGAAGACGTTTATGGCGTTTAAGGCCTCAGCGTGGGCATCGAGCCATGAGGCTGCTGCCTGAAGGGTTTCAAGGAGCTCTTTTGCCGATAGGGCCCTCATAACCCCCTCCCCCGCCCACCCTTGCCCTCTTTCCCGTAGGATGATATCATGCCTCTTGCGCATTCTAACAAGGCGCCAGGGAAGGGTAAAGGCAAGAAAGGATGGCTAAGTGTCAGATCTGCGGCAAGGGCACCAGGACTGGGCGCAATATACGCCACCGCCACGCTGGGCGCTGGGAACGCCGCGCCCCTAAGACGCCGCGCCTCTTCAAGGCGAATGTCCAGAGGAAGACCTTGGTCATAAACGGCCGCCCTCAGAAGGTCAAGGTCTGCACTGCTTGCCTAAGTGCCCTCCTCAAGAAGATGGCCATCTAGCACGCGTTGACCTTGGGACAGGGGCCATCTGCCCGCTTGGGGCCCCTAGGTGTGCAGTTCGGCCAAGGCGGCACGCAGCCGGGCCATGTTGGCGGTCACTGTCGCCTGGTCGTTGAAGATGGCCGAAGCCGCCACTAACACGGTAGCCCCTGCTGCCACGCAGCGAGGGGCCGTCTCCACGTTCACTCCTCCGTCCACCTCAAGCTCGGCCTTTAGGCCCAACTCGTCCAGGAGGGTGCGGAGGCGACGCACCTTTCCCAGGGCCTCTGAAAGGAAGGGCTGGCCAGCGTAGCCTGGGTTGACCGTCATCACCATCACCTGGTCTACCCAGGGTAGCACCTCCTCAATGGCGCTTATGGGGGTGGCAGGGTTTAGACATACCCCTACTTGACGCCCCCGCCGCCTTACTAACTGGATGATGCGGTGGAGATGAGTGGCCGCCTCCACATGGACGTTGATGATATCGCCCCCGGCATCTATAAAGGCCTCCACTTGCCGCTCTGGTTCCACGACCATCAGGTGTATATCCAAGGGCAGACGGGTAACTCTTCGCACCGCCTCCACAATGGGAACGCCCATGGATATGACAGGGACGAAGCGCCCGTCCATTACATCGATATGGATACGGTGGGCACCGGCATCTTCCGCCTCCCTTATCTGCTCCCCTAGGCGGGCGAAATCAGCCGATAGGATGGAGGGAGCGATCTTTATCTCCCTCATGGCCCTTCCTTCAAAAGGTGCCGGGCCAGGGCTATCTGCTCCCGAACCCGTTGGGGGGATGTCCCTCCTGGATGGTCACGGTCTTTCACAGCAGTCCAGGGGTCTAGGGCCAAGTCCTCCTCCTTAAAGAAAGGGCAAAAGCGGCGCATCTCGTCCAGGGTGAGGTGGGAGAGATCTTTCCCCGCCTCCCTCAGGTATGAAAAGAGCTCCTTTACCGCCTGATGGGCCTGGCGGAAGGGCATGCCCCTTTTTACTAGACGGTCGGCCAAATCGGTGGCCAGAAGGGCAGGGTCTTGGGCCGCCTTTTCTAGGACATCAATACGGAACTGTAGACGAGACAGCATGGCTGCAAACAGGCGCAAGGTAGAGATGAGGGCATCGGCAGACTCGAAGAGAGGCACCTTGTCCTCCTGCAGGTCGCGGTTGTAGGCGAGGGGAAGGCCCTTGATGATGCCTAAAAGGGCGACCAAGTGCCCAGCTACGCGGGCTGCTTTTGCCCGGGCCAGCTCGGCCAGATCGGGGTTACGTTTTTGGGGCATAATGGACGAGCCGGTGGCGAATTCCTGGGGAAGCTCTAAGAAAGCGAAGGGGGGACTCGCCCAAAGCACTACCTCCTCAGCCAGACGCGAGAGATGGGTAAGGCAGATGGCAGCAGCGGCTACAAATTCTACCGCGAAGTCCCGGCTGGACACAGCGTCCACCGAGTTGGGGGACAGGCGGGAGAATCCTAGCTGCTGCGCCAAGAACTGCCTGTCTATGGGATAGGGGACGCCGGCCAGGGCACCAGCGCCTAAAGGCAGCTCATCGGCCCTGACACGGCACCCCTCCAGCCTCTCCCGGTCCCGCTCCAACATCCAGAAGTAGGCCATGAGATGGTGGGATAGTAGCAAGGGCTGGGCACCCTGGAGATGGGTGTAGCCAGGCATAACCACGCCCAGGTGGGCCTCCGCCTTGTCCAAGATGGCCCTCTGGAGCTCGCGCAGGGCCCTTATCGCCTCTTGACAGGCATCCATTACGAAGAGGCGCAGGTCGGTGGCGATAAGGTCGTTGCGGGAACGGGCGGTATGAAGCTTTCCCGCTACCTCCCCCACCTTCTCGAACAGTCGCGCCTCGATGTTCATGTGGATATCTTCCAGCTCCTGGCGGAAGGGGAAAGCCCCAGCCTCTATCTCCTCCCTTATCTCCTCCAAGGCCTGGGCCAACTTCTGGGCCTCCTCGGGGGCGATGATCCCTTGACGGGCCAACATGCGGGCATGGGCTATGGAGCAGGCGATGTCATACCGGTAGAGGCGCCGGTCCCAGTGGAGGGAAGCAGAATAGGCGAGGGCTAAGGGATGTAGTCCTTGGGCGGTAGGGCTTGTTGGGCTGGGGCTCTCCGGGTTAGACATGGCAGCCACACTATATAAGGGTACGCATTTGCCCCTTCCCTCACAGGCTACTGGAGGATAGGGATCTCCAAGAGCTGGGATATGGAATCGATAGCATAATCGGGCGAAACTTCGCCGATGGCATCAGGCGGGTCAGTGGTGTCCTCTACAGGCTCGTCCTTGGGGGGACGGCGCCAGATGGTGTACATGCCTAGGGCTTTCGCCCCGGCCACGTCAGCTCGCAGGGAGTCGCCCACCATAGCTACCTCATGGGGCTCCAGGCCCATCTCCTTTAGGGCCACCTGGAATATGTAAGGATGGGGCTTCATGTAGCCTACTACACAGGACACCACCACTACCTCGAAGAAGGAAGAGAGGCCCATCTCATCTAGCTCCTGCCAGAAGCGGGGCCCGGCCCATCCCCGGTTGGTCACCGATCCTAGGCGCAGGCCCCTCTGGCGCAACGCCTCAAGGGTGGGTATCACATCGGGGAAGAGCTCCCTGCCCAAGAACTTCCCCCCTAAGTTCCAGGTGTCCCACAGCTCCTCTGCCTGGGGACGGCTTAACTCGATGCCCACCCGGGCCGCTACCTCACGGCAGATCTCAGGGTAATCGGGGCTGCGCAGGTCACCGTGGAAGGCCTTATCGGTGGCCTCTTCGATGGCCAGGCGGATATCGCGGGGAAGAAAGCGTCGGTCCTGGGTGACCTTATAGCCCCACCGCCGCAAAAGCCTAGAGACACGGGCGACAGTCTCGGCCCTTACCACCTCCACCGATGGCATGCGGGGGAAGTGCCAGAGAGTATCGCCCAAGTCCAGCAGTAAGGCCTTTATTTCTGGCATATCATTCCTCCCTGCCCTGAGCCTGGGCCTGGACCCTGGCTGGCAGCCCCCAGATGTGTATGAAACCAGGGGAGGCCCGATGGTCAAACTTGTCGCCAGCCTCATAGGTGGCGAGAGAGAAGTCGTAAAGGCTGTGGGGGGACTTGCGACCCACCACCACCGCCTGGCCCTGGAAGAGCTTCATACGCACCGTCCCAGTTACAAAGCGTTGGGTAGAGGCTATATAGGCGTCTAGGTCTTGCCGGTGGCGGGTAAACCAGAGGCCGTAATAGACCAGCTCAGCATATTCTTGGGCTATCCGCTGCTTGAAACGCCTCTGCTCCCGTGAAAGAGTTAACTGCTCTAGGGCCTCGTGGGCTGTGAGGAGTATGACAGCCGCCGGCGCCTCGTAGACCTCCCGTGTCTTTATGCCCACAAGGCGGTCTTCTACCATGTCGATGCGCCCTACCCCCTGCTCTCCTCCCAGCTCGTTCAGGCGTCGCACTAGCTCCACTGGCCCCATCTCCTTGCCGTCCAAGGCTACAGGCACCCCTTGATGGAAGGTGATCTCCACATAGATAGGTTCCCGTGCCCAACGTGAGGGAGGGGCTGTCCATAAGAAGACCTCCTCCGGCGGCTCCTGCCACGGATCCTCTAGAGGGCCACACTCTATGGAGCGGCCCCAAAGATTGGCGTCCACCGAGTAAGGGCTCCCTTGGCTGAGAGGGACGGGTATGCCCTTCTCCTGGGCGTAGCGCAACTCCGCCTCCCGGTCCATGTCCCACTCGCGCACCGGGGCCACGATGCGTAGGTGGGGCGCCAACGCCTGAACCGATACGTCGAAGCGCACCTGGTCGTTGCCCTTCCCGGTACAGCCGTGGGCGACCGCTGTTGCCCCCTCTTCTTGGGCCACCTCCACCAGGCACTTAGCGATGAGGGGACGCGATAAGGCAGTGGCCAGGGGATAATGACCCTGGTACAGGGCACCGGCCTTGAGGGCCTTAAAGGCATAGTCGCGAAGGAAGCTTTCCTTGACATCACGCCAGACGAACTTGACCGCCCCAGCAGCCAAGGCTCTCCCCTGGACCTCTTCCCGCTCCCGGTCCAGCCCTAAGTCCACGGTAAGGGCTACCACCTCGTAGCCCTTATCAGCCAGCCAGCGCACCGCCACCGAGGTGTCTAGCCCCCCTGAATAGGCCAACACAACCTTTTCGCCCATAACCTAGCCCTCCACCTGGGAGATGGCCCTCTCCAGGACCTCTACCCCCCAAGCGAGCTCTTCCTCCGATATCACCAGGGGTGGCATGATGCGGACAGCGTTGGGACGTACGTTATTTAGGAGGACCCCCTCTTTGAGGGCGGCAAGGACTACCTGCTGGGCCACGTCCCTTTTAAGCTCCACAGCCCATAAAAGGCCCTTCCCACGCACCTCCTTAACTAAAGGATGACAGCTGGCCAGGTCCTGAAGAAGCCCACCAAGGAATCGCCCCTTCTGGGCTACCTGGGAGGGGATCCCCTCCTCTACCATGGTGCGCAAAGTGACCAAGGCGGCCCGACAAGCAAGGGGATTGCCGCCAAAGGTGGATCCGTGGTCTCCAGGCTCCAGCACGGCGCACTGCTCCCCAGCCAAAAAGGCCCCTATGGGGAAGCCCCCCGCAAGCCCTTTGGCCACCGCCAGAACATCGGGTGGGGATTGACACAGCTGATAGGCGAAGAAGGCACCACAGCGTCCCAGCCCCGTTTGCACCTCGTCCAGCATGAAGAGGATCCCTGCCTGCTGACACCACTCCCTCACCTGGGGCAAGTAATCCTCAGGAGGGACGATGACGCCGTTTTCTCCCTGGATGGGCTCCAAGAGGACGGCTGCCGTTAAGGGGGTAGTAGCGCGCTTTATAGCCTCTACATCGCCATAAGGGACGCGCACGAAGCCTGGAGGAAGGGGGGTAAAAGGTTCAGCGTAATGTCCCCCTCCTGCAGCTAAGGTAGCCAAAGTCCGCCCATGGAAGGCCCCCTCAGCTACGATGATCTCGTAGGCCCCCTGGCGGCGCACCTTGCCCCACTTGCGGGCCAACTTTATGCACCCCTCCACCGCCTCTGCCCCCGAATTGCAGAAAAAGACCCTATCAAGCCCCGAGAGCTCACAAAGGAGGTGGGCTAACTCCAGCTGCGGTATGGTGTAGAAGAGGTTGGATACGTGCATCAGCTCCCGGGCCTGTGATGCTATCGCCTCCACCAGGGCAGGATGACTATGGCCTAGGCTAACACAGGCGATGCCAGCTACCAAATCCAGGTAGCGGCGTCCCTCCTCGTCATATACGTAACATCCTTCACCCCGCACTAATACCACGGGAAGGCGCCGTGCCACCTGGAAGTAATGGCGCCGCTCCAGCTCCTGCCAGCGGCCCATATCCCTTAGCCCTTAGGGGGTACTACCAAAACTGGCATCCTCCCTTCCCTTACTACCGCCTCGGTGACCCCTCCCAGAAGCTTTATGAGCCCCTTGCGCGCACGACTGGCCATGACGATAAGGGTGGGGCCATTGCGGCTGGCCCAGGAGACGATAGCATCTACAGGGGAGCCCCCCATGACATCCCAGTCCACCTGTAGACCTTTCTCCATCAGGCGTCGCCCTATCCCTGCCAGATAGCCCGAGGCGAGCACATCTAACCGTCTATGGTAGGTGCTGGAGGAGTCCCAGAGGATGACGTTGGCCGCCCCCACAGGCACCACCACTGTGGTAGGCAACACCTGTATTAGGCTTATAGGCAACGATAGGATGCCCGCCAACTCCTCAGCGTATGGTAAGGCGGCTTCGGCGCCCTCACTACCATCAAGGGGCACCAATAGCCGACTTATGCGGCTGGGGGCAGTCCAGAAGCGCCTACGCCTTTGGGGACGTACCATCAGCACCGGCATCGGCGAAGCCTGTAAGACGCGACTGGCGACGCTGCCTATAACCGTCCCAGGAAAGACCCCACGCCCTCTGGTGCACATGGCTATCAGGTCATACCCCTCTTCCTGGGCCTTGTGGACGATGATATCGGCCGGGTGCCCGTACACTACCTCGGTCTGCACGGTGATACCGAGGTCCCTTAGGCCTTGGGCGAGCCCCTCTAAGTAGTCGCGCACGGTGGCGGTAATCCGTTCTCTCTGGGCCCTTGTCCCCGCCTCCACCTCTTCATCCGCCGTCTCCACAGGGGACTCCAGTACATGGAGTAGGCAGAGGCTGGTACCTAACCTTGGGGCCAGGAAGGTCAGTGGTTTAAGAATGGCCTCCGAGCGATGGGAACCGTCTAGGGCTACAAGAGCCTTCCGGAACATGCTAACCTCCCTTCTCCACCAATATTTGGCTCTAGTTTAACCGATCCTCGTACCTTCCGGCTCTCCCTTTAAGCATTGGACGATAGCCCCCGGGCGGCGACCGTCGACGATGAAGACGGTCACTCCTGCCTCTGCTGCCCGGAGGGCAGCCTCCACCTTGGGCACCATCCCTCCCGAGATCTCTCCCGAGGCGATGAGGGCCCACGCCTCTTGCGGGGATAGGTGAGGCGTGGGACGACCGGACACCATCACCCCCGGCACGTCAGTGAGGAGCAAAAGGACGCTAGCCGGTAGGGAGGCCGCCACCACGGCCGCCGCCAAGTCAGCATTTACGTTAAGGAGGCGCCCAGTAGGCTGACCATCCTGCCACTCCAAGGCCACAGGGGCGATAACAGGCATAAGCCCCTGCCCCAAAAGGGACGCCAAGAGGGCGCCGTTTACCTCTTCCACTTCCCCAACGAGGCCTAAACGGGGGTGACGGATGCGAGCACGTAGGAGGGCCCCATCGGCCCCAGAAAGGCCAATGGCAGGGGCCCCCAACGCCTGCAGGGAGGCTACCATAGACTTGTTCACCAGCCCTGCCAAGACGGCCACCACCACTTCTAAGGTATCCTGATCGGTGATGCGCTGGCCCTGCCAGAACTGGGCCTGGGCCCCCAGCCGCTGCGACCATTGGGATATGAGGGCTCCCCCGCCGTGCAGAATTACCAGGGAGATCCCCTCCCTCCATAGATCGGCCGCCTGGGCCAGGGTGGGGTCGTGGTCCCCCCAGGTAGACCCTCCCACCTTGATGACCACTGGCTGCATGGACATCCTACCTCAGGTGGTATATAGGCTGTTGAGGCGCACGTAGTCTTCAGTGAGGTCAGAGCCCCAGGCAGTGGCGTGGGCCTCCCCCAAGCCGAGGTGGGCCCGCAACCTCACCACCGGTTCCGAAAGGAGGGCCTTAGCACGCCTATCATCGAAAGGCTGAGGGTGGCCTCCCAAAAAGAAGCAGATATGGTCGCCCTGGGGGTCTAAGAGCCAGAGGGCCAAGGAGCCCAGCTCTAGACGACAGCCTGAATTGCCCAGGGCAGCTACTACCCGGCCCCAATTGGGGTCAGCCCCTTTTATGGCCGTCTTCACACCTAGGGAGCGCACCACCTCACGGGCAGCCCGACGCGCTTCGGCCAGGGACACAGCACCCTCTACCGTCATCTCTATGACCTTGCCTGCCCCTTCGGCATCGGCCACCAAGGCGCGGGCCATATCCTGACAGAGGGCAGATAAGGCCTGACGGAAGGGCTGCCCCAAAGGATGGTCATCATCTATGGGAGGCCCTTCGCCGTTGGCCATGACCACCACCATGTCATTGGTGCTCGTGTCCGAGTCTACATCGATCATGTTGAAGGAGGAGTCCACTGCCTCCTTCAGAGCTTCCTGGAGGAAAGGCTGGGCGACGGGGGCATCAGTAGTGATAAAGCAGAGCATGGTGGCCAGGTTGGGGTGGATCATGCCGGCCCCCTTCGCTACAGCCCCCAGGCAGTAGGGCCCCAGGGCATAGGCCCCATATTTGGGGCGAGTATCGGTGGTCATAATGGCCATCGCCAAGTCCTTCCCCCCAGTCCTGGTGAGGGAGATAGAGGCTATGGCCTTGGCCACCTTGTCCATGGGCAAGAAGGTGCCTATTACCCCTGTAGAGGCCACTACTACGTCCTTGGGGGATATGCCCATGTGTTGGGCAGCCAGCTGGGCCATCCGACGGGCGTCTTCTAGGCCCCTTGAGCCAGTGGCGGCGTTGGCACACCCTGAGTTGACTACTAATCCCTGGGCCCGGCCGTCGGCCAAGTGCTCCATCGTTACCAAAAGGGGAGCCGCCTTGACTGCGTTGGCCGTATATACAGCTGCCGCCACGCAAGGCCTCTCTGAGTATAGGAGGCCCAGGTCAGGCTTGTTGGGGTTGTAGCGGATGCCTGCATGGACGGCCCCGGCTAGGAACCCCTCGGGCATCGTCACGGTGCCACCTTCTATCTTCTGGGGCGCAGTCATGGCTTGCCTCCTTAAGGGAAGAGAGGGGGAATCTCAAGGCCCATCGTCTCCGGCAGGCCCAGGAGTATGTTCATGTTCTGGACTGCCTGGCCTGCTGCCCCCTTCACTAGGTTATCAATGGCGCTTACCACAATTAGCCGCTCGCCGCTGGCGTCCACGGTAGGGTACACTAGGCACATGTTGCTTCCCTGGACATGCTTGGTGGAGGGAGGCTCAGAACAAATGCGGACGAAGGGTTCCCCTTGGTAAAACTGCTCGTAGAGGTCACGGACGGCGCGGCGGCCAGCCTCACCTGAGGGGAGGCCCCCTGGACGTAGGGGCGCATAGCAAGTGGTGAGGATTCCCCTGGTCATGGGCACTAGATGGGGGACGAAAGTGACCCGAGGACGCCCCCCCTCAACTAGGAGGGCCGATATCTCCTGCACCATCTCCGGCAGGTGGCGGTGCCCACCAAGACCGTAGGCGCTGACGCTCTCGTTTACCTCCGAGAAGTGGTAACGTAGGTCTACCGTCCTCCCCGCCCCTGAGACGCCTGACTTGGCGTCCACTATTATGTCTGGGGTGATTAAACCTTCCTTTAAGGCGGGGGCCAGCGCCAAGAGGGCCCCCGTAGGGTAACAGCCAGGGTTGGCCACCAAATGAGCCCCCTTTAAGCGCTCACGGTAGATCTCAGGCAGCCCATATACCCCTTGCCCCAAGTAGTGGGGAGCCGGATGCTCGCCTCCATACCATTGGGCGTACTCCTGAGGATCGCGCAGGCGAAAATCGGCCGAAAGGTCGATCACCAGGACCCCTGATTCAAGGAATGGTACTAAGGCCTGGGCACTGGCCCCATGGGGAAGGGCCGAAAAGACGACGTCTACCTCGTCCGCTATCTCTTGGGCCACCGTGATGTCCCATTGGGCGAGATGGGGAAACACCTGGCCCAACGCCTTACCTGCTCCTGAACGTCCGGTGGCGGCTATCACCTTCACCTGGGGATGAGCATGCAGGATGCGGGCCAGCTCTGCCCCAGCGTAGCCGGTAACGTTTAAGATGCCTAACCTGATCACTGCCCCACCTCCAGATTGTGTAAAAAGCATGGGGCCCCACTGCTCGGCTGGCAGTGGGGCCCTCCTATCGTTCTAACCCTTCTGGCCGCGATGGCGCTCTAAGGCCCCCCGCCAGCCCTACCTCGAAGGGCTCGTCGTCGCATCTGGCGGAAGGCCCATGCAGTCATTACAGCCTTAACTTAGCGTTCCTGGGAGTTTGTGTCAATCCCAATGGGCCTTATCTTTTGCTGCCCCTGCTAGGGGACTGGGGGTAGAAGCTCTCTCTGGGCTATGAGGGCAGATCACGCCAGGTCAGGAGGGGGTTCCAATGGGGGAGGCCTTTCGCCCCGGGCATACCTTTCCAGCCATTCCCCCATGGCTGGGTCGCGGAACGACTCGCGATGTAACTGGGCCTCCAAGGCCAACCCTTGCTCTAAGGGGAGGGACAAGCCCCATAGGGTTGCAAGACGGTCTATGCGCATCGCCGTCTGGGGGTAGTCACAAAGGCGGCGGGCCACCTCAAGGGCCCGGGGTAGCGCCTGCTGGGCCGGCACCAGTTCCTGTACAAGGCCCATCTGATAGGCGCGCCAGGCATCTATGAGCACCCCAGTGAGGATAAGGTATAAGGCGTTGCCTAGCCCTACAATGCGGGGAAGGCGTTGGGTCCCCCCATCTACCAAGGGCACCCCCCAACGCCGGTTGAGGACGCCGAAACGGGCCGTCTCATCGGCGATGCGGAAGTCGCACCAAAGGGCAAGTTCTAGTCCCCCGGCCACGCAGTAGCCCGAGACGGCAGCAATTGTAGGCTTCCCTACATCGGTTATGCGGGTGAACCCCATAGGCCCCAAGCGGTCTGCCCCTGGCCTTGAGGCCAAGCTGTCTATGGCCTTCAGGTCGGCGCCAGCGCAGAAGTGGCCTCCCGCCCCTGTAAGGACCATGGCCCTCAATTTGGCGTCAGACCGGAACTCTTCTACTGCCTGGAAGAGGAGGGAGGCCGTCTCGCCATCGACACAGTTGCGCACCTCAGGACGATGGATGATCACCACTAGGACGGGCCCTTCCCGCTGTAGGATCACCTTCCCCTCGCTGGCCATGGCTCCCTGGGGGAAGGTTAATGCGCCTCTGGTAACCCTGTCAAACGAAGATAGGGAGGAGGCTCACGACTGGAGGGCGGGCCTTTTGGGGCAGCCGTAAGCCCCTCTCCCTATTCCCAACTTAAGGGTAGGCGCCCCGTGCGGTCTTGTCTGTAGGGCCAAGCCATATTTTTTGTAGGGGTTTGCTTTAATCCTCGCTCAAAAGGCCACGGCGGAGGGCGAAGCGTACCAGCTCTGAGCGGCGGTGAAGGCCCAGCTTCTCCATGATCCTCTGCCGGTAGGTGTCCACCGTCTTGGGGCTTATCCCCAGCTTTTGGGCGATCTCCTGGTTAGTGTAGCCGGCAGCAGTGAGGCGTAAGACGGCTGTCTCCCTGGCCGTAAGGGTGCTAAGGGGATCGCTAGTGGTCCTGCCTCCTTGCAGGTACTCGCTCAAAAGGCGCCGCACTGCCGAGGGATATAAGAATACTTCGCCGCGGCTGGCCAGACGTATAGCCTCTAGAAGATCTGTGTCAGTGGCACTCTTTACCACGTAGCCGCAGGCCCCCACCTGGAGGGCCCGCATTAGGTACTCGTCTTGGGCATGTACGGTAAGAATGACTACTTGGGTGGGGATGCCTAAGTTGCGGATGGCCTTGGTGGCCTCTAGTCCGTCCATCTCCGGCATGGATATATCCATTACCACTACATGGGGCTGGAGCTGGGCGGCCTTATCTACCGCTTCCCGGCCTGACGACGCCTCCCCTATCACCTCCATGTCGGGCTCATGGGAGAGGAGGGCCTTAAGGCCTGCCCTGACTACGGCATGGTCCTCGGCCAGAAGTACCTTTATCTTGCCCATACCTTAGCCTTTACCCCCTTATGGGGATACGGGCCCTTACTGTCGTCCCCCGTCGCGGACGGGAGCGGATCTCCAGATGGCCCCCTACTAGGCTGAGGCGCTCCTCCATGCCAAATAGGCCCAGCCCCTTTTCCCGCTGGGACTTCACCGCGGCCATCCGGAAGCCACAACCGTCGTCCCTCACTTCTAAAACTATGGCATCGTCTACCCTGTGCAGGCTTACCCACACCTGAGAGGCACGAGCGTGCTTGGCCACGTTAGTAAGGGCCTCTTGCCCTACCCTGTAGAGGGCCAGCTCAGTGTCAGGGTGGAGCCGGGGCAGGGGCTCCACGTCCATATGCACCGCAAAGCCCCAATGGCGGGAAAACTCGTCACAGAGGGCCAAGAGGGCAGGAGCTAGTCCTAAATGGTCTAGGGCGCTAGGGCGCAGGCCCAATGCCAGACGGCGTACCCCTTCTAGAGCATCGGCTACTAGCTGCCGCAGCTCCGCCACCTGGGGGATAAGGGTAGCATCTACCTGCTTCTCTAGGAGGCCTAGCCTCACCAGCAGGGCAGCAAGGGCCTGGGCGGTGTCATCGTGCAGTTCACGAGCCACCCGCTTCCTTTCCTCTTCCTGAGCCCGCAAGATCTGGGCAGAAAGGCGCCGCAACCGCTCGTTCTGATCCCGGGACCTGTGCAGGAGGTGGACCAGCTCTTTTAGCAAGCCCGCAATATAGGACGATTGGCCACACTGCAAGCATTGCCAAGGGGGTGGAACCCAAGGCTGCAACTCCTCCTTCAACCCACCATCCCAGAGAAGCGAGTACCTGGACCCCCGACGAACTACGAGGCCTAAAGAGCGTAACTCCTGAAGCTGACGTCGCACCGACGGGAGCGCCTTGCCAAGCCTTTGTGCCAACTCCCTGGCTGTGCAGGACCCCTCTGTTAGCGCCCTAACTACCTCAACCCGTAAGGATCCCAACGCCCCGCCTCGGGCTCCTGCCGACGCCCCCTGCCCCTTCATCCTACCCCCGATTGTACCATGAACGGCTGTATCCTTTTTGTCAAGTAAAACCTTACAGCCATTTCGTGGCTTTGCCTGATAGACCTCCCTTTAAACTGAGCTACTATCTAACTCAGCAAGGATCGTGTAAATAGTAACGAACGGACTTAGGAGGGCGTCTTGAGGCGGGACTTGGCGTTAGCGGCCCTCTTGTGGGCGGTGTTGACAGGGGTTGGGGAGGCCTTGTTGGTAGCCTTTGACTTTCAGCCGTCTGCCCTTTCTGACAAGGGGGAAAGGATAAAGGATGCGGTTTCCATCCTCGCTTACTTCGCCATGCCCGTTCTGGCCCTGGTGTTAGCTGGCCTTGTTTACAGCGTGGTGCGCTTCCGGGGCCGGGGCCCTGAGGAAGAGGGCACGCCCATTAGGGCCGGCATAGTCCCCTGGATATGGTTGGGGGCCACGAGCGCTTTAGCCTTCACCATCATGTTATACCCAGGCCTATGGGGGACAGTGGAGGTGGCCAAAGGGTCTTCCTCCCAAAGCCTGACCGTGCAGGTGGAGGGGCTCCAGTGGACATGGCTCGTGCATTACCCTGGGCAAGGGCTGAAGAACCAGAGGGAGCTGGTGCTACCTGTGGGGCAGGAGGTGACCATTGAGGTCACTTCCCGTGACGTCCTCCACTCTTTCTGGGTGCCGGCCTTGATGATGAAGATCGACGCTATACCAGGGACGGTGAACCGCATCACCTTCACGCCCCAGGAGGCTGACAGCTACGCCAATAATCCCCTCTTGCGTTTGCAATGCGCCGAGCTATGTGGCCTTAGTCATGCCCGCATGGTTATCCCGGTGCGGCTGGTAGAGAAGCAAGAGTTCTTGAACTGGGTAGAGCAGCAAAAGAGGTGAGGGGGCAACGCTATGGCTGCAAGCGAGCAGGTAGGGCTGTGGCAAGGCCTTTATTACGTGCGCCGAGGCCTTTTGTGGGGGCTGGTGGGTTTCGCCTTAGGGACGGGCATCGCTGCCTTATTTAGGGTGGCCACGGGGGGAAACCCTTGGTGGCTGGAGCACAACTTCACCGTAGGCTACGTCTTCGGGCTCATAGGGTGGCTTTTGGGAGTGGGTATGTGGGAGCGATGGGTGAAGGAGTGGCTTGGGCTTCCCACCCAGCCTAACCCCCATGGCTGGATGCGCTACTTCGCCTTCACCACCGATCACAAGGTGATAGGCGTTCAATACCTGGTGACCTTCTTGGCCGTCTTCCTCATTGCAGGCCTTTTGGCCATGCTCATGCGCTACCACTTCTTGGACTCTGGGGGCCTTCTGTTCGACGATGGGGTCTATAACCAGGTGATGAGCCTCCACGGGATCCTCATGATCGCCGTGGCGGTGGCGGTGATTATAGGTGGATTTGGCAACTTCCTGGTCCCCCTCATGATCGGGGCGCGGGACATGGCCTTCCCCCGGCTGAACGCCCTCACCTATTGGCTTATTCCGCCCGTGGCGATCCTCCTCTTCGCTGCCCAGGCAGTAGGGGGATGGGATACAGGATGGACGGCCTATCCCCCCTTGGCGGTGCGCAACGCTGCTGGCCAGCTCTTTTTCAACCTGGCCATTATAACCTTTGGCCTCTCCTCCATACTGGGCGGGCTCAACTTTATGGTGACCATCTCCTTCCTGCGGGCACCAGGGATGACATGGTGGCGCCTACCTATATTTGCTTGGTCCATCTTGGCTGCCTCCATCCTGGCCCTCATCTTCACCCAGGCCTTCGCCGCCTCCATGCTAATGGAGGCGGTAGACCGCCTGGCCGGCACTAGCTTCTTTGCCCCTCCAGGAAAACCTATCCTCTACCAGCACATCTTCTGGTTCTACTCTCACCCAGCGGTATACATATTCATCATCCCTGGGTTCGGGATCCTCTTAGAGGTGATAACCCACTTCTCCCGTAAGCCCTTGTTCGCCTACCGGTGGGCGGTGGCGGGGTTCCTGGCCATCGTAGCGCTGAGCGGCCTGGTATGGGCCCACCACATGTTTGTGACCACTACCGAGGTAGCCCTCCTGGGATCCTTCCTAGTGACTACGGAGGCGATCTCCATACCCACGGGGCTGGTCTTCCTTTCGGCCCTGGGGACGATATGGATGGGTAGGTTGTGGCTTACCACCCCCATGCTCTTCGCCTTGGGAGGGGTGTTCAACTTCCTCATTGGGGGCATCACCGGCATCTATCTGGCCGATGTGCCTACGGACATTCAGCTTTCAGACACCTACTTCGTAACGGCCCACTTCCACTACACCATCATTGGAGGCGAGATCTTCGCCCTTATGGCCGCCATCTACTACTGGTTCCCCAAGCTTACTGGGCGCATGTACGATGAGAGGCTGGGCAAGCTCCACTTCTGGCTCATGTTCTTGGGGTTCAATTTGGCCTTCTTGCCCATGTTCTGGTTGGGGCTTCATGGCATGAACCGTCGGGTGGCTATATACGAGCCAGGACTAGAAGGGGTGAACATGTTCGTCAGCGCCGCTGCCTTCCTCATGGGGAGCGGTTTCCTTGTCTTCCTGGGCAACATGCTTCGGTCATGGGTACGGGGCAAAGTGGCAGGAGCCAACCCTTGGCAAGCACGGACCTTGGAATGGCAGGTGCCCTCGCCTCCACCCGAGGAGAACTTCCCTGCCCCACCTGTGGTGGTGGGTGACCCTTACGACTACGGTGTAGCTGGGGCAGGACCCCATGTGGTGCTGGCCCCCGCTGGTGGCCGGGAGGAGGGATAAGCTATGCAGGAGGAGAAGCCCCACAGGCTGATCTTTGGCCTGGTCACCCCTGAGCAGGTCACCTGGTTCATGGTGGCCTGGTTGGCGGTCCAGACGGCGGTGGAGTATATCATCGCCCAGGTGCTGGATGCCAATCTACCTATCATGTTGGTCATTAACCTCTTAGAGGCAGCTAGCATCATCTACTTCTTCCAGCACGTATATAGGCTGTGGCGGGAGGACTAGAGATGGCCGAGATAGCAGTTCACGTCATTCCCCTCCCCGTTAAGAAGCGCCTATACCAGTGGGGCCTTTGGCTATTCTTCCTGTCAGAAGCGTTCCTTTTTGGCTCGGTAGCATCGGCCCGTTTCTTCTTGGCTGGACTGGAGCGTCCCCATGTCAACCAGGCGCTGGGCCTGGCCATTACCTCTGTCCTCTTGGCTAGCTCTGTCTTCGCCTATCGAGCAGAGGAGGCCTGCCGCCGAGGAGACCGGCCAGCCTTTTTGCGCAACCTCTTGGCCACAATAGGGCTGGGGCTAGCTTTCTTGGCTGGATTAGGGATTGAGTGGTCTACCGCTGAGTTCACCCCCTCCGAGCCGTACGGTACCGCTTTCTTCTCGATGACTGGGCTGCACGGATCCCACGTAGCCTCGGGGGTGCTCATCCTCCTGCTTGTCCTCTACAATGGCCAGAAGGGGCGATTCATACCCACCGAGTGTTCTTGCAAAAGGGTCTGGCCTTGGCGGTCTTGTCACCACCCTAAGAGTCGTCCCACCTGGGACCAGATGTGGGCTGTTGAGGCCAGCATCAAGTACTGGCACTTCGTAGATGTAGTCTGGGTCTTCTTCTATCCCATCCTCTACCTTATGAGCTGGCCCACTTAGGGCCTAGGTTTATAGGCAGGGCAGGGCCACATAGGGGACGTAGATTTCGCT
>JAUQPQ010000110.1 GCA_030550295.1 Chloroflexota bacterium
CCGTGGAGCCGGCACGCTCGGCCCTTAGCACGGCCCGTCGCAATCTGGCCAACGTCTCGGGTGCGGTAGTGCGGTTCGTCCAGGGCAAGGCAGAGAAGCTCTCCCAGCTGGTGCGTCGCCCTGTGGACGCGGTGCTTTTCTGTAACGCCATTCACCTGGTTCGGGAGAAGGCGGGGGTCCTCCAGGAGATACGGCAGGTGCTGAGGGAAGGGGGGATCTTCTCCTTCAACACCACCTTCTTTAAGGGGGCAGAGCCTCCTGAGAGTTTTCAGTTCTATAGGCGTTGGCTGAGCAAGGCCCTTCGCCTCTTGAAGGCCCGTTACGGCCTCCACCCCTCCCCTGAGAGGGCAGTGGCCAGGGAGCGCCTCTCTTGTGAAGAGTACGCCTCCCTTCTGGCGGAGCAGGGCTTCTGCCTGTGGCATCAGGAGCTGGTGCGCGTGGATATGACACCAGAGAGCTTTGAAGACTTATCGGAGTACAGGCTGTGGATCGAGGGGATCCTGCCAGGGGTGCCACTGGCTAAGGGAAGTGAGGTCCTTAAGGAGACGGTGCGCGAGACCTTCGCTGAGTTGGCGATAACTACCTCGCCTCGTTTGTGGCTCCTTATGGTTGCCTACCGGGCATAGGCTTGGTAAAATTGGGCCATTAAACGAAAGGAGTGGGAGAATCTGCAATGAGTGTGGCGACAATTGGCAGGTGGCTAGTACGGCTGGCCCGCCTCGACTTGGGGGTGCTTGGGGAGGCGGGGTCCACAGCCATGGCTACGGGGCCTCTTCTGGGGATGGCAGTAGGGGCCAGCTTAGCTTCAGGCCTGGGCCCGTGGCTTTGGTGGTTGGGCCAGGACTTACCCAAGAGTGGGGAGGCCTTTCTTAAGGCAGTGATCCTTGGTGGCCTGCTGCAGGTAGCAGTTTGGTTGGGCTGGGTATACGTCTCCTATGTCTTGGCTACTCGTGTTTTAGGGGGTTCGGGAGAGCTAATGGCCGTTTTTCGGGCCATGGCCCTGGCCTTTGCCCCTATGGCGTTGGCGGTGCTCATGTTCATCGAACCGTTGGCTATGGGGTTTGGGGTGTTGGCAGTGGGGGCGGTGGCAGTCCTGAGTCAGGCGGCCTTGCAGTCTACCACTGGCCTCGATTCTGGGCGGGCCTTGGCGGCCAACGTGTTGGGCCTGGTCCTCTTCACGCTGGTGATGTCCCTATTGGGCTCGGTGGGGGAAATAGAGTTTCCCCTAGCAGGACGTATGGGAGGGGTGGCTCCAGGTATATTCTTCTTCAGCTTAGACTAGCCCAGATGTAGCTGGCCCCCTTCATCGGTGTGAAAGAGGCGAAAAAAGGGGTATCCACGGCGGCGGATCTCAGTTCCACCGCCCTCATGGCGTTCCACTATGGTTGCCACTCCCACTACAAGGCAGCCGAGGGCCTCTACCGCCTCTATAGCCCTGAGGGATGAGGCGCCGGTGGTGACCACGTCCTCCAATATGGCCACTGGCAGTCCCTTTATCATCTCGCCTCCACTCACCTCATCTTGGACGCCGTGGCCCTTGGGGCTTTGGCGCACGTAGAAGACCATCAGCTCCTGGGAGGCGTAGCGGAGGGCGGCCAGGGCCACGGCCATGGCGATGGGTATGGCGCCTGTGGCCATGCCCCCTACTCCCTGGGCCCCCCAAGCCAAGACTGGTTCCAGCAGCAGTCGCCCTATCAGCTCTGCCCATCGGGGGTGTAGGGTCACCTGTTTGCCGTCGTAGTAGTAGCGGGAGGTGCCCCCAGAGGTAAGACGGAACTCGCCATAGCGGAAGCAGCGCTCCCGCATCGCCTGGGCCAGAAGTAAGGTCTCCTCCTGGCTGGCCCAAGGCACCTGTTACCCCTCCTGGGCCATGGACAAAAGCAAATGGACTAGGGTGCGGGTGGGGATACCTGTGGCCCCCTTCACCCATATGCCCTTATCCCTGTCGACGTTGTCGGTGGGGGCCATGTCTATATGGACCCAAGGGGTGTCCTCGACGAAGAAGCGCAAGAATTCGGCGGCCGATATGGCGCCCCCGTAGCGGTCGCCTACGTTCTTGATATCGGCCACGTCGCTTTTGATCATCTCCCTGTATTCGGCGATGATGGGGAAACGCCACATACGTTCCCCGCCCCTTTCCCCCGCCTCTAAGACCTTGCGGGCCATATCCTCGTCGTTGGTGAAGAAGCCGGTGGCTGCTGGCCCCAGGGCCACGGCCATGGCCCCGGTAAGGGTGGCCACATCGATGATGGGGGCGAGGCCCAGTTCCCGGGCATAACAGATAGCGTCGGCCAATATGAGGCGCCCCTCGGCATCGGTGTTAATGACCTCTATGGTCTTGCCGTTGCGTGCCCGCAAAATATCACCTGGCTTGGTGGCAGAGCCGGAGGGCATGTTTTCGGCTGCGGGGATGAGGGCGGTGACGTTGATGGGAGGCCGCAGCTTTCCCAAGGCCCACATGGAAGCGATGACCGCCGCTGCCCCTGACATGTCGCCCTTCATCTCTTCCATCCCCTGGGCTGGCTTAAGGGATATGCCCCCTGAATCGAAGGTGATCCCCTTGCCTAAGAGGCCTATCCCCTGAGGAGATTCGGGCCGGCCTCGGTAGCGAAGGATGATGAAGCGTGGGGGCTGGGAGGAACCAGCTGCTACCCCTAGGAGGGCGCCCATATTCATCTCTTTCAGCTCCTCTGGGCCCCATATCTGGCATTCGAGGCCGGCGTCTTGGGCCAGCGTTTGGGCCCGCTGGGCCATCTCCGCCGGGGTGAGTACGTTGGCCGGCTCGTTGGCAAGGTCGCGGGCGATGTTTACGGCCTCAGCCAGGATACGCCCCCTCTCTACCCCCTGACGCAGGGCTTCCTCCTTCCCCGCTTCTGTCTCTACCATAATTAGTTCCTTGATCTCTCCTTCTTCCTCGGTCTTGTAACGGCGGAAGCGGTAAAGCCCCATTACTGCCCCTTCAGCCATAGCCTGGGCGCAGTCCTGAGGCTGGAGGCCCCCTATGCCGGCCCCGAACACTACAGAGGCCACCACATCGGCCCCAAGCCGCCTCAGGTGGCGCAGGGAGACGGCAGCGGCGTCGCGCACTTTTTGAAGGGAGAACTCTTCCTGTTTGCCCAGTCCTACCACTGCCACCCGTGGGGAGGGGAGGCGCCCAAAGGTATGGATCACCGTCACCTCACCCTCCTTCCCTTTGATCTCGCCCTCCTCTATGAGGCGTGAGATGATCCCATCTAGGGCCCTATCTAGCGCCCCAGTGGCGCCCCCTGGGGTCTTTACCCCCTCAAACAGGCCTGCCATCACCGCCTTGGCCTGGACCTGGGTAATATCTCCTGTTTGGATGCGGATCTCCATACCCTCTCCACCTCCTGGCGTCCACGGGTATGATACGGTGGGGTGGAGAGGAGGGCAAGGTGAGGTTGATGGTAAGGTAGGGGCGGTGTTTTAATGAGGGGTGCCAATCTCGTATGGTAGTAGGTGCGGGCTCTTCCATGCTGTCCATCCCTGGCCCAGGCCGCGTGATGGGCGGGAGGATCGCAGCCTAGAGGGTTACAGGTTGCAAGGGATAAACTCTGGGGTCTTTACCCATTGGTGGTGCCGTGTTAGATAAGATCGGTCGCCTTTGGC
>JAUQPQ010000111.1 GCA_030550295.1 Chloroflexota bacterium
CCAGACCGCCTCTATTGTCCGCTCTTTGACTAGAGGGAGCAGCCCCCTACGTATCGTCTCGACCTCGGGCAGTTCAGGCATAGGCGTCTAAGGGTGGCCCCATGTAGACTAGGTGAGAGCTCCCAAAGGAGGCCTTACTCCAGCTCGGCCCAGCTCTTGCCCACCTTCACATCTACCTTAAGGGGGACGCGAAGCTGGGCCACCGAGGGCATGATCTCCTGGAGCAAGGCCTTCATCTCCTCCACTTCATGGGCTGGACACTCGAAGATGAGCTCGTCGTGCACCTGAAGGACCATAAGGGACCGAAGGGCCCGGCGCTCCATCTCAGCGTATACGCGGTTCATTGCCAGCTTCATGATATCGGCGGCCGTCCCCTGCACCGGCATGTTGATGGCCGCCCTTTCCGCTGCCTGACGCACGTTCTGGTTGGGAGAGTTGATCTCGGGCAGGTAGCGGCGACGCCCAAATATAGTCTCGGCGTAGCCCAACTCCCGCGTCCTTTGGACCGTTTCCTCTATGTAGCGGCGGATCCCCGGATACCTCTCAAAGTAGCGACGGATGAACTCGGCCGCCTCCTCCCTGGAGATACGCTCCCGCACCGATAGGCCCCAGTCCGAGAGGCCGTAGATAACGCCGAAGTTGAATACCTTGGCCCGCCGCCGCATAGATGGGGTAACCTCCTGCAGAGGCACGCCAAACACCTGGGAAGCTGTGGAGGCGTGGATATCTTCGTCGCGCAAGAAGGCCTCTATAAGGGCCGGGTCACCGGAGAGATGAGCCATGATGCGCAGCTCGATCTGGGAATAGTCGGCAGCCACAAGGTAAGGATCGGGCCCTACATCCCGGGCAATGAAGGCCTGGCGTATCTGGCTACCTAGCTCTGTGCGCACGGGGATATTCTGGAGGTTGGGATTGCTGCAAGTCACCCTCCCTGTAGCTGCCCCCGTCTGGTTGAAGTCGCCATGGATGCGGCCCGTGCGCGGGTTCACCATGGCGGGGAGGGCATCCACATAGGTGCTCTTTAGTTTGGAAAGCTCCCGGTGCTCAAAGATGAGGTCGATGATGGGATGGATGCCCCTAAGCTCTTCCAGCGATTGGGCATCGGTGGAGTAGCTGCCCGATTTAAGCTTGCGCGTCTTGGGCAGGCGCAGCTCCTCGAAGAGGACCTGGCTGAGCTGCTGAGGGGAGGCGACATTGAAGTGGTGGCCAACTATTCGGAAGATCTCTTCTTCCACCCTTCTTATCTCCTGGGCCAGGACACGGGACATCTCCCTTAGGGCCCCCACATCTACCGCTATGCCGTTGAGCTCCATGCGGGCCAAGACGGGGACGAGGGGCATCTCTATATCGTGGAAAAGCCTCTCCATGCCCTTTTCTTGCACCAAGGGCAAAAGGGCGTCCCGTAGGCGAAGGGCCATGTCGGCATCGGCAGCGGCATAGCGGGCGGCCAGCTCCACTGGGACTTCAGCCATGGATATCTGGGCCCGCCCTTTCCCTATAAGCTGAGTGATCTCCGTCATCTCTATGCCCAAGAGGCGGGAGGCCAGCCACTTAAGGCTCAAGGCGCCCTCGCCCGGCCGATAGCTCCCCCCTCCTCCTTCCCCTGCCAAAAAGGCAGCGATCATGGTATCAAACTCTAGCCCACAGAGCTGGGCCCCGTGCTGGGCCAAGACTATCATGTCGTATTTGGCGTTGTGTCCCACCTTGGCTACCTTGGCATCCTCTAGGAGGGGTCGGAGGCGCTCCACCACCAAGCTTAGGGGCAGCTGGGGGGCCCCACCTACGTGGCCGACAGGCACGTAATAGGCCTCCCCAGGGGCCAAAGCAAAGGAGATGCCTACTAGGTGGGCCCGCATCGCCTCAGGGCTGGTCGTCTCTGTGTCCAGGGCGAATCGGCCCGCCCTCTCCAGGCGACGGGCCAAATCGGCCAAGGCCTCTTCCGTCTGGACGAGGACGTAGCGTTCGGGCGCTTCTCTCCCCTGGACGGGAAGGGCCTCTAAGAGGGGTATCTGCCCCTCTCGTCTAGCCTCATCCCCTCCTTCGGGGGGGAGGCGCGGCACGAGGCTCTTGAATTCCAGCTCCCTGAAGATGTCTAGCACCCTCTGGCGCCGGTAATGGGCCCAGAAGGACGCCATATCCAGATCCAAGGTAATGGGCAGATCGGTAACGATGGTGGCTAGCTCCTTGTTACGCCGCACCTGCCCCTCATGTTGGCGTAAGGCGTCCCTGAGCTTGTCCGGCTCCACCTCTTTCAAACGCTCGTATATGCCCTCGACGGAGCCGAACTGCTGGATCAGCCGCACGGCCGTCTTCTCCCCTACGCCGGGCACCCCAGGGATGTTATCTGTGGGGTCTCCCTTGAGAGCCTTGAGGTCAGGGATCTGGTGGGGCCACACTCCGTAGCGCTGCTTCACATCTTCGGGGGTGGCGTAGATGACGAAGTCGCGCTGGTAGGGGCGGTAAAGCCAGAGGCGAACGTGGGGGGCCACCAGCTGGGCGATGTCGGAATCAAGGCTCACCAAGAACGTTTCCACCTCCAGGGAGGCGGCCTGACGGGCGAGCGTCCCCAGGACGTCGTCGGCCTCATACCCTTCGTACTCGTAAATGGGGATGCCGAAGGCCTCAATGAGTTGGCGGCACCTCCCTATCTGCTCCCGAAGGTCATCGGGCATGGTTGTGCGGTGGGCCTTGTAAGAGGCATCGAGGCGATGGCGAAAGGTCACACCCCCTTTATCCATGGCCAGCGCCACATGGGTAGGCTTCAGCTCCTGCAAAACGGAGAGGAGGGTGTTAGCAAAGCCATATACGGCACTTATCACCTCTCCCGTCCGTCGGACGGTGAGAGGCTGCTCCTTCATAGCGTAGTAGGAACGATGAATGATGCTGTGTCCGTCCAGTAAGACTAATAGCCTTCTTTCTTCCACCACCTCTGCGATTATACCATCGGCCACTGCCTGTACCTTGCCGTATACGTTAAGTGCCAAGTATAATCGGGGTGATTAGGCTTTAGGGAGGCGTTATGGGCAAGCCAATACTCAGGACTAAGCTGTGTGATCTGCTGGGGGTTGAGTATCCTGTCATCCTCGCCGGGATGGGGGGTGTAGCTAGGGCAGAGCTAGTGGCCGCCGTATCTAACGCCGGCGGCCTAGGGATCATAGGGGCAGCTGTCATGCCGCCAGAGGAGTTAAGGCAAGAGATACGCAAAGTAAGAGATCTCACCGACAAGCCCTTCGGTGTGGACCTTCTTCTGCCCACCATGGGTCAGATCCCCGAGGCCCCGCCACGCCAAGAGGGCCAGCGCATGAGGATACGCGACCTGTTCCCCCCGGAATACCGTGACATCGTAGAGAAGCTGAAGCGGCGCTTCGAGCTCCCAGAGGTAGAGGGGGAGCCACCCACCCCTATGGCCCGTTTCGGGCCCGACCTTATCCAGCGCCAGATGGAGGTAGTGCTAGAGGAGAAGGTGCCCGTCTTCGCCTCTGGCCTGGGCAACCCCGCCCCCTTCGTCCCCCACCTCCACAAGAACGGAACCAAGGTGATCGCCCTTGTGGGC
>JAUQPQ010000112.1 GCA_030550295.1 Chloroflexota bacterium
CTGCCCTTTTTGGGACCTTGGCATCGCCAGAGGATTTGGGAGGGCGTAGGCAACTCCCTGTACCACCTAGAACGGGGCGATGCCTCCTACTTCGCCAACCTCCTGCCTCCTAAGGAAAGATGGCGCCTTCTAGGGGAGTTCCTGGGGAAAGCAGCTTGCCTAGATATAGAGACCACCGGGCTGGAATTCGGCCCTAGCTATATCACCGTCATCGGCCTTTTCGATGGCCAACAGTATAAGGCATTCATTAGGGGCCGTAATCTGGACGAGTTCCCAAGGGAGGTAAGGCGATACCGTCTCCTCATCACCTATAACGGCATTAGGTTTGACGTCCCTTTCGTAGAGGCAGAGATGGGGCCAGTGCTGGCAGGGATAGCCCACCTGGACATTATGTACCCTCTGCGCTGGCTAGGTTACAGGGGCGGGCTGAAAAAGGTCGAAGAGCAGACAGGGCTAGCACGCCCCTCAGGACTTCAGGGGCTCCAAGGTTACGACGCTGTACGCCTTTGGCGCCTGCACCTGATGGGACACTACGGCGCCCTGAAGACCCTAGTCCGCTACAACGCGGAGGACGTGGTAGCACTTTGGCCCTTGGCCATCTTTATATATAACGAGATGATCACCACGATCCCTATACCAGTGGCACCCTTGGGCCCTATATTCCGCCCCACCGTTGACCTACCCTACGATGCTGACCTGGTGGCCCAGCTGCTCGCTTCCCCTTAATGGAGCCTTAATCCAAGAGGGCCTGCATCGTGTTACGCTGAGAACTGATGAAGGTGTTACCGAAAGCACTGCTCATACTGATGGCAGTAGCCTCCATGTTCATAACCGCTTGCCGAGCTGGCCAAAGCACAAGTTCCCCTACCTCGCCAACTCCGCCACCCTCTGTTGGCTCACCATATCCCATCTACGCCCAAGGTGCAGACGAGTTCCTGTCGGTGCCAGAGCTAGTAGAGAGGCTGCGACCCAGCGTAGTGCACATCCTTACTGAGTCAGCCTCCCTTGGCACCTTTGGGAGTGTGGTCCCCAGCGAAGGAGTAGGAACAGGATTCATTATTCGAGCTGACGGATACATCGTGACTAACAATCACGTGGTGGCAAGGCCTGGCACGTGCGACCGCCCTGCCCAGCGCATCACCGTCACTTTGCACGATGGCAGAAAGCTTACCGCTACCGTGGTGGGGGCCGATCCTGCCACCGACCTGGCCATACTCAAGATAGACGCTAAGGGCCTCACTCCTGCCCCCCTGGGAGATTCATCCCTTTTGCGAGTGGGTGAAGAGGTGGTGGCCATAGGCAACGCGCTCGATTTGCCTGGGGGCCCCACGGTGACCAAAGGGGTGGTCAGCGCCAAAGGACGCCTTATTCAGGAGACTGAATGCGGAGTCACCATACCTAACGCCATCCAGACTGATGCAGCTATCAACCCGGGCAACTCTGGTGGCCCCTTGGTGAACATGAGAGGAGAAGTGGTAGGCATAACTACCGCCGTCATCCGCGGTTCTCTCGCAGAGGGGCTGGGCTTCGCCATCCCTGTAGAGTTGGCGCGATCCATCGCCGAGGATATCATCGCTAAAGGCAAAGTAGAGCGGGCCTATATGGGCATATTTATGACTGATGTGACCCCCAGTTTAGCCAGGGAGTTGGGGCTGCCAGTGGACAGGGGAGTAGGGGTACGCGAGGTAGTACAGGGAGGGCCAGCCGACAGGGCAGGCCTTAGGCCAGGCGACATCATCGTGCGCATAGACAGATGGGAGATAACCAACGGTGGTGACCTGCTTGAGGCTTTGCGCCGCCTTCAGCCAGGTCAGAGGGTAGAGGTAGCGTTCTACAGAGGACGCAACCTACAGACCGTTCAGTTAGAGCTGGCCGCACGCTCACTTTGAGGCGTGATATACTCTTGCCCAGAGGCCTATGGCCACCTTCATAGACGCCTTAGGACGCATCGTCGCCATCGACGGCATACCCCGTCGCATAGTCTCCCTCGTCCCCAGCATCACTGAAGCCCTATTCTTTTGGGGGGCAGGGCCCCGCATCGCAGGCGTTACCCATTTCTGCCGGGAGCCCCGCGATGGGGTGGCAGAAAAAGTCAAAGTAGGGGGCACTAAGACAGTAGAGGTTGATCGCCTTCTCGCCCTTCGCCCTGACCTGGTCATAGCCAGCGCCGAAGAGAACGACCAAGAACAGGTCGAGGCGATAATAGCGGCAGGGATACCTGTATATATAACCCTCCCCAAGACGGTAGAGGAGGCCATTGAGATGCTGTCCGTTCTGGGTCAGATGACAGGGGGAGGCGAGAAGGCCCAAGAGCTAGTAAGGCAGTGCCGTGCCGCCTTGAAAGAAGTGCGAGGGAAGGTGGAAAAGAGAGGGCGCGTGACGGTATTTGCCCCTATATGGCGAGGCCCTTGGATGACGATAGGCCCCGGCACCTATATGTACGATCTCCTCTTTGAGTGCGGTGGAGAAGGCATCTTCCCCCCTGAGAAGGGGCGCTACTTTCATGTGTCCCTAGAAGAGGTAGCAGCGCTAGACCCTTATGTAGTTTTGCTCCCTAGCGAGCCTTTCCGGTTTCGGCCCCGTCACATCGGGGAGCTAGCCCAGGCGGGGATCGCCGCCGCCCAGAAGGGACGGGCGTACCTAGTGGATGGGCGCTACCTGTGTTGGTATGGGCCTAGGATACCGATGGCTCTGCACTACGTGAGCGATCTGCTGTTGTCAGCGTAAGGGATGCGTCTTCCTGCATGGCTCTGGGCCATCGCTGTGCCAACGGGTATTTGGACCATAGCTCGCCTCCTCTGGCTTTGGAACGAACGCCACGGGTTGGGTTCGCGCCCTCATTCGACAGCACCTGTAGAGGGAGCCCTTCTACACTACCGAGACGAGGGCCAGGGCCCGCCTGTACTCCTCCTCCACGGCATGGGGGGCTCCATGGACAACTTCACAACTACCTTTCAGCTCCTCACAGGGGCTGGTTTCCGCGTGGTAGCAGTAGACCTCTTGGGGTTTGGCTATTCCGACAGGCCCCTGTGGGCCGACCTGACCCCCCAGGGCCATGCCCGAACTATTGTAGCTCTCATGGACTATCTGGGGATTGACAAGGCCTCCTTAATAGGCCACTCCTTAGGGGGGGCCATAGCCCTCCACTTGGCATACCGCTACCCTCTGAGGGTGGAGAGGCTGGTGTTGGTATCGAGCGCCATCCCGGGCCAACTTATCCCTAAGCTCTTACGCCCAATATGGTGGCCACCCGTGCTAGAAGTCATCGTCTCCTTCTGTCTCCATTTCCCACCGATACGGGAGATGCTGTGGCGAGGGGGGGTATATGACCCAGCCACCCTCACTCCCGCGTTGAGGGAGGCTATGCGTCGCCCTTCCCTTGTTCGGGGCACCACTAAGGCCGTGGTAGCCACGGGGTTAGCCTTGTTACGGGAGGCCCCCCTGTGTTTAGAAAAGG
>JAUQPQ010000028.1 GCA_030550295.1 Chloroflexota bacterium
GAAAGCCTCTGGCAAGGCATAGCTGATCTCCTCTTTGCGCTAAAGGAAACAAGCACGTGGCGCAACTGGTGGCGTTACCTCTATGACCGCATACCTCCTGCTCCCATCGTCAGGATGGACGACGTGTTTGCGCGCTGTCCTTGGTGCGGTTCTGTAGACGAGGTAGTGTACTTTCCACGAAGGGAAGGGGCACAGCCAGGCCTGTCAGGAGTCCCTCTAGTGACTGTTAAGGCCCAGGTGCTGGAACTTTCTGCGCCTGATGTGCCTCTAAAGGGACCGGTAGGGCTAGCCGTGGCACCAGATGGCTCCATCCTGGTGGCCGATACAGGCAACGGGCGGATCGTGGCCTTTAGAGAAGGGACAGCCCAAGTACTCGCCTCGGGCCTCAACCAGCCGGCGGCGGTAGCGGTATCAGGCGACAGCACCGTGTATGTAGCTGAAACGTGGGCTCACCGCATCGTAGTGGTGGAGAGTGGAGGAGTGGTGCGCCACCTTTGGGGGCGTCCTGCTCCCAGCTTGCGGGAACCAGGCGCCCAGGGACTATGGGGGCCAAGGGATATAAAGGTGCTGCCCGATGGCTCCCTCCTGGTGGCCGATACAGGTACTGGACGCATATTGCGCTTGTCCCCCTCCGGGGAACTATTGGGGATAGTAGGGTCCTTGGGCTCCCAAAAGGGGAGGTTCACGGAGCCTGTGGGCCTAGCACCGTTGCCGGATAACCGTGTCTGGGTGGCCGACTTTGGCAATGCGCGCCTGCAACTATTAGATCCCTCCTTAGCCTCTTTACTCACCGTTCCCGTTTCGGCATGGGTAGGCCCCGATACAGGGTTCCGACCTTACATGGCCCTGCTACCTGACGGTCGGCTGGTCACAGAGGCCTTCGCCCCAGGTCGCCTGCTCATCCTAAGGCCCGAAGGTGATATTCAGGCGTATGTGGTGACCGATCCTGCCCTGGTTTCCCCCCAGGGGCTGGTGGTGAAAGATGGCCATCTTCTGGTAGCTGATGCCGGCTTGGGGAAGATCTTGGCCATCCCTCTATCGGAGCTGCCTTAGGGGGTGTTAATGCGGCTGACCGTTCATCCCCGTATACTAGGACGGTAGCTGTGAGGGCATGGCTACGTCGAGGGCACGTCTGGGTGGGCCTGGGTGGAACGGCCCTGTTCTTGGGTCTTTTCTTCTGGCAGGTGGACATCTCCCACTTTTGGCAGGCCATGAAGGGGGCCGACTACATCTGGGCCGTTCCGGCGGTGGCCCTGTGGTTTTTGGCTGCTTGGGCGCGATCGCTGCGGTGGGGCCTAATTTTGCGGCCTGTAGCGCCCCTTAGCCTCCGTGCCCTTTATCCGGTGCTGGTGATAGGCTATATGGCCAATAACCTCTTACCTGCTCGCCTCGGTGAGCTGATAAGGGCCTACATATTGGGGGAGCGGTACGGGGTGGGGAAGGTGCAGGCCTTGGGCACAGTGGCCGTGGAGAGGGTCACTGATGGCCTCACTTTGGTAGGGCTGTTAGCCGTGGGGGCCATGTTTGTGGAGATGGGCGGGGTAGTGAAGGCGTTAGCTTGGGCCAATTTGGGCCTCTTTTTAGGGGGATTCCTCGTCCTCAGTGCTGCCTTGATGAAGCGGGAGGCTGCCCTTCGCTTTATGGGCCTTCTGGCGAGGCCTCTGCCTGCGCCGTGGCGGGCGAAAGTAGTAGGGGCGTGGGATGCCTTCATCGGAGGTCTTGAGAGCCTAAGATCCCCTGGCATCTTGATAGGGGCCCTGTGTGCGGGGACGGTGGCTTGGGTCTTAGAAGCAGCTATGTACTACTTGGTTGGCAAAGGTTTTGGCCTAGAGGGGGATCCGGCCCTCTATCTAGTCTTGGCGGGGGCAGCCAATTTGGCTGTCGCCTTGCCCTCCACGTCGGGGGGGATAGGGCCCTTTGAGTGGGCCACTCAGCAGGTGATGGTGGGGGCCCAGACCTCGAGGGGGGTAGCGGCGGCGTATGCTGTGGCGCTGCATGGCCTTCTGCTCATCCCCGTTATTATCGCTGGACTCGCCTTTTTATGGGCTACTCAGTTGCCCGTATGGGCTACCCTTGAAAAGGAGGAAGTGGCACAAGTGAGGGATCGATGGGCCGGGTAGCTGTTATCGGTGGTGGGGTAGCGGGGTTGACGGCCGCCTACCGGCTCCTGCAGCTAGGCCACCAGGTGGACGTATTAGAGGCATCCCCTTACCTAGGCGGGCTTGTCCGCACCTTCGAGATCGGTGGAGAGCGCATCGAGTGTTTTTACCACCACATATTTACCACCGATGCCGAGGTGGTGCGCCTCGTTGATGAAGTGGGCCTGGGTGATAGGCTCTCTTGGCGGCCGTCGTCGGTGGCTATCTATTACGGTGGGCGGATGTTCCCCTTTATGACCCCTATTGACCTGGTGCGGTTTTCCCCCCTCCCCTTGTGGGAGCGCCTACGACTGGGGATCATGGGGCTTTATCTGAGGCGCCAGGAGGAGATGGGCCCCTTTCTTTCGGTGACGGCTAGGGAATGGGTCAGCCGCTTTGCAGGGTGCCGGAGTTGGGAGGTGGTTTGGGGCCCCCTGTTCCGGGGCAAATTCGGCGAGATGGGCGACGAGGTGGTGATGGCCTGGCTTTGGAACAAGATAAAGCTACGCTTCTCTTCCCGCAAGGGGACGCCTTGGCGGGAGGTGTTGGGGTATCTTAGGGGCTCCTTCGGCCTCCTCATCGACGCCTTGGTGGCGCGTATTGAGGCTCTTGGGGGGCACTTGTATGTAGGGGTACCCGTAGAGCAGGTGGTGATAGAGGAAGGCCGGGCAAAGGCCCTTTTAGCTGGGCAAAAGCTATGGGGTCCGTACGATGCCATCGTAGCTACGGTGGCCAACGAGATATTCTTGCGCTTGGTCTCGTGCCTGCCGGAGGATTTTAAACGTTTGTGCCTGGGCGTACCTTACCAGGATGCCCTGTGTATGGTGCTGGCCCTACGCCACTCCTTGGTCCCATATTACTGGCTCACCATTAACGACCGCTCCTTCCCCTTCCTCGCCGTTATAGAACATACTCGCCTCGTGCCCCCCTCTTTCTATGGGGGAGTGCACATAGTTTACATAAGCAACTACCTTGATCCTTCTTCGCCCCTTCTTTCCATGGATGAAGAGGAGCTATGGGGCCTTTACCTGCCTTTTGTGAGGCGTCTTAACCCGTGGTGGGACGATGGATGGGTCGTGGGGCGGTGGGTATTCAAGGGGAAGAATGCCCAGCCGGTGTTCACCGTGGCCAATGCAGGGCGCATCCCTCCCCACCGGACGCCCATCCCAGGGCTTTACTTGGCCAACATGTCCCAAATCTTTCCCCAGGACCGAGGGCAGAACTACAGCATAATGATGGGCGAGAGGGTGGCGTCATTAGTAGACCAGGACTTAGGGCGTTGCCGCCTTGCCTCTAAAGCTTAAAGCCCCCTAGAATGGTCATGCATAGAGGATGGTGTTGTCCTTTAACCGCTCCTCCCGCTGGAGCCCTCCTGATGCTGCTCATGGAGGTGAGGAAGTAGCATCGCAGGTGCGGGTTCTGCTGGAGGGGATAAAGCCTGAGCGTCCGTTCCTCCTCCCTGCTCTTCATCGAATTCAGGAGGAGCTGGGATACGTCCCCAAGGAAGCGGTGCCAGTGTTGGCCTCTTACTTCAATACGACGCCGGCGGCCATATTTGGAGTCATCTCATTCTATTCCGAAATCCGAACCGAGCCCCCTCCCAAGGTGGAGATAGAGTGGTGCAGTGGCCCGGCGTGTCTCTTAAAGGGGGGTGGCAAGGTGCGGACAGCATTAGAGGCGGTGCTGGGATCTCCAATGAACTCCGCCCTACCTGATGGGTCGATAGGCCTACGCCTTGTCCAGTGTGATGGCACTTGTCACCTGGCGCCTCTGGTGCGCATTGGCGGGCGCTATATAGGGCCCTTGGGCGTAGCGGAGGCGATAGAGTTGGCCCGGCGCCTCAAGGAAGGAAAGCCCCCATGACACCCCTTGACGCTTACAGAACCTTGAGAGAGGAGGCAGAGGCGAAGTGGCAGCGCCTCGCCTTATCAGATCGTCCCGTCTTTAGGGTGTCGCTGGCTACCTGTTCCCAGGCCTCTGGTGCCCTGGCTACCATTGAGGCCTTAAGGCGCGAGCTGCGTCAACGGGGGCAGGAGGCCATTGTCCTGGAGGTAGGATGCCCTGGCCTCTGCTTCGCTGACCCCCTGGTAGACGTACAGGTTCCGGGATATCCGCGCGTCCTATACGGCCCTGTGATGGCGGAGAAGGTGCCGGCCCTGTTAGAGGGGGTGCTGGGCCCTGATAAGGCATACCCACCCTTGGCTCTCGGCTTGATAGCGGAAGATCCCCTGGTAAAGGGGGCACTGAAGGGAACGCCCTTGGCGGGCGTCCCCCTCTTGAGGGAAACGGACTGGATGCGTCTTCAAGTACGCAGGCTCATGGCCAATGTAGGGCTGATAGAGCCAGCCAACGTAGATCACTATCTGGCATGTGGGGGTTATGAGGGCCTCGCCCGTGCCCTTTCTATGGCTCCCGAGAAGGTGATAGAAGAGGTGATCGCATCTGGTCTGTGGGGGCGTGGGGGAGCGGCCTTCCCAACAGGTCGTAAGTGGGACTTTTTGCGCCAGGCCCGTCCTGGCGTCAAGTTCCTCGTATGTAATGCCGACGAAGGAGACCCCGGATCTTTCGTCAACCGCAACCTTCTAGAAGGGGATCCACACCTTATCATTGAAGGCATGGCCATAGCAGCGTGGGCCACTGGCGCCTCGTACGGCTACGTTTACATCCGCCACGAGTATCCCCTGGCGGCGAAGCGGATGGCGCAGGCCATTGAGGAGGCTAGGCGTAAGGGGTTACTGGGGCCTAACGTTTTAGGCTCCTCCTTCAGCTACGACATGGAGGTGGTGAAGGGGGCCGGTAGCTACGTGTGTGGCGAGGAGACGGGGCTCATCGCCTCCATAGAGGGTCTTAGGGGCATGCCCAAGATAAGGCCTCCATATCCTGCTCAGGCAGGAGTATTCGGTCAGCCCACCAATGTGAACAACGTAGAATCGTACGCCAATGTGCCTTTGATCTTGCGTCATGGGGCTTCATGGTACGCCTCTGTGGGGACGGAACGGAACAAAGGTACCAAGATGTTCAGCCTTTCAGGCTGCGTGCGGCGCCCGGGCGTCCTTGAGGTGCCCCTAGGAACGCCGTTGCGGGACGTGGTAATGGTGGCAGGTGGTGGCGTGCCTGAGGGCCGGCACCTCAAGGGCGTTCAGCCTGGAGGCCCCCTGTCTGGGGTGGTGCCTGCCTCCCGGGTAATGCTCCAGGATGGGCTGCCTTTAGAGCCGGAGCACTTCCGCGAATTGGGAATGCTGATGGGCTCTGGGGGCCTTGTGGTCATGGACGAGTCCACCTGTGTGGTGGAGCTGGCCACCTATTTTGAATGGTTCGCTGAAGACGAGTCATGCGGGAGGTGCACCACCTGCTTTGCCGGCACTCGGAGGCTGTTAGAGATCTTAAGGCGCATCTCTAGAGGAGGGGGGCGTCCCCAAGACCTGGAGCTGATGCGCCTGCTTGCCTCAACTATGCGGTACTCTAATTGCGCCCACGGTCAAGCTGCCCCCACCGTAATAATGTCCCTCCTAGAACTGTTCCGTGATGAGCTCGAGGCTCATCTTCTCGGGCGCCGTTGTCCTGCGCGGGTGTGCCAGGGCCTAATAAGATACGAGTTAATAGATGGAGGCCCGGGGGTAGAGGAGGCGGCCAAGGTCTGCCCAACGGGGGCTATCGTCCCCCAGAAGGATGGCTTCGTCATCGACCAGGCGTTATGTGTCAAGTGTGATGCCTGCCGGCAGGTGGCCCCGGAGTCGGTGCGGGTGGTAGACGCTTTTTAGGGGACGGTGACGATGGCTGTCGCCAAGTCCCACCAGGGTGCCAGCGACTGGACAGCGCTGTTTATCCAATTCCCTTGCCACGTCGCCCTGCACACCCCTCCCGTGGGGACGTTGGTACATTCCTTTTCTAGGGAGAACCAAGGGAAGGCCCCTACTAGGCCGCGGTAGAGGCGTATAGTGGTAGGGCCATTTCTCAAATTGCGCACCGCTGCCACAGTGAAACCGTCCCGATTGTAAGCAGTGAAGTAGTAGTCCCAGCCTGTGGGCCCGCCTACACTGCGACGCGAAACCCCTCCGGCGAAGGCTGGCTGCGAGCACCCTATAGCGTTACAGGCGCGGACCTGGAAATACAGATGGGACTGATCTGTGCTGGGCACTTCAACCAGGTGTGCTGTGGAGGAAGCTGGCAGGTTGAAGCAACTGGCGTAAGGGCTAGAGAAGTCGTGGCGCAGGTCTATGCAGAGCTGATAATAGGTTGCGCCTCTTCCTTCACCCCACATTACCTGGACGTGCCCATTGTCAAAGGGCTCAATGCCAGCCCAACTAGGCGCTACCGATAGTAAGGAATGGATGAAGCGGGCCACATCTACTGCTCCCCAGCCGTAAGAGTTGTCTGGGCCTGGGGCCCCCATGTCTATGGTCCACTGTCTTATCGCTTCACGGATTTGGTCAGGGCCCCAATCGGGGTGGAGGCTCTTGATGAGGGCGGCTATGCCGGTCACATGAGGGGCCGCGGCTGAAGTGCCGGCGAACGCGCCGGGGCCGAAACTGGCCGTAGATACGTTGTCTGGCCCCACTACGTCTGGCTTGATGCTGCCCCGTGCTCCTGGCCCCCGGGAGCTGTAGCTGTGGAGGGAGGCCATGTTGAAATGGGGTGCTGCTCCCACGGCCAGGGCTTTGGCGCTATCGGCCGGGGGGGCCACGCTACCCTCAGGGACTACATGCTCCAAGGTACCTCCCACTGCGAATACCTCCAGCCGCCCTCCAAAAACAAGGGATCTCTTCCGAACGCGCACCTCAAGTGTCATCCCCTGGGTAGCTGCCCCACTCACCATCTCTAGGGGTTGCGCTCCGGGCCGGCAGTCTTGGGGCTGGGCTGATATTAGCTCTCCGCTTTGGCCAGAGTTATTGCGCCACCTGACCACCAGGTCGTAATCGTTGCATGCCTGGCCCCACGGGTCGTCCCAGCGCAGGACGACCATGAAATCTCCCCCTGCGCTTAAGGTGTTCCCTTCGTCCCCCGGGGCAAACTCGAGGTAGCCATCGTAATCTTCATCACGCCATGTGCCTTGCCAGTGCTTGTTGCCGTAGTTGCCGGCGGCATTGACCCAGAGGATGCCATGAGCATAGGCCTTTTCCACCGTAAGGGCGTCAAAGCCTTGACCATCGCTTGGGGGAAAGAAGGGGGCATTGAGGGACATGTTGATGATGTGTACCCCTTGGGATATTAGCCAGTCAACGGCCTGGGCCACCTCGGTAACCGTGGCAGCCTCAGCAAGATATAGTGTAGCCCCTGGTGCCAGGTCATGGATTATCTCAGCTATCGCTGTCCCATGACGGCTTGCCCCAGGCGTGGGAGTGAAGGCCCTATAGACCACCCTGTCAGGTGGTGGTAGCTCTGAGCCTAGAAGGGCCTGGTAGCCAGCGAAGGAGTCGATGATGCCTACCTTCACCCCCTGGCCACCCGTAGAGTTAAGGGTGTAGCCCGTGCCGGCCCCGGCCTGGGACGCTTCTGTGAGGATGGCGTCACTGGCCAAGAGGGGGGAGGGGTACCAGGTCATGACGCCTGCATGAGAGGTCAGCAAGGGTAAAGTGCTAGGCGGCAGAAGCACGTCGATCAAGTCTCTGTAGTTGCCCTTTATCTTGCCTCCTATGGAGGTAATGCCCTGAGTTACCTTCTCCTCCTCGCCTGGGTGGACAACGATAGTTATAGCCACATCCCCTTCCCTCACGGAGATCGGGCGATCCGAGGTTCTCTGGGGGCCCCATGCCTTCAGAATTGGGAGGGCCAGAATGAAAGCCAAAGCTATCAGCACGACTCGCGTCATGCCACACTCCAAAGGGAATGACGCCTAAGATGCGTGGATATATCGCTTTGGGGAGGGGTTTAGACCACGTTGATGACCAATAGATGGGTGGCATGGTCATATGGCTATAATTAGCCCCAGAGGGATGTCTAAGGTCAGTTCAAGCCGAAGTGAGCCCCCCATGCGCCGTCAGTACCTAGAGCTGAAGCGGCGCTATCCCCACGCCATCCTCCTGTTCCGTCTGGGGGACTTTTATGAGGCCTTCGATGATGATGCCCACCTGGTAGCCAAAGAGCTGGGGATAACGCTCACTAGCAGACCTGTAGGAAAGGGCAAACGAGTCCCCTTGGCAGGCATCCCCCACCACGCCCTAGAAGGCTATGTGTCCCGTCTTATAGCTAAGGGCTACAAGGTAGCCATCTGTGAGCAGCTGGAGCCACCAGGGAAGGGGAAGAAGCTTCTGGCCCGAGATGTAGTACGCGTTATCACCCCTGGCACTGTGGTGGAAGAGGGGATGCTGGACCAACAGACCAACAACTACCTGGCCGCAGTAGTCAGGCAGCATGGTGAGGCAGGCCTGGCTTTTACCGATATATCTACCGGGGAGTTCGCCTGCACCCAGATACCTTACGAGCTGGTTACCACCGAGCTAGAGAGGATCCGACCAGCTGAGATCTTGGCCCCACCTGAGTGGCAGGAATGGACGTCGTGCCCTGTATCATCTATTCCTGCCCAAGCCCAGCAAGCTGATGACGCCATCCGCTGCCTGACAGAGCATTTTCAGGCCCCTGGGCTGGATGCCCTCGGCCTAGAGGGTCAAGAGCTGGCAGCCTGGGCAGCAGGGGCCGTCCTAGCCTACGTCTACGAGAATGCCCCCTGGGCCTCAAAGAATCTGGCCCGGCTGAGTAGCTATAACGGCCTAGGTTATATGGTCTTAGATGCCAATACCCGCCGCAACCTAGAGATATTCAGGCCTTTAAGTGGCGAGGGCGGCCCTTCCCTTTTTGCCGTCCTCAACTTCACCAAGACGGCCCCCGGGGCTAGGCTTCTACGTCGGTGGCTGAGCCAGCCCTTGACAGAGCCCAAGGCCATTAATCGGCGCCTAGATGGGGTAGAGGTCTTCTTTAGCTCCGGGCTGAGGCGGGCAAGGGCTATGCAGGCCCTTCAAAATATGGCTGATATAGAGCGAATTGTGGGTAGGGCTGTATCTGGCCGGGCCAGCCCCCGTGATTTGGCCGCCTTAAGGCGTACCATAGAGATCGTCCCCCAGCTCCGGGGTGCTGTGGACTCGGACTTGGCGCACCTTCCTTCAGGCCTCAGAGATGTGCTGGAGGACCTTATCGCCCGCTTAGATCCCTGTCTTGAGGTGAAAGAGCTCTTGTCCCAGGCCCTCGTAGATGAGCCTCCGTCTAGCTGGGAAGAGGGGGGAATTATTAGGCCCGGATTCTCCCCGGAGCTGGACGAGGTCCGAGCCCTTGCCAGAGACGCCCGGTCGGTATTGGCCGAGCTGGAAAGGCGGGAGAAGGAGAAAACAGGGATTCGTACCCTGAAGCTGGGCTACAACAAGGTGTTTGGTTACTATCTGGAGGTCTCCAAGTCCAGTCTCCATCTCGTCCCTCCACATTATGAGCGACGCCAAACGCTGGTAGGTGCGGAACGCTTCGTGACGCCAGAGCTAAAGGAGGCGGAACACAAGATCCTCCAAGCTAAGGACCGGGAAGGGGAGCTAGAGAGGGAAATCTTCCACCACATATGCCAACAGGTGGCGGCTTACTCCCGTCGCCTCTTGAACCTGGCCCAGACGGTGGCCGAGATCGATCTCTACTGCTCTCTGGCCGAGGCTGCCGTCCGTTACGGCTACGTCCGTCCCATTGTAGACCAGGAGGATCGCATCCACATAGTTGATGGGAGGCATCCGGTAGTGGAGCAGGTGTTGGGACAGGGACGCTTCGTCCCCAATGACACCTACTTGGCTAACGACGATGCCCAGGTGATGGTGGTTACTGGGCCCAATATGGCCGGCAAGTCCACCTATCTGCGTCAGGTGGCCCTTATCGTCCTAATGGCACAGGTAGGTAGTTTCGTCCCTGCCCGAGAGGCCCACATTGGGGTGGTGGACCGTATATTTGCTCGCGTTGGCGCCATGGACGAGATTACCGCTGGGCGTTCCACCTTCATGGTGGAGATGGTAGAGACGGCGGCCATCCTCCACGGGGCTACCCCCCGCTCCCTCATCTTGTTCGATGAGATAGGGCGCGGCACATCAACGTACGACGGGATGGCTATTGCCAGGGCGGTAGTAGAGTTTATACACAATTACCCTCCGGTGGCTGCCAAGACCCTCTTCGCTACCCACTATCACGAGCTGACAGAGCTTGCCACCTTTCTGCCCAGGGTGCGCAACTATAACGTGGCCGTGGCGGAAGATGAGGGGCGTGTAGTCTTCCTTTACCGCATTATGCCTGGAGGGGCCGACCGTTCCTATGGGGTGCACGTGGCCCAACTGGCAGGGCTGCCCCCTCCGGTGGTGTCCCGGGCGCGCCAGATCTTGGAGGAGCTGGAAGCCAGGGGGGATCGTCGCCATAAGGAAGAGGGACGTCCTCTGCAGTTGCCCCTTTGGGTGCCGGGGGTGGAGGTGGCCCAGGAGCTGGCCTCCCTAGACCCTGATTCCATGACGCCCCTTCAGGCCCTCACCAAGCTGTATGAGCTGCGAGAAAAAGCCCGTGGCGCCCTGCAGGGAGGGCCATGATATGCCCATATCCCCCCTTCCCCCCGAGGTGGTAGCCCAAATAGCGGCGGGAGAGGTAATAGAAAGGCCCGCCTCCGTTGTCAAGGAGCTAGTGGAGAACGCTTTAGACGCTGGGGCCTCCAGGATCTCAGTAGAAGTGCGGAACGGGGGGATAGACCTGGTAGAGGTGGTGGACGATGGTTGCGGCATAGAGCCAGAGGAGCTGGAGCTAGCCTTCGCCCGTTACGCTACAAGCAAGCTAAGAAGCCTAGGCGACCTGAGCTGTATCGTTACTTTGGGGTTTAGGGGAGAGGCTTTGGCCTCTATAAGCGCGGTGGCAGAGGTGGAGCTGGCTAGCCGTCCCCCTCACCTGGAACATGGGGCTTGGGTGAAGGTTCGCCATGGTAAGGTGGTGACTAAAGGTTGGAGGGGTATGAGCCCTGGTACCCACGTACGGGTGCGAGAGCTGTTCAAGGCCCAGCCTGCCCGTCGCAAGTTCCTGCGCTCTCCCCAGGCCGAGGCCAGGGCGGTGGCGCAAGTTATGGCCAACTACGCCTTGGCCTATCCCCATGTCTCCTTCTCTCTCACTCTCGATGCTAGGCCCTACCTGCACACTCCAGGCTCTGGACAGCTACGGGAGGCGGTGGCCTCGGTCTATGATGCCGATCTAGCTGCCATGTTGGTGCTTGTGGACGGGGAGGATTCGGGTGTGAGGGTACAGGGGCTTGTGTCGCCTCCTGGGTTCCACAAGGGCACCCCGTCATATATATCCCTGTTCGTCAATGGGCGGTGGGTCAAGGATAGGCGTCTTCCTCGTGTGCTGGAAGCCGTTTACCAGGGCCTTTTGCCCTCCCAGCGCTACCCTGTCGCCATCTTGAACATTTGGATCCCCCCAGCAGAGGTGGACGTCAACGTGCACCCGGCTAAGGCCTATGTCCGGTTCCGAGACGACGAAGCAGTGGCGAGGGCTTTGGTCAGGGTAGTGCGCCAGGCGTTGGTGGATAAGGCAGGCCCACCCCAAATATCCCTTGCTTCCTCCTTGAAAGGTAGCGATGCACAAGCATCGGCGAGAGGGGAAGGAGGGCAGGCGACACGGGACGCTCTCCCAACCCTGCAGGTAGTGGGACAAGTGGGAAGACTTTACGTCGTGGCGGAAGGCCCCGACGGTATGTATCTCATCGATCAGCATGCGGCTCATGAGCGGATCCTCTACGAAGAGCTCCTCAGACAGATACAGGCGCGGCGGCCAGCGCTACAAAGCCTTCTGACCCCCTTGGTGGTCCAGACATCTCCGGGCGAGCGAGGGTTGATAGAGGAATGGCTGGATCATCTGCGGGCCCATGGCTTTGAGCTAGAGGCCTTGGAGGGGGGCGCCTACCTGCTAAGGGCGATTCCCCAAATTCTTGCAGGACGGGATCCCCTTGCCTCTCTCTTTTCCGTACTTGAGGAGCTACCAAAGCGTCACGTCCAAGGCGACAGGGTGGCTGCAGTTATCGCATGCCATGCGGCGGTGAGGGCGGGCGATCTCCTTTCAGAGGCGGAGATGAGGGAGCTAGTGCGGCGTCTGGCCCTTGCGGAGGTACCCCATACCTGCCCTCATGGCCGGCCCACCCTGGTGCGCATTGGGGCTGACGACCTAGCCCGTCATTTCGGCCGCCGCTAGTGCCCCGGCAGCGGGTACGGACGTATCTTTACTTTGTGGTCCAGCTCTACCAGGAGGACGTGGCCAGTCCTGTCAGGTGCACCACAGTATGCAGCTACAACGTCGCCCACCTCAATTTGGTGAGGAAGCTCCCAGTGGCCCAAGGCTACGTATGTCCTGCTGCTGGCAGCTATCTGGTCGGGGAAAATTAGGTAGCTCCTCTGCAGATCCCACGCCCCACGTACCAAGTGGCCGTGGGCCATCGCAACTTGCCACCTCTCCTTGCTTGGGGCGGGGATGTCTTCCAGGGGCCGCATGTCATTATATGAGTCGTGGGCCCTACCCCAGATTGCCAGGTCCAGCTGGGGTAGCGTTACCAACCCCTTTTCTGGCCTTATGATGTGCAGATGGTCGGGTAGGCCTAAGGCCTCCATACGCTCATAGACGGAGCCGGGGCAGAGACAGTCGTGGTTGCCTGGGAGGATGATAGTAGGCACTCTAAGTTGTCCCAGCAGGGCTAAGGCCTCTTTTAAAAGCTTGTCCTGGACTCGGTTATGATCAAAGATATCGCCGCAAAGGAGAACGGCATCGGCGTGGGCGCCGATAGCCGTCTGAAGCATCTGTTCTAAGGGCCAAGTGCCATGGCCATCATCCCGTTCTAGGCGACCTAGGTGTAAGTCGGAGGTATGGAGGAGGCGGATATAACTCCTCAAGCCTCCTCCCTCCGGGTTCGCCACGCCACCATTTTGGCCAGGGTGGTGACAGCGTTGGGAAGGCCGAAGAACACGGGGAGGCCCTGGCGCCAGCACTCCTCTGCCATCCTCATAGAGGTGGTGGTGTCCTCGGCGCTGAAGCGCACCCGTATGGCCACGGCTATAGGCTTGCCTGTGGCCTGTCTAGCCTTGGCTATGGCCTTGGCCGTCTCCTCAGGGCTTGGGGGGCCGTCCTGAAGGCGCTGCGCCATAAACCCAAAGCCCATGTGAAGGATGACGGCGTCCACGTTCTCGGCAGAGGCGATGATGCGCAAGGTGTTTTCCATCAGTTGTGGTTCCCATAAGGTGACGGTATCTACAGGGTTGCGGACGCTGGTGCCGGCCAAGGGGGTGAAGGCCCGCAACTCTTCCTGGGTGGAGGTAGGCAGCTCGGGCAGATCCAGCCCCGCCTCTCCTATCAAGTCAGCAGCTAACACGCTCATTCCCCCTCCACCTCCCACTACAGCTACCCTTGGCCCCCGGGGTACGCCCAAGAAGGTGAACCCTACAGCCAGATCGGCCAACTCGTCTAAAGAGTCTACCCTTATGGCACCTGCTTGTTTAAGGGCAGCATCGAACACCGCCATTGAGCCTGCCATACTGGCTGTGTGGGATAAGGTAGCCCTGCCGCCTATGCTGGTCCTTCCTCCCTTTAGGACGATGACGGGCTTGGCGGCACTGGCCCCTTTGAGGGCCGAAAGAAACCTCCTGCCATCGCGTACACCCTCGATATAGGCGCATATGACCTCTGTTTCCTCATCTGAAGCTAGGTGCTCTAGGAGTTCCGACTCGTTGATGTCAGTGGCGTTGCCATAGCTGACCACTTTGGAGAAGCGAACACCCCGTTGGCTGGCCCCAATGACTACATCTATGGCGTGTCCACCGCTTTGGGATACCAGGGCTACCGGACCAGGCTCTTTGGGGAACAGGGGGGAAAAGGAGAGGCGCGCTTTAGGTACATACAGCCCCATACAGTTAGGCCCTATCACCCTGATTCCTGCCTCGCGTGCCTTTTTCACTATCGCTTCTTCTAGGGCTGCCCGCTCTACGTCGCCTGTCTCACTGAACCCAGCGGTGAAGAAATGGATGGAGCGCACCCCTTTAGCGATGGCCTGCTCCACCAGCTGGGGCACCACCGAGGCAGGGACCGAAGAGATGACGTGGTCTACAGGGCCCTCGATGTCCAATAAGGAAGGGTAGCACTTGAGCCCTGCCACCTCCTCGTATTTGGGGTTGACAGGATATACAGTGGGGAACCCCATCTCCAGGAGGCCCAAGAGGAAGCCTACAGAGGCTGTCCCAAACCCCCGTTCTGTCAGATGGGGTGGAGATACCCCAACGATGGCAACAGAGCGCGGGTGGAAGATGGTCTCTAGGTCCCAGGGCATATCTTCCCCTCCGGAGGGGCTGTAGGCGTCCTAAGCCACCTAGTGCCCAATTTAGCAGCCATTAAGCAGATTGGCAATTCGGTGCCAGGCCAACAACCTCGGCCAGATGGGGTGGGATGGCGGCCGAGGCGTGGACCATCTCGTAGCTTAGGTAGCGAGGTGGCCCGTCTAGCCGTGATAGTCGTCTCTGGTAGGTGGGCCGTGAGGGCAGGGGAAGGGCGCTCTTAGAGCCGATTAGGAAGGCGAAAAGTCCAGCCTGGAACGAGGGGACCACTGCCGTGTGTAGACGCAGATAGGGAAAGATAGGCCGAAGCTGGCCTATTAAGTAACGCACCCACTCGGGCTGGAAGGTGAGGGAGCCGCTTTGGACGCTTATAATCCCCCTTTTGCCCAAAAGCCGGGCCACGTCTTTAAAGAATGGGGAGGCGTAAAGGGGGTTGGCAGGCCCATCCTGGGTAGGATCGGTAAGGTCGATGATGGCCACATCAAAAGATGGGCGCAGGCGCTTTACCCACTCCATGCCGTCGCCGATGAGGATGCGCGCCTTTGGGTCTTTAAAGGCCCCGCGCGATACGGAAGGCAGATACTCTTGGCATACCTCAATTACCCTCTTGTCCAGCTCCACCATTACTGCCTCGGTTAGGGTGGAGAGGCGCAGGGCCTCTCTCAGGGCCCCACCATCGCCCCCTCCTACAATGAGGGCCCGGCGAGGCCGAGGGTGCAGGAGGCAAGGAAGAAGCGCTACCATCTCATGGTATATAAACTCATCTGCTTCAGCTGCCTGGATTATGCCGTCCAGCAGCAACGCCCTACCCAGGCTCCCTACCTGAAAGACTTGGATGTGCTGGTAAGGGCTCTGCTCATCATGCAGGACTTTTTGGACTCGTATCTGAGTGCGCAGATTTTCGTCCCAGAAGGGGGGGAGGGGCTCCGTATACCAGAAAGGCTCCTCAGCCATCTTCTCCTACCCTGGGGCCCCTTTCTACTTCTCTGACGATGGCTCGGCCAGCCCTAAGGGTGTGCCTGAGCACTTCCACTCCCCGGTAAGGATCCATGGTGGTCCCACAGGTGAACACGTCTACGGCTGCATAGCCTAGCTCTGGCCAGGTGTGGATAGACATGTGGGATTCGCCCAAGAGGGCCACGGCTGAAACACCGTAGGGCTTAAAGGCGTGGGACTTTATGCCTAACAGGGTGCCGCCACTCAGCCTTACGGCTCGTCGCAAGGCTGTGAGTAGGGTGCGGCGGGAGTTGAGGACTTGGGGATCGCACTCCCAGAACTCGCAGAGGAGGTGCCTTCCCAGCACCAGTGCCTCTCTTTCCTTTTCCCGATATGGGGTGGGGATAACCCTCCTCGTCATGGCTCCCTGCTACCTCAGCCCCAGTTCTCTCTTGACCATTTGGACCCCCTCGACCATGGCCTGTAGCTTCCCTTTGGCCTCGTCCACGGTGCGGGTCTTGAGGCCGCAATCGGGCAGGATCCACACCTGCTCGGGGGGGAGCAGGCTGAGGATCTTGCGTATGCCCTGGGCCACCTCTTCCGCGCTTTCGATACGTCGGATGTGGACGTCTACCACGCCCACTCCTAGCTCCTTGTCTGGGTCCCAGGGGTACTGCTGTATGAGCTGGAGGTATTGGTAATCGGTGTTCTTAAAGGCGAGGTGGATTTGGCGCACGGGGAGGCGCAGTATCTGAGGATATATCTTTTCCACCTCGCCATAGCAGATGTGGGTGTGGAAGATGGCGTCAACTCCTTCCACTACCAGGCGGAACGCCTCTATGGCTAGCTCCAGGTCCTCCTCGGGGCGGGTGTGGATGGCGGGCTCATCTATCTGGATGTAGCGGCAGCCGGCGGCTACCAGCGCCTCCACTTCCTGACGGAGGACCCTCGCCATGTCCATAACGGCCTCACGCCGGCTGGGATAGTATTCGTCGAAGGACCATTCCACCATGGTATAGGGGCCGGTGAGCATCCCCTTGACGGGGTGGGAGGTAAGGGATTGGGCATACTTCCACATCTCTACTGTCATAGGGCCGGGCCATCTCAGTTTGTCCACAATGATGGGCTTGTGGTAATAGCGGTTGCCGTAAGAGCGCACTAGCCCCCCTATGCGCATGCTCTGGGGCATCAGCTCAGCGAAGTAGGCTACCATGTCCCCCCTCTCCATCTCGCCGTGAACCAGGACGTCTAGGCCTATCTCTTCCTGGGCCCGGATCCAGAAGGTGGTTGCCTCCTTTTCTAGCTCCCAGAGCTCCTCTTTGGAGGTCTTGCCCTGGGCGTAGGCGGCCCTGGCGCGGACGAGGGGTTCAGGTTTAGGGTATGAACCTACCGCTGAGGTGGTAAGGGCCATCTCAGTCCTCTCCTAGCAACTTCTTGGCTTCTTGCACCCCCTCTGCCAGTCGGTGCAGCTTGGCTTGGGCCACCTCGCGTGGCAGATATTCAAGGCCGCAACTGGGGTTCAGGTAAAGGCGGTCGGGTGGGCAGATGCGGCTGAGATGCCGCACGGCTGCCACTATCTCTTCTACGGCCTCGAGCCTGGTATTGCGCCCGTCAACAATGCCCGCAGCTAGCTTTTTCTCTTCTGGGAAGGGGTGCTCGCCTATGATTTGCCAGTTGATGGGCTTGCTTATAAGGTCGATCCCCAGCGTGGTGACTGGCAGTTGCAACATCTTGGGATATACCTGCTCGATGCTCCCGAACCAGGTATAGAGGGCTGTTTCACATGGGAGGCCTTGTACCACTGTGGCTATTGCCTGGGCGAAGAGCTCCCAGTCTTGGGGGTGTATTAGGATCATAGGCTCGTTGAGCTGGACGATGGGGGCGCCGGCCTCAGCTAATGCCTTGGCCTCTTGGGCGAGGGCCTGGGCCAAGGCCATCACTAAAGTGTCCTTCCGGCGGTAGTAATAATCTTTGGACAGGACGGCTAAGGTATATGGGCCTGTGAGGATGGCCTTGACGGGGCGAGGGCTGTGTTGGGCCGCGAACCGGTAATCGTCTACCAGGATTGGCTCCTGCCACCTCACCTCCCCCTCTACTACTGGCTGGCGAAAGTAGGTGTTAGTGTCCATGTAACGTACGAGGCCGTTGATGGCGAAGCCAGTGAGGCGGCGGGCTATATAAGTCTGGTCGTCTTCCCAGCGGATCTGGCCATCAGTTATGATGTCGATCCCGGCTTCGACTTGCTCTTGGATGACTTCAAGGGTGACTTCGTCCTGGATGCGGGCCAATTCGTCGCTGGTTATTTCACCTCGCTCAAAGCGGGCGATAGCAGCACGGAGGCGGGCTGGCCGTGGTCGGTTGGGTATCTTAGGATAGTGCCCAACTACTGTCGTGAGCATCAGTCCTTATTTACCCTGTTTGCTTGGTCTCTCCTCCTCTTGCTGGGCCCGGTGCAACAGCTCCAGCTCCTCCTCCACTGCCCGCAGCTCGGCCTCTAGCTCCCGCCTGTACTCCTCAAGGGCCTCTATGTACTCTTTCAGGCGGGGGAGGCGC
>JAUQPQ010000029.1 GCA_030550295.1 Chloroflexota bacterium
CCTGGATGACGTTTAGTCCCACTCCTCCGCAACCGATGACAGCCACATCCGATCCCGGCTGGACGTGGGCGGTATTGAAGACCGCTCCCACCCCCGTCATTACTCCGCATCCCAATAGGGCAGCCCTATCTAGCGGCATGTCCGGGCGTATCTTGGCCAGGCTGATCTCGGGGACCACCGTATACGGTGCGAATCCCGCGACGCACGCCTCATGGTATACAGGCCGGCCCTGTTGCGAGAGACGAGTGGTGCCGTCCAACATGGTACCCATGGCTGTTGCCCTGTTGCCCACGGTGCACAGGTTGGGCCTGCCCACCAGGCAGTAATGGCACTGGCCGCACGTAGGCACGAAGCTTATCACCACGTGGTCGCCAGGGGAGACGTATTGGACTCCTGGCCCTACCCCCTCCACCACACCCGCTGCTTCATGGCCTAATACGCACGGGGTGGCAATGGGGTTCTTACCTTCCAAAAAGTGAAGATCCGAATGGCATACTCCACAGGCGGCGACCTTCACCAGCACCTCTCCCGCCTTGGGAGGGGCTAGCTCCACTTCCTCCACCGATAGGGGCTGATGAGGTCCATAGAAGACAGCTGCCTTCATTCTCATCTCACCTGCCCTCCTTTCCCCTTTTCGTCTCCCCTTCAGTCCTCGTAGCCCTGACGGAACCGCCAGTAGGCGATGGCCCGGGCCAGAGCCCGAGCCGCCCGCCGGAACGACGAGAAGACGGGAAGCCCTTCCTTAACGAACCTGGCCCTGATCATCGGCTCCACCTCTTCCACATGGGAGGGATGAACCACTACCACTAAGGGCTTGGATGACCGTTCTTTAAAGGTTGAAAGCGTTTGGGCCAGGCTATCCAGAAGATGGGGCTGCTCCCTGATGCGCCTCACCAGGAAGCCAGTACCCACCTCGAAGGCGATGGCGTCCACATTTTCGTCTCGGTCCAGGATGTCTAGGAGGCGCTGGACGTTGTTGGGGGCAAACCCCATGGCCACCGTCCCCCCAGCGTCCAAGGGATTGCGGTAGCTGCCGCCGATGATGTTGAAGAAGGATGCCAGCTCCTTATAGGAGCTAGGGGTCAGAAGGGGCACTTCCAGCCCTTCCCCCTCAAAGGCATCGGTGATGACCACCGATTGGCCTCCCGTCATGGCGATAAGGCCCATCCGCCTACCCGTTGTGGGCCGGCAGTATAAGAGCGCCTTGATCACATCCAGCGTCTCGTCTAGGTCTTGCGCCTCAATGGTCCCTGCTTGGCGCATGAGCGCCTTCCATACATGGCCTGGTGTGGCCAAAGAAGCGGTGTGGGAGAAGGCGGCCCTTGCCCCCGCCTGGGTTGCCCCACCCCTCCATATCACCACCGGCTTGCACCGTGCTGCCTCCTTCAGCAGAGAGAAGAACCGTCGACCGTCCTTCACCCCTTCCACGTAGGCGGCGATGAGTTCCGTCTCGTTGTCGTGGATGAAGTAATCCAGGTAGTCGCACACGTCTAGGACTTCGCCGTTGCCCATGCTTACCGTCTTGGAACAGCGGATCCCCTGCCCATAGCCAAGAAGGGAGAAGTTGATACAGTGAGTGCCGCTCTGAGAGATAAACGCTACGTTTCCCGCCTCCCCTGCTGGCTGCTCAGGGCTATGGCGGAGGCCGAGGCGGGGATTATATATCCCCATACAGTTGGGCCCGATGAGGAGCAGGCCGTTACGGCGAGCGATCTCCCCTATCTCCCGCTGTAGCCTCTCCCCTTCCTCTTCTCCTGTCTCGGCGAATCCGGAGGTGAAGAGGGCGACTGCCGTCACCCCTTTCTCTGCGCAATCGGCCACGATGCGAGGCGCGACTTGGCGGGGGACAGCGCATACTACGTAGTCTACAGGCCCCTCAATGTCTTGGAGGCGAGGATAGTTGGGGAAGCCAAGGGCGGTGATCCCCTCTATCTCAGCCGGGTCTATCTGGACAGAGTAAATGGGCCCCTGAAAGGTGCGCATGGCGTTGAGCCACATGTACCCCAAGGCCTTTTTATCGCCCACCACCGCTACTGACCTGGGGTTGAAGGCACGGTCTAGGCGCTGGCGAAGGTCATTCATCCTTCAGATCTCCCCTCGGAGCTCCATGTAGAGGCGCTGGACCAAGATGGGCAGGCGTGAGGGCTCGGCCCACTGAGCGTAATAGCCACCTACGCGTAGGCGTTGGGCTGCTTCCTCGGGCGGTAGGCCCTCCCTGAACATCTTGCGGGCCTCCCTGCGCACTATGGCCAGGTATTCCCGCATTTCCCTAAGCAGCTTCTTGTCCCCCACAGGGCCATGACCAGGGACGATGGCCTCCACGTCTAGCTGTTGTGCCAAGTCGGCCACCCTTATCCAGCCGCTTACGTGGCAATGGTAAGGGCCGGGGGTCACGTAGAAGAAGGCTACATCACCAGCAAAAAGGACTTTCTCTTTGGGCAGGTACACCAGAGTATCGCCCTGGGTATGGGCACGCCCTAGGTAAAGTAGGTGCACCTCCTTGTCGCCCACATAGAGGATCATCTTGTCCTCATAGGTGATGGATGCAGGCACCAGATGTATCTGCCGGAACCCCTGGGCGTAACGGGGCATGAGCTGGGAGAGGAGGTCAATAGGCAGGCCAAACTCCAAAAGCTCGCGCCGACAGTTGACGTGGGAGATGATAGTGGCCTCCTGGAAGAACTGATTGCCCCCCACATGGTCTACATGGAAGTGGGTGTTCACCAAGTAGCGGACGCGGGCCTGGGTGACCCTTCTTATGGCCCGGCGGAAGGCCCTGGTCATGCGGGGCACCATAAGGGAGTCCACGGCAAGGGCCTCATCGCCTCCTACCACGAGGCCAGCGTTGCTCACCCCCGTGGCGCCCGTAGGCTGGATGTAGGCGTATACCCCTGGTGCCAGCTCTTGCAGCCCTCCATGCCAACGGCGGGGTACTGTTCGGCGTCTAGGCATCATCCACCTCTCTGCTTATGAGGTTGAAATAACGATGCGGGCATCTACCGCTTCCGCTCCGTCAGGGCGGGCGAAGACGGGGTTGAGGTCCAGTTCCTCTATCTCTGGGTGGGCCTCCACCAGTTGGGAGACGCGAAGGAGCAGGTTCTCCAGGGCACCTATGTTGACAGGGGGTCGGCCCCGGTAGCCGGTGAGGAGGGGGAAGCCCTTTATCTCACGGATCATCTGACGAGCGTCCCTGGGCTCCAAGGGGACGATGCGGAACGATACGTCTTGGAGGAGCTCCACTAATATGCCTCCCAGGCCAAACATGACTACTGGCCCAAATTGGGGGTCTTTACTTACCCCCACGATCACCTCTACCCCTGGTTGGGCCTGGCGCTGCACCGAGACACCCCATATGCGGGCATCGGGCATATGCTGGTGGGCCGACTGGACGACCTCATGAAAGGCCCTAGCTACCTGATCTGGCGTCTCCAGATTGAGCCGAACGCCTCCCACGTCCGACTTGTGAACTATGTCTGGGGAGACGATCTTGACTACCACTGGGAACCCTAGCTCTTGGGCTGCCGCTATCGCCTCTTCCGGGGTGGTGGCTAATTGGGCTGGGCCACAAGGAATACCGGCCTCGGCCAGTATCTGCTTGGACTCTATCTCCGTTAATAGCCGCCTGCCCTCCTGTTGGGCCTTCTGGATAAGATCTGCTATGGCCATAAGGCCCTCCTCTCCGTTTCTAACTGAGGCTATGATAGGGCCCGTGGGAAATGCGGTCAATCTGGAATAGTTTGCCGCCTCTGTCCGTAAGGGCACACGTCTAGCAGGGGGCAAATTGGGCATTTGGGCGACCGGGCCTGGCAGAGACGACGGCCATGGCGGATAAGAAGGACGTGGAAGGGATACACAAGCTCTGGAGGAACCGAAGCTTGAAGTGCTTCCTGCGTCTGTGAAGGGCTAAAACTTTCTGGGACCAGGCCCAGACGGCGGGCTACGCGGTGGACGTGGGTGTCTACAGGCAAGGCAGGGCGCCCTATGCCGAAGAGCAAAACGCAGGCGGCCGTCTTTGGCCCTACTCCTGGCAAGGTTTGTAGCCATTCTTGCGCCTCTTGGAGGGGCATTTGGGCCAGGAAGCTTAGGTCTAGGGAGCCTCTTCGCTCTAGTACTTCCGCCAAAAGGTCCTTAAGGCGTTGTGCCTTAATATTGGCCAGCCCACCAATCCGTATCGCCTCCTTTATCTCCGCTTCGGGGGCTTGCAAAACCTCTTCCCACCTTTGAAAACGGGCCCGAAGGCGCATGAAAGCCCGGCCTGAATTGGCATCGCTAGTGTTTTGGGAGAGGACGGCTAGGACTAGCTCCGCCAGCGGGTCACCATGGGGACGCCAGGAGGGACGACCATAAAGCCTGGACAGCCTGCCTACAAGCTCTGCAGGAGTGAGCACGGCCTTTGATAGTAGCAGGATGGCACTGATAGGACAACCTTGTGGCCCCTATTGGCCAAAGATACACTAGCCTTGGAGGTGTCATGACGAAGGAGATACGCCTCACACAGATGGCCACCTGTGCTGGTTGAGCTGGCAAGGCCGGTGCGGCGGCCTTGGCGCAGGTCCTGCGCCATCTACAAGAGCATCTCCCCGCTAGCCCTCGCCTTCTGGTAGGGCTAGCAAGGCCTGATGATGCAGCCGTCTACCAGCTCACTCCCGAGCTGGCGGCGGTGCTGACGGTAGATTTTTTTGCCCCTATAGTAGATGACCCTTATGACTTTGGCGCCATAGCAGCCGCCAACGCCATGAGCGACATATACGCTATGGGAGGGGAGGTATGCCTAGCCCTTAGCGTCGCTGCCTTCCCTGAGGATATGGATCCCCAAATGGTAGTAGCCATCCTCAAGGGGGCATCTGATAAGGTGGCTGAGGCTGGAGGCGTCTTAGCCGGTGGCCACACCCTGATTGACCGGGAACCCAAGTATGGGCTGTGTGTTATGGGCCTTGTACACCCTGGGCAAGTATTTACCAAGGGAGGCGCCCGCCCTGGCGATATCCTGGTATTGACTAAGCCTCTAGGTACGGGCGTTATCGCTACCGCCCTTAAGGGAGGCAGCGTCAGGCTTCACCATCTGCGGGCAGCAGTGGGCTGGATGAAGGCCCTCAACCGGCACGGGATGCATTTGGCCCGGCAATGGGGTGCCCATGCCCTCACTGACGTGACAGGCTTTGGCCTTCTGGGCCACGCATGCGAGATGGCGGAACAAAGTGATGTCCGCTTGCGCATACAGGCAGGAAGGGTCCCCATCTTGCCCGGCGCCTTGGAGTATGCGCGCAAGGGAATCTTCCCAGGTGGGGGCCACAGGAATATCGACCACTTCGGCCCTAAGGTGAAGATAAGCCCCCAAATAGAGGACGAGCTGCGTCTCGTCCTCTTCGACCCTCAGACTTCGGGTGGCCTGCTCATGGCTGTGCCCCCCTCGGCCGACGTTACTGCACTCACAGGGGTGCAGGTCTGGATCATAGGCGAAGTTAGGGAGGGGGAAGGGATAGAGGTGGTCCCCTAAGATGGCAGATCAGCTTAGTCTAGGGCGAAGAAGAAGAGGCCTGGTGCCACACCGCCTATATCTCGCACCTCAGAGACGTTAGCCAAGATCCCCAGGGTGAGGGCAAAGGTGACGAAGCCACCCAAGTTGGCTAACAGGGCCCTCGGCATCCCTGCCCTGCTCACAGACTCTACCGCCACCTGGGACGCCAAGGCGGTCAGAACTATAGGGATCACCGCCAAGGGGACTGCTAATGGGGCCAAGGCCATGGCTATAGTGAGCCCCATGGGTGCGAAGGCTATCCCCAAGGCCCGGGCCAGGGGGTAGAAGGAGACTCTCAAGTTGAACCCCAAGGTGAGTACCTGGTAAGTCACGTATACCCAGAGGAGCCATGCCCCCACCTGCAGAATAGTCCCCATAAAAAGGGTTCTCACCAACACCCGGCCGTGATCGTAGTCGAACTGCAGGGCCCACCACAACCACGAGCCGAGGCCACACAAGAAGCTGGCTACAACTACCGTGGCCAAAGCAATGACCGTGTTATCGGGATTTGCAGCCACCTCGGCGAAGGCATCCCGTTCCAGTCTGGTCAACCTTAGTAGCCACTGGGTAATCCTTGGCGCCTCCTCCCTTGCGCGCATAGGTCACCTCCCAGGCAGGAAAGGCCTTCAAAAGCTTAACGCAATGGACGCTTTTGGGGAATCCCTGGCCTGCGAGGGTAAAGTGGCGGGGTGGGTTGTTTCTTCTCCACCACTACGAGAGTGGGGTGCGGCCCAGGTCCAGGGACTTTTAAGGAGCCCACGTATACTACCTCTCCGCCTAGCATGCTCAGCGCCTTAGCTGCCTCCCGCAGCTCCTCCTTTACCCTTTCTCCTTTTGGCGTGGCCAAGAATCCTCCCATGGCTACCAAGGGTAGAGTTAGCTCCAGCAGGGTGCTCATAGGGGCAACGGCCCGGGCCAGGGCCAAGGAATACGCCTCCCGGTATTGGGTCTGGTGCCCCACCTCTTCTGCCCTGGCCCAGACGATCTCCACATCTGCTAGGCCTAGCAGTGCCACTAGCCGCCTTAAGAACTCCACCTTGCGGCGGTGGGCCTCTATTAAGGTCAGGCGCAGCGGCCAGACCAGGCGCAGGGGGAGGCCAGGGAATCCTGCTCCTGTGCCCACATCCACTACCCGACAGTGGGGGTGGGGTGCGAAGGCTCCTAGGTCTATCAGTGCCTTCCCCAAGGCCAAGGACTCCAGGAAATGACGTCTTTGAACCCCTTCCAGGTCCGTTACCGATGTGAGATCTGCCTTAGGAGCCTCCCTTACCAGCTCTCGGTAGTAGGTGGCGAAGGCATCCAGGTGCCCCCTCTGGAGGTTTATGCCCAGCTCCTGGGCTCCCTCCTGAAGCAGAAGGAGTTGGACGTTGACCAACGCTTTACCGGCTCCCTAAAATATCATGTCGCCATGAACCCTCCCATCCTATGGGAAGCGTTACTTCGCTACTTAGAAGCTTATCAATGTCCCGAGGAGACCAAGGCTGCCGTACAGGGGTTTGTCCGTTGGTACGGCCAAGAGCGGCCTGTGTCTGACCTGCGAGGCCCAGATGTAGCACGCTACGTAGAGGGGCTAGGCCTGGGAGAAGAGGCCCAACGACGGGCCCAGGCGTTGCGTCAGTTCCTCTCCTTCCTCCAGGAGGAGGGATGGGTGTCTTATAACCTGGCCAAGTACGTCCGTCTCCGGCGGGGCATCGCCTCAACCCCCTCTTACTCGCCGGTGACGGAGACGGTAACGATGACTCCTGAAGGTTACGCCGCCCTCCAGGCTGAGTTGGAGAGCCTGAAAGCCCAACGCCCCCTGATAGCGGAGGAGATTAGGAGGGCAGCCCTAGACAAAGACTTCCGGGAGAACGCTCCCCTTCAGGCTGCTAGGGAGAAACAGGCCCATTTGGAGACGCGTATCCGCGAGCTGGAAACCCTGTTAAAGAGGGCGGTAGTAGCGACAAACCAGGACTCTGCCCGCATCAGCCTAGGCTCGACTGTCCATGTCCGCCGTCTAGACGATGGCCAGGCCCTGCGCTTCACCATTGTGGGCCCCGGAGAGGCGAACCCCAAGGAGGGGCGCATCTCTTCCGCTTCCCCTATAGGGCAGGCCCTCTTGGACCGGACGGTGGGCGAGGAAGTAGAAATAGAAGTCCCTGCGGGCCGCCTCCGCCTCCGTATAGAGCAGATAGAATAGGCCTTATCCCCTGGCCTCTATGGGGACATACTCCAGGTCCATGGGCCCTACGTAATGGAGCAACGGACGGATAAGGACGTTGTTGCGCATCTGCTCCAATACTTGGGCGCACCAGCCAGGCATCCGACCGATGGCGAACATGGGTATGAATAGGTCTTCGGGGATGTCCAGCAAGTAATATACGGCTCCGGCGAAGAAGTCCACGTTTAGGGATATGCCCCTGTCCCTTAATGGAGCTGTCACCTCAACAATGCGCTCTAAGATACGGTACCACTTGGGCTGCCCCATCTTTTCGCCCAAGGTGCGTGCCCGTTCCCGCATGTGGCGGGCCCTGGGGTCTTCCACTTTGTACACCCTGTGCCCCATGCCCATTATGCGTCGCCCTTCGGCGAGCATCTGATGAATGTATTCGTCTACCCGTTCCGGCTCCCCTATTTCCAGCACCATGCGCATGACGGCCTCTGCCGCTCCTCCGTGGAGGGGGCCCTTAAGGGTACCTATAGCGCTGACGATAGCAGCGTGGAGATCGGCCCCTGTGGAGGCCGTCACCCGAGCGGCAAAGGCGGAAGCGTTGGAGCCGTGCTCGGCGTGAAGTATAAAGTCTACATCAATGGCCCTGGTCTCCTCGTGGTTGGGCTCCCTCCCATGGAGCATGTAAAGGAAGTTGGCGGCATGGCTCAGGTCAGGGTTAGGGGGCACCAGCTCTAGGCCACTGCGGATGCGGTGGTGGGCGGCTACTATGGTGGGCACCTGGGCAATTAGCCTAATTGCCTTTCGGATGGTGGCCTCTTCTGACGTGTCTTTGGCCTCAGGATCGAAGGCAGCCAAAGCCGACACTGCAGTGCGCAGCACATCCATAGGATGGGCAGCCTGGACTAAGCGGATAACGTCCACTACCTCTTTAGGGATGGAACGGCTTCGGCGAAGGGCCATATCCAGTTCCCTGAGCTCTGCCAAACGAGGCAGGTGGCCGTAAAGGAGCAGGTAGACTACTTCCTCAAAGGTGGAATGCTCAGCCAGATCGTGTATGTTGTAACCACAGTACAGGAGCTTACCAGCTTCACCATCGATGAAGCTGGTCTCGGTGGTGTCAAGAATCACCCCCTTGAGGCCTCGGGCGAGCTCAGGAGTGCTAGCAGGAAAGCTCATGGGTGTGTACCTCCTTCTGCCTATTTAACCCCCACCTAACGTATAGCCATCACTTATGGACGTTATAATTATATTCCCTCTCCCATTGGCTGACAACAAGGGTTTCGCCTTGACCTAGCTTAGGCCGTCCTTTACACTGTCCTATTAGAGCGAGGTGCCCCTTGCAGGGAAGGTCGCCTTTTAGGGCTTCGCAAGCTGTAACCCCTTCACTGCGGTCCTATAGCATACGTGAAAGGATTGGCCTGGCCCATCTGATATGGACGACGGTGATAGCTGTCTATGCCCTCATCGTCCTAGGGGGTGCTGTGAGGGCTACAGGTGCAAGTTTAGCTTGTCCTGACTGGCCCTTGTGTGGTGGCAGTATCCTTCCGCCTTTAGAGAAGCTGGTACTTATTGAGTATGCCCATCGCCTCTTGGCGGCGGTGGTGGGGCTTTTGGTCTTGCTATGTGCGGTGTTCTCCCTTTGGCGCTATCGCCATCGCCCGATAGTCGTTTTAGGTGCTGGGCTGGCTGTGCCGCTGGTGTTGGCCCAGGCGGCCATCGGTAGGGAGGCGGTGCTGCAGGAGATGCCTGCCTCATTGCGGGCGGCCCATTTGGGGATGGCCCTGCTCACCCTTGGGGCCCTGATAGTAGCAGGGGTATCTCTGTGGCCTGGGGCTGGGACACCGGTGAGAGGACTTACTGGTTGGGCGATGTTTATGGCTGGGGCGGTGCTGGCTCTTAATTTGGTAGGCTCTTTCGTTTCCAATTTGGGCGCTGGGCTTGCCTATGGTGACTGGCCTTTGTTTGAGGGGAAGCTTATACCCGGCTCCCACCACTTGGCGCAGCTACATTATGCCCATCGTTTGCTGGCGGCGGTAGTGGGCCTTGGTATGGTAGCTCTGGTGTGGCAGGCCCGACGTGCTGGGATGGCGGCTTGGGTTCTTAGCATTGGTGCACTGGTGCTCTATATAGGGCAGGTGATGATGGGTGCGGCCAATGTATGGCTTAGGCTGGAGACGCCAGTGCGCATTGCCCACCTGGCTTTTGCTGGGGCTGTTTGGGGCGTTTTGGTGCTTCTGGTGGCTCTTGGGCTGGGGTGGCTAGGGCGCCGGCTGGAGGTAGGGAGTGTTAGCGGCGTTAGTGCGCGCCCATAGGATTGGGGAAAGGGCGAGGGGCTATGTAGCCCTCACCAAGCCCCGCATTGTCCTCCTCCTTCTGGCTACTGCCTTGCCAGCCATGATACTGGCTGCTAAAGGCTGGCCTTCCACTGATGTGGTGATCGCCCTCTTGTTGGGAGGTGCGATGGCTGCTGGGGGTGCTAACGCCCTCAACTGCTACTTGGACCGGGACATAGATCGCATTATGCTGCGCACCCGGCTCCGTCCCATCCCAACAGGGCAGGTATCGCCTGGGGAGGCGCTGATCCTGGGGCTCGTTCTGGGGGGTGTAGGGGTGGGGCTAGTCCAGGCGGTGGTGGGCAAAATGGCCGCCGCTATGGTCTTGGGGTCTTATTTGTTTTACGTGCTGGTTTACACCCTGGTCCTCAAGCGCACCACCCCCCTCAATATCGTCATCGGGGGGGCGGCGGGGGCAGCACCGCCCCTCATCGGCTGGGTGGCTGTGCGTGGGCAGGTGGATTGGGAGGGGCTGATCCTTTTTGGAGTGGTTTTCATGTGGACTCCTGTCCACTTCTGGGCTTTGGCCCTTAACTGGGCTTCCGACTACCAGCAGGCTCAGGTGCCTATGTTGCCGGTGGTGGCCTCTGTTAGGGATACAGGTGCCTGGATATCGGTCCACGCCGTGGCTACACTGGCCCTCTCCCTGGCACTAGTTTGGGTGGATAACATGGGGCCGGTCTACACTGCGGCTGCTGCCACCTTAGGGGCGGTCTTTTTGCTGGCTGCGTTCGTCTTGTACCTGCACCCCACCAAGGCTAGGGCCCGATGGCTATTCCACTACTCCAACATATACCTATTCCTTCTGTTTGCAGCCCTGGCTGTTGACGTTTTCCTGTGACATTCGTCTCAAACTATTGACCCCGTCAGCCCCGCGGTGCAAAATTAGATTTAGAACAAAATACGAAGGTCTTCTATCTTGAAGAGGTCCTTTTCTATCCGTTGGCCTCTTTTTGGTTTGGCCCTTTTGGTGGGCCTTTTGGCTGTAGCCTGTGAGACATCTACCCCCCAGAACACCTTTGCTCCGGCTGGTGACGTAGCAGACAAACAGAGGCAGCTATTTCTTATGGCCATGTGGCCGGCAGTGGCCATTCTTGTGGGGGTGGAGGTAGTCCTTGTACTGTCCTTGATCTTGTTCCGCCGGCGTCGAGGTCGGCAGCTCCCTAAACAGGTTCATGGGAACACGCCCTTAGAGGTGGCTTGGACGTTAGCTCCCCTGCTTCTCCTATTGGGCCTGGCTGTGCCTATGGTAGCCCTCATCTTCGAACTAGGGCGTAATCCTAAGGCGGAGGCCCTGCCCATACGAGTGATAGGTCATCAGTGGGTCTGGGAGTTCCAGTATCCCACCTTTGCCGATGGCCAGGGTCGTCCTCTTACCATTATTGGCACCCCAGAAAACCCACCTGAGCTCCATATCCCTGCCGGGAGGGAGATAGCCTTGGAGATCACCTCTGCAGATGTGATTCACAGCTTCTGGGTGCCGCGTCTTGGTGGGAAGTTAGACGCTATACCCGGCCGAGTGAACCGGATGTGGATAGTGGTGAATGAACCTGGGGTCTACCCGGGCCAGTGTGCTGAATTCTGCGGGCTTTTGCATGCCGATATGCGCCTCAAGGTGGTGGTGCACGAGACGGAGGCCGATTTTGAGGGATGGGTGAGGGAGATGTTGTCTTCAGGATCTGGGGGAGGGAGGTAGGCCATGGCCGTAGCATGGGAACCCATTAGGATGATCGAGGCGTTGCGGCGGGTAAGGAGGGAGGCGGCTACCTACCGTGGGCTTTGGAGCTGGATAGCCACCGTAGATCACAAGCGCATAGGGATAATGTATGGGGTAGCAGCCTTTGCCTTCTTCCTTGCCGGGGGTATAGAGGCCCTGCTCATACGTCTGCAGCTGGCCCGCCCTGGGGGCGATGTGGTAAGCCCCGAGGTGTACAACCAGCTCTTCACGATGCATGGTACCACCATGATCTTCCTAGTGGTGATGCCGTTGGCATCGGCCTTCTTCAACTTGGTGGTGCCGTTGCAAATAGGGGCCAGGGACGTGGCCTTCCCGAGGCTCAACGCCTTTAGCTTTTGGGTGTTCCTAGTGGGGGCCCTCTTCTTGCACAGCAGCATCTTGGCTGGTGGGGCACCTAATGCAGGTTGGTTCGGCTATGCTCCCCTCACTGAGCTTCCCTACAACCCTGGCCACGGAATAGACTTTTGGGCCCTTGGGCTCCAGATCGTGGGGATATCGTCTATGGCCTCTGCCTTCAACTTCATCGTCACCATCCTTAACTTGAGGGCCCCGGGCATGACCCTATTTCGCATGCCCGTCTTCACCTGGATGACCTTGGTCACCTCTTTCCTCATCATTTTGGCCATGCCTGTCATTGCGGTGGCTCTTTTCCAGCTGGAGTTCGACCGTCTCTTTGGGGCTAACTTCTTCAACCCGACTAAGGGGGGCACACCCCTGTTGTGGCAGCACTTGTTCTGGATATTTGGTCATCCTGAGGTGTACATCCTTATCTTGCCAGCCATGGGGATCGTCTCGGAGGTTTTGCCCACTTTCTCCCAAAAGCCTCTGTTTGGTTACCCCTTCGTCATCTTTTCGGGTATCGCCATCGCCTTTATGAGCTTTGGGGTATGGGCGCATCACATGTACACCACCGGGCTTGGGCCGGTGGCCAACTCTGCCTTCGGTGTAGGGACGATCCTGATAGCTGTTCCCACGGGGGTGAAGATTTTTAACTGGCTTGCCACCTTATGGGGTGGCAACGTAAGCCTGCGGACGCCTCTTCTTTTCGCAGTTGGCTTTGTGGCCATGTTCGTTATTGGTGGGCTTACGGGCGTTACCCACTCTATGGTGCCGTCCGACTATCAGCAGCAGGACACGTACTACGTGGTAGCCCACTTCCATCAAGTCCTCTTTGGGGGTGCCCTGTTCGCCTTGTTTGCCGGCGTCTACTACTGGTTCCCCAAGTTTAGTGGCCGCCTTCTGGACGAGAAGCTGGGGCAGCTCCACTTCTGGCTGATGCTTATTGGGTTCAACCTCACCTTCCAACCGATGATGATCTTGGGGATGCTGGGGATGCCCAGACGTATCTATACGTATCCCGAAGGGATGGGCTGGGATCAGTGGAACTTGCTGGCTACGTCAGGTGCCTTCGTCATCGCCTTATCAGTGTTGGTGTTCATGGTCAATGTGGTCCGAAGCCTTAGGCGTGCCGAGAGGGCAGGGGCCGACCCATGGGATGGGCGAACGCTGGAGTGGAGCATACCTTCGCCACCGCCTCCCTACAATTTCGCCCGCATCCCTGTGGTGAGGGCTAGGGACGACTTCTGGCACCGCAAGTATATGGAAGATGCCCAGGGCAGGCCCGTGCCTGTGGTAGCTGGGGGTTCTGGCGAGGTGGAAAGCGGGGCCCCTGAGGAGGAGATCCATATGCCTTCGCCCTCCTTCTTCCCCCTTATAACGGCGATAGGGTTCCCCATTATCGCTACGGGGTTCGTCTTCGCCGAATATGCAGTGGTGGCAGCAGGGGCAGTAGTGCTTCTCTATGGGCTTTACGGTTGGGCCTTAGAGCCTGCCACTGAATGAGGAGGTCTGGCTGTGGCTGATCATGCTCACGCTGCAGGGGTTCATTTAGAGACGGCTACGGGGCTGGACAACCGAAAGCTCCTCATGTGGGTCTTTTTGGCCTCGGAGGCCCTCTTCTTCGGGTCCCTTATCGCCACATACCTGTTGTATCGGGGCCAGAGCCAGACCGGCCCTTACCCATCGGACGTCTTTGACATCCCCTTCACGTCTGTAAGCTCCTTCATCCTCCTTATGAGCAGCACCACCATGGCCTTGGCTGTGGGCTCGGCCCACCGGGGCCATCTGCATCAGATGCGCACTTGGCTGCTGGTGACGGCCCTTCTGGGTATGTCTTTCTTGGCGGGACAGGCCTTCGAGTTCACCGAGTTTTATAACAAGGGCCTCACTCTTAGTGTGAACCTCTTTGGCTCTACATTCTATGTGCTTACGGGCTTCCACGGGGCGCACGTTTCGGTGGGGGTTTTGATACTGGCCTCTTTGTGGGCTATGGCGATGAGGGGGAAGCTAGGGAAGGCCAACGCCATCTATGTGGAGCTGGCAGGGCTCTACTGGCACTTTGTAGACATCGTCTGGATCGTCATCTTCACCTTAGTATACCTGCTGGAACCGTTGTAGGAGGGGCCATGAGGCTAGCAGACCTTAGGGGGGCAAGCAGCCGTGCGAGGCCAGTAGAGGAAGAAGCTCATTCTGCCTTCCAGCCTAGCATGGCCGATTATGTGCGGGTGGCGGTGGCTCTTGCCGCAGTCACGTCTATGGAGGTGGCCATATACTACATTGAGGCCCTACAAGGGGCGTTAGTGGAGCTTTTCCTCTTCTTGTCGTCGATCAAGTTCATGCTTGTGGTGATGTGGTATATGCACCTGCGCTTCGATAGCAGGCTCTTTTCGTTCCTTTTCGCTTTTGGGTTAGTGATGGCCATAGGGGTGTTCGTCGCTACGCTAGCGACTATGAAAGCGGGGCTCTTGTGATGGGTGGTGTGGCGGAATGGGCATTTTGCATGTAACTGGCGGCACTTTTCGCCTTGCCCTTGGCGATTGGGTGATCCATCCGGAGGTGATCCTTCTGGGGTTCCTTTTGCTTTGGGGCTATACGTATGCGGTGACGGAGCTACGCCCGAAGGTCTCAGACGCTGGCCGGGTGCGCCGAAGCCAAATGATCCTCTTCTTTTTAGGGGTCTTTAGCCTGTACCTGGCGGGATCGTCCCCGCTGGACGAGCTGTCCGACTGGCTGGTAAGTGCCCATATGGCCCAGCATGTGATCCTGACCACGGTAGCGCCTCCCCTTATCATCGCTGGCGTCCCTTCGTGGTTGTGGGCATGGCTAGTGAAGGTAAGCCGCTTAGAGCCGCTGCTACGTAAGGCCCTTCATCCCATTGTGGCCCTGGCCCTGTTCAATGGTATTGTCCTTATCTTTCACCTCCCCTTTGCTGTGGAACTACAGGTGAGGTCAGACTTGTTCCACTTCTTCGCCCACTTGTTCCTGGTGGTGGCGGGGATAGTCATGTGGTGGCCAGTACTGGCATCGCTGCCCAGCCTTCCCAAGCTTTCATATCCCCTGCAGATGGCCTACCTCTTCGTGCAATCGTTAGTTCCCTCCTTTTTGGCCTCCTTCCTCACCTTCTCTGACCGGCTGCTCTACCCTACATATCCCGCCAGGGGGATGTTGTGGGGTCTATCTCCAGTGCACGACCAGCAGATAGGGGGCCTGGTGATGAAACTTGCCCCGAGCATCATCATGTGGGCGTTCATAGGGTGGGCCTTTTTCCGCTGGTATGCCGAGTTTGAGGCACGGGAGCGGGGCCCTCGATGGGAAGAAGTGGAGACAGAGCTGCGGCGTCTCGGCCTCGACGAGTGAGGGATGACACCTAGAAGGGTGGTGTGCTTGGGTGGACTGTAGGAGAGGGGTTAGCGGCTACTAATATGATAGGGATGAAGAGGGCTGTTGAGGGCCTCCCCCCTGTATGGGGTAAGTAACCTCTTGCCTAGGCGAGGAGGCCTCAGCCCCTGTCTTACCTTCCTCATGGACGGCTGCCCATATGGCCCCTGCCAAAAGCCCAGCTACGGCGATGCCTATGATGGCTGCCACCTGCCACCCCTTTATGTGGGGACGAGTAGCGACCCACCAGCCCACAGCCAAGATGAGGGCCGAAATGCCCAAGGCCATGGGGGTGGAAGCCTTTACGTCCCCTACATGCCAGTGGGCCAGCTCTAAGTAAATGCGCGAAAGGCCGTAAATAACCAGAACTCCAAACAGGAAGGCACCCAAGGGCAGCAGTAGGGGAAACAGGACCCGTTCCTTCACCTCCGTCTCTCTCTGGAGGCGCTGCCACCAATCCTCGCTACGCAAGGCCTCCATATCTACCACCTGGAGGCTGTTGGGCACCAGAAGATGGCCGAACTCCTCCAGGATAGATACTATCGTTGGCGCCCCCGTCTCATAGTCGATGAGGCTTTGGTCGTCGGCCCACCGGGTCTCTATTACCAACTGCACCTTACCCTTGCGGTTGATAGACTTTACCACCCTCATGTCCAGAAAGCCGGTATGACCCTCCAGCTCCTTTCGGTGGTTATCCAGTCTCTCGAGGAGCCCTCCCGGGCGCAACGCCTCCTCCAGCCGATCGCTCTCCACCTGGGCGAGGACTAACTGGACGTATTCCATCGTTTTAGCTCCTCTATGGTCAGACTTATATTAACGTTGCTTTGGCTCCAAGTTAGACGATAGCATTTTAATCTAAGGTGGTCAATCTTTGGTGGGGGCGAACGACGCCTCGGCCCCGATGGGACGAGGGTTTGACAGGTAGGGAAGGCATTATGTATGCTGGCATCGGCTCCAAGCCCATTGAGAAAGGAGGTAGGTATGACGCAGCCCTCCATCATCACCGACGAGATGCGCGCCTACATTGGGCGAGAGTCTGAACCTATCGTCGTTGAGGTGGACAAGACGTCTTGCCGCATGTTCGCTAGGGCGGTAGGCTACACTGACCCCCTCTTTTACGATGAGGAGGAGGCGAAGAGGCGTGGGTATCGGAGCATACCAGCACCTCCTGGATTTTTAGGTCACCCCGTTTACAACCCGGCTAGACCTCAGCGCTTAGATTACCTGCCGCCCTTCCAGACCCCCTTCACCCGCATCCTTAACGGTGGCACCGACATCGAGTACTACGAGGATATATGCGCAGGTGATGTCCTCACCGTGACCCGCAAGTTAGTAGATATGCAAGAGAGGCAGGGTCGATTGGGGCCCATGCTTATCACCGTGACCGAGTTCACATATAAGCGTGGCGATCAGGTAGTAGCAAGATTCCGCGGCACCCTTATCCAGTACTAAGGAGGCAGGCGGTCATGGCTGATCAGAAGGTTTACTTTGAGGACGTTCAAGAGGGACAGGAAGTCCCCTCCCTTACCATGTATTGCGATTCCCAGCGGCTGGTGATGTGGGCTGCCGCCTCTGGAGACTTCTACCAGATCCACTACGACAAAGACTTTGCCCAGTCCACAGGCTTGCCCGACCGTATCGTCCATGGGGCGCTAAAGCATGCCCTTCTGGGCCGCATGCTGCACGAATGGATCGCTCCTCTGGGGCGTGTAAAGAGGCTGGCTGTCCAATACCGCGGCATGGATATGGTGAACCAGAACGTCGTTTGCAAAGGTGTAGTGACCAAGAAGTACCAGAAGGACGGGGAGAACATCGTGGAGCTGGAGGTGTGGACTGAGACCCCAGAGGGGCAACGTACCACTCCAGGATCGGCCGTGGTGACCCTCCCCTCCCGGGGGAGCTGATCTGCTAAAGGCACCCAGACCTAAACTTTGAAGCTGGAGGATGCCATGGGCTGGCTGGACGGCAAAGTGGCAGTAGTCACAGGGGCAGGCCGGGGCATCGGCCGTGCCATCGCTTTAATGATGGCCCGCGAGGGGGCCAAAGTAGTGGTCAACGACCCCGGCGTAGGGCCCGACGGCGTAGGCTTTGATCAGGGTCCTGCTGAGCAGGTGGTGGCGGAGATCAGGGCAGCTGGCGGGGAGGCGGTAGCGAGTTACGAGTCGGTGGCCGATTTTGAGGGGGCGGGGAGGATCATAGGGAAGGCGGTAGAGGAGTTTGGGCGGATAGACATTTTGGTGAACAATGCGGGGATCTTGCGGGATCGGATGGTATTCAACATGACGGAGGCGGAGTGGGACGGTGTGATAGCGGTGCATTTGAAGGGGACGTTCAACTGCACCCGTCACGCCTCGGTGCTGATGCGTCAGCAGCGCTACGGGCGCAT
>JAUQPQ010000030.1 GCA_030550295.1 Chloroflexota bacterium
TCCTCTGAAGGAAGAGGCATCCCCACTGCCGCAAGGACGCCTGAGGCGAAAACAAGGGGTATCCATCCCAACGCCGTGTCAACTATCAGCCAACCCCTCATTAGCAGGGCGTCTCCCGGCGCCAGAACCGGCGCAAAGCATAGGACAAGATAGCTCCCCTCAGGTGAGGCCAGAGGCGGTTCAGGTAGCTTACTGTCTCGGGTGGCGGGCTACGCCTACCGTAGCGGCTGAGGCAATAGGCATCGGCAAGGGGGGTGAGGTCACTGATCCCCCTAAGGGTGGTAGCCAAGCGACGAGCGAAGTCGTGGGGCGTTTCCCCAGCCCGAGGCCCTATGCCGGCCCAGGAGGCGAGGCGAACCGTCTTCTCCCAGATGGGTTGGGGCGTAGGGAGATGGGCCAAAGGCCTTTCCCAGAGCCAGCGAGCTACCCCCACCCCTATGAGAAGGGACGCCATCATTCCTAACGCCACCCACCACCATATGGCCCCCCCTTCCCCTTCTTGAGGCCCCGCCGTTAGCCCTTCAGGGAGCTGCCCCTCGGTGGGGAGATCAGTCCCCTCCAAAATCTCCTGGAGGAGGGTATCCTCAGGGCCTAGGGGGCCGAAAAGTCCGGCGGGCACGGGTAACCCATACTGATAGGGAAGATTGAGGGCCTCCTCTCCCTCCGTGATGAGGAAGGGCACCCATCCCCAGCGAGGGAAATACACCTCGGGCCAGGCGAGGACTTGATTTGCCGTTACTCTATAGGCCTTCTGGTTCTCGTCGTAGTCTCGTGGGGCCAAGGCGATGCCGGCCGCCAAGCGGGCGGGTACCCCTGCCGCCCGCAGAAGCACTACCATGGCCGAAGCGCGCAGCTCTACTCTCCCCCTCCTCGCCTCGAACAGAAAGTGGTCCACCAAGTCGCCAGCGGTGGGCACTGGCGACTCAGATACCGTTGGATAAGTGCGCAAGAAGTTGGCTATGGCTAGTACTTTGTCTACCGGTGTTGGCTTGTCACCTGCTACCTCTCTGGCCAGTTCCTTCATGCGGGAAGGGATCCTCTTGGGCAGCGATAGATAGACTTGCTGGATCCATGCCGGGTAGTCTGTCCCTGCAGCTTGCAGGTCGGCCAGGGATGGCAGAGGCAGGATGCCTGCAGTCCAGTATGACTCACCTACAGACAATTTCTTTTCGGGAACGATGGTGGCTTGTAGGATCGCCTCCACAGGTACCGCCGATATCTCCCGTGCCCGTCTCCCTTGCCTCTTTATCTCCAGGGCCAGGTATCCCTCCCTCAGGAGGGCCCGTCTGATGTCTTCGTCGCTGGCGTCCTGGTGGATGCTCATAAGGGGATGGGATGGGGCAGTTGAGTCCGCCCAAGACAGGCTTACTACGGCCCCTTTTGGGGCAAGGGCTGTGGCTGGTAAGGCAGCGTTGCCGGAGGTGAAGGCCATGGGCAAGGCCTGTCCAGGCACTAGCAGTACGGAAGAAGGCGTTCCCCCCTGTAGAAGCTGGACTTCTACCCTAAGGGGCTCCGCCAATAACTCCGTAGGGGCCCTAAGGGTGGCGAACGGCCACCTTACCCCTACCCTCTCCCCTGCCTTCCAGCCTCCTGAGGCGTACTCCTCGTAAACGGCGGCCCGCAGCAGGAGGTAAGTTGGCTTGCTACCCTCTGGCAAGCGGATTGCCAACACCTCTCCTGAAGAGGCGAAGTAGAGGCCCGGGCGCAGCGGGAGCACCGAGGCGATGTCCACCGCCTCAATCAGCTTCTTTCCTTTCAAGGGCCCTACCCAGCGCACCCAGTCACTGGCCAGGGAACGGAAGGGGCCACTTACTGCCTCCCAAGTGTGGGCCAGGGGCCTGCCGTACCCTGTAGGAACTATCCAGGCCGCCATCAGGAGGACCAGGGCCGCCCAAAAGGAAAGGTGGAGATGGGCAGGGCTTAGCAGGGGGGGATATTCCAGTCCCTCTCTTCGCCAGCTCTGCTCCTTACCTAAGATGTGGGCCCTGGCCAAAAGGAGTAGGCCAGTTATGGCGAACAGGATGAACGCCCCCAACACGCCTCGGTTCAAAAGTACGAAGTTGATAAGTAGGGTGATCCCCCCAGCCAAAAGCCCTAGCCACGCCGTATGCCAACGGAAAAGGCCCCATGCCAGGAAAAAGGCTCCACCCCATGTGAGCCCCGCCACCAGCACTACAAAAGGCAAAGCATCGTTGCTGATGCCTCCGCTAAGGACTACATGAAAGTAATCCTGGAAGCGCAGGTACAGAGAGTCTATTCTTTCTCCTAGGCTTCCTTCAGGCACCAGGTAGAGGGACTGGAGGAAGGTGGCCAGCAGGCCCCACACCGCGGCTGTCATCAGAGCTATGGGCCAGGGCAGGGAGCTTCGGCCCAGGATCCAGCCGGCAATTAGCCCCCCAAGGCCTAACAAGAGAAGGGAGGGCATCGTATCTGCCCAGTGGGCCTTCTGTATGCTCCAGGCGACGCTCAAAAAACAGAGGTAGGCAAGGCCCAGCGTAAGCCAGTCTTCCCACTCCAGGGCCCTGGCGACGGCCCGCCTTATGGCCACCAAGCCTTCACCTCCTTACGGTGGCGCCACCGATGGAAAGTTGCAAAGACGGTGACGTCTTGAGGGCCAAAGATATAGGCTGCCCCCTACTTACAGTGCAGGTAGTGATGCCCAAAGCCACCAGGACGCTGTACGGCAAGATGGGGCCTTCTCTACCGCCGAAGGTCTCAGCTTCCAGGAGGACTACAACTGCCTTAACGCCTCTCCGCCCCATCTCACCAAGGGCCTCGGCCCATTCTTGCCTAGGGGAAGGCGTTATCACCACTAGGGTAGTGTAGCGCCCAAAGGCCCTATCATAGCTGTGAAGGAGCTTTTCTAGGGGCACATCCCCATTTGTCTCTAAGAGGGCTAAAGCCTCGGCTATTCGCTCATACTGTACGGGCCCACGGGCCGGGTAAAGGACCAATGGCTTTTTCCCTATCCCCATCATCCCCACCCTTAGGTCATTGTCGAGGAGTAGGCGGGCTATGGAGCAGGCGATGTTGACCATGTACTCCTCGGTACTCTCGGCGCCTTCCCCGGCATGGACTTCCCTCTCCAGGTCTAGCAGGATCCAGACATCGCTAATGGGGGAGTAATCGAAAGTCTTGGCCATGAGGCGGCCCAGGCGGGCAGTGCTGAGCCAGTGGATGCGGCTTACAGGGTCACCAGGTTGGTAGTCCCTCACTGAGACGACGTTAGTGGTGGAGTTGGCGGTGGGCTGACTCCGGGGCCCCTCGCCAGGGAGCTGAGCCGCAGGCACGAAAAAGTAGGGCAGGGGCACAGGCGAGGGATATACAAGCACCTCCCAACGCTTGTCAAAGGCCCGCTCCATCTGGAACAGCCCAAAGGGGTCGCTTGCCCTTATGAGTACGGGCCCAAAGGTGTAGCGGCCACGCCGGGGGAGGGTAACTTGAGTCTGCCATACCCGATAGCCGCCAGCAGGCAGCATCATCACCCCCTTAGCCTGCGCCCCAGGGACTTCACAGCGGTCTTCCACCTCCAGCCAAAGCTTTGGGAAGGACGTGCGGTTTTGTACTTGCACGGTGACGGTAACCCATTGGCCAGCTTGGAGATGGCTGGGCCTCCGTTCCACCTCTACCTTCAGCCCTCGCACGTTGAGGCGAGCCCAGAGCCAGGCTAAAGGCACTAAGGCAAAGAGGAGATAGCTGGCCCTGAGGAGGATCCAGTAGCCTGAGGCCCAACCCATCACCAGCAGGGTAAAGGCCAAGGCCAGGGCAATGACCAGGTTGCTGCCTAGGGCCCTGCCAAGCCTTCTCAGGAGCCGCGGGCCCGCACCCCTGGGACCGCTGTCCTTGCCAGGCATTCTTCCACCACCTGTTGGGACGTAACCCCCCTCACCTTGCTGGCTGGAGCCACGATGATGCGGTGCCCTAGCACAGGGTAGGCCAGGTATTTTACATCCTCGGGAAGGACGTAGTCCCTACCCTCTAGGAGGGCTTTGGCCTGGCTGGCCCTCTGGAGGGCTAAGGACCCTCTAGGCGATGCCCCCAGGTAGACGGCCTCGTGCTGGCGCGTGGCTTCTGCTAGGCGGGCGATGTACAGCTTTATCAGGGGATCTACCCAGATGCGTTTCACTTCTTCTTGGAGGGTCAGGATGTCGGCCGGCTCACATACTGCCTCAAGGCTCTCGATAGGGTGGGACTGGACCTGGCGCTCCATTATGGCCACTTCTTGCTCCACGGTGGGGTATCCCAAATGGAGCCGCATGAAGAAGCGGTCTAGCTGGGCTTCAGGCAAGGGGAAGGTGCCCTCATACTCTATCGGGTTCTGGGTGGCCAGGACCATGAAGGGACGAGGCAGGCTATAGCTGATGCCGTCCACCGTTATCTGCCGCTCCTCCATGGCTTCTAAGAGGGCCGATTGTGTCCTTGGGCTGGCCCTGTTGATCTCATCTGCCAAGACGATCTGGGCCATGATGGGGCCGGGCCGGAACTGAAAGTCGCCTAGCTTCTGGTTGTAGACGGAGGCGCCGGTGATATCGGTGGGCAGAAGGTCGGGGGTGAACTGGATACGCCGGAAGGTGCAGCCGGTGGAGCGGGCCAAGCTGCGGGCCAGCATCGTCTTTCCTACCCCTGGGATGTCCTCGATGAGGAGATGCCCGTTGCTCATAAGGGCGATGACTGCCAGTTCCACCTCCTTCTCCTTGCCTACTATCACCCGCTCGATGTTCTGGACGATCTGGCTCGCTCGCTCCCTAGCCCCCTCCAACATGGCTCAATGATGGGCACCTCCTTTTTTCTGATAAGACAGTTCCCAGCGATTATACCATCGCTGCTCTAGAGGGGACAGTGTTTTCTTAAAGGGCGCAGTTTAAAATCACGTTAGAATTCTATGGTGCGCTACTGTGTTTGGGCCCTTTTGGTGCTGCTAGCGGGATGCAGCGGTGGGACAGGCCTTTCCCTTTGGGGCGAGGTGCCGTCGCCTACTCCTGTAGTTTACCTGGCCTCCCCTACACCTACCCCTATTCCAAGTCCTGAGCTGGCGGTGAAAGGCCCCGTTAGGCAGGGGGCGGCCTTTCTGGCCCTGGTTGTGGGCAGGTTCTCTGGGCCACCTGTCCTCTCTTTCAACGGTCGCGAGTACTATACCATCGTCGAGGGGGAGAGAGCTCTGGCTTACATCCCTGTCCCGGTAGGGATGTCCCCTGGCACTTATCCTTTGGTGGCCTTTTCCCAGGGGGTAGAGGTAGCAGCCTCAGATGTAGAAGTGGCCCCTCATATGTTCCCGGTGGAGGAAGTACCTATTCCTGGAGAGGTGGCAGCCCTATTGTTGGACACCGAAGCTATTGAGCAGGAGAGGCGCCTACTAACTCAGGCTTATTCCCTCTCTATGCCTTTCAGGGCCTGGGGAGGCCCCTGGCACCTACCCGTGGCAGGGGAAGTGAGCGACGTGTTTGGTGCCATGCGTTCGGTGGCGGGGGGGCCTTACTATCCCCACACAGGGGTGGACTTGGGGGCACCTGAGGGTACGCCCATTGTGGCCTCGGCCTCAGGCCTGGTGGTGTTGGTGCGAAACTTACACCTTCGTGGCCTTTCGGTAATCATTGACCACGGGGCTGGTGTTTTCACGGGATACCATCACTTGGGGACGGTAGCAGTGGGGGAGGGTGAGTGGGTAGAGGGAGGCCAGGTTATAGGGACGGTAGGTAGCTCTGGCCTGGCCTCTGGGCCCCATCTCCACTGGGAACTAGTGGTCCATGGCACGCAGGTAGATCCCATGGCCTGGCTTGAGTCCCCTCCTCAGCCTTAGGGTCCTAGCTCCCCCAGCTCGTACAACACCGCGGTTATGGCGGCTAGGGCGGCCGTCTCTGTCCGCAGGACCCTCCCCCCTAGGGAGACGATATGGAAGCCCTGCTGGCGGGCCAGCGCCACCTCCTCGGCCTCTAGTCCTCCCTCGGGGCCGATGAGGAGGCTTATTTGGTTCTCCTTCCCTTTGGCGGACTCCAGGAGGGGCTTGAGGCCTTGGTTGTGCTCTCCTTCCCAGGGGAGGATGCGCAGGCCCTGGGCTTGGCGTACCGCCTCTGGCAAGGAGATGGGTGGGCGTAATAGGGGTGGCCGGGCACGACCACACTGCTCGGTGGCCTCGATGATTAATCGATGCCAGCGCTCTTGCTTGGCTCCTCCTTCCTTCCATGGCCGGACCACTGAACGTTTGGCCACTACGGGGACTATCTCTGTCACCCCCAACTCGGTGGCCTTCTCAAGGACTATCTCTAGACGGGGCTCCTTGATGAGGGAGACGAAGAGGCTCAGGGAGACTTTAGGCTCGGGTGGGGGCTCCACTTCTCCCACCACCACAGCCATGGCCGAACGACGGCCGATCTCCTTCAGCTCTACCACCCATTCACGGCCTGAGCCATCAAAAAGGATTAGCTGCTCGCTTGGGCGTAGGCGTAAGACGCGGCCCAGTCTATGCACTAGCTCTTGGGACAAGATGGCTTGACGTCCTCTTATGGTGCCTGGGTCTACGTAGAACCTACGCATCTTTGACCATTACGATAGCGGCCCACCCATCTTGCATCATGTCCTGATGATGTCGAAGGCCATAAGTGGCCAGTAGGGGCGTTAACTCGGCTACCGTCTCGGAGAGGAAACCGCTCACTACTAGGTAGCCTCCTGGGGCTAGGGCAGCGGTCATGAGGGGCCCCAGGCGGCGGATGGTCTCCCTATCTAAGTTGGCTATTACAAGGTGGAAGGGCCCTTCCTGGAGAATGTTAGGGGTAAGGGTGCCATGACATACCTTTACAGTATCGGCTACGCCGTTGGCCTCCACGTTGCCCAGGGCTGCCTTGACTGCCTCAGCATCTATGTCTAGGGCAAGGGCGTAAGTGGCCCCCAACTTAGCGGCTGCGATAGCTAAAATACCGGTGCCCGTGCCTACGTCTAGCACCCTGGCCCCTGGGAATATCAGCTTCTGAACGGCGTGTAGGCAGAGGGCAGTGGTGGGGTGAGTGCCCGTCCCAAAGGCCATCCCTGGCTCGATCTGTAACGTGACTTGCCCAGGCTGCCCCTTCTTTTTGCTCCAGGGGGGTTTCACCAGGACGCTGCCTATAAGCTGAGGTCTGAAATGGCGTCGCCAGGCCTTGTGCCATCTCTCCTCCCTGAGACGCCTCGCCCTGTGCCACTTGGGGGTGCAGGAGAGGGGGACAAAGCGAAGTGCCAAGCGCAGGGATCTCTTAAGTGCGGTCAAGTCTTCTTGGGGTACGTAGATCTTTACGAACGCCCTGGGCTGGCCCTCCTCACCGTTATCTATCTCTACGGCCAAGCGAGGGCAGCACTGGGCGAGGAGATCGGCGACTAGGTCGCTGTCGCGAGGGTCGATCTGGAGGCGCAGCTCGAGCCACATGGGGCCTTAGCCCCGGGCATCTAAGAGTTGCCTTTTGGCGCCATGGCCTTGGTCGCCGTCGATAGGGGTGCCAAAGGAGGCAGCCAGCGCCTCTAGGAGGGCCTTTTGCTGGGGGGTGAGGTCTTTAGGCACCGTTACCTTGACCCTAACCCTCAAGTCGCCCCGCCCTCCACCCTGGAGATGGGGGATGCCTTTCCCCTTTAGCAGGAACTCCTGCCCGTGCTGGGTGCCTGGTGATATGTAGATAACCTCCTCTTGCCCTTCCAAGGTAGGGATGCGTGCGTGGTAGCCCAAGGCGGCCTGGGCCACGTTCAGCTCTAAAGGATAAATTAGGTCCCATCCCTCCCTTTGGAAGAGGGGGTGTTGGCGGACTTGCACCACTATGTAGAGGTTGCCTGGAGGCCCACCGTGAAGTCCCACATCTCCTTCGCCGGTGAGGCGCAGCTGCGTGCCATCTTCCACTCCAGGAGGTATGCGGACCCAAAGCGTGCGGGCCCTTTTTAGGCGTCCATTCCCCTCGCACTCGCCACAGGGATGGAGGACTACCATCCCCTCGCCTCGACACTGGGGGCAGGTGGTGACGTTGATGAACTGACCAAAGAAATTGCGATGGACTCGCCGTACCTGCCCTGTGCCCCGGCAGGAAGGGCAGGCAGTGGGACCGCTGCCAGGCTCGCATCCTGAGCCACCACAGCGGGGGCACTCCTCCACCCGTACTATCTCCACCCCCTTCTCGCAGCCGAAGGCGGCCTCTTCCAGCTCTAGCTCCACCGAGACGCGACGGTCGGCACCCCGTTGGGGTCGCCGCTGGGAGATGGTTGCCCCAAAGAAGGCTTCAAAGATATCTCCCCAGCCGGTGAAGCGGAACCCATCAAAGGGCTGGCCCCTTTCTACTGCTTCCACCCCGGCATGGCCGTAGCGGTCGTATACTGCCCTCTTATCAGGGTTGGAAAGCACTTCGTATGCCTCGTTTATCTCCTTGAACTTGCTCTCTGCCTCGGGGGACTTGTTGCGGTCGGGGTGGTACTTCATGGCCAGGCGGCGGAAAGCGCGCTTTATCTCCTCCGCACTGGCATCTCTGGGGACGCCCAATATTTGGTAATAGTCTTTGGATGTACCCATGGGGATAGTCACCCTGCTTCATTCTATAGCTGGTTGCAGGGAAACTCAAAGGCCATGGGACTCCCCATGGCCTTTCAGCGGCTCACCCTATTTGGTGGAGATAGCGGGACTCGAACCCGCAACCTCCGCCATGCGAAGGCGGCGCTCTCCCAGTTGAGCTATATCCCCACCGCCCCTTCATTTTAGGTAGGGTGGCGGGTACCCGTCAACGTTTCCAGGGCTTGCACCTAGGGTGGCCTTATGCTAAATAGAGTTAGGTTATCTCTTGGCAGGTTGGAGCTATGGCCCTTCTAGAAGTTAGACATGTCTCTAAGCGTTTCGGTGGGCTGATAGCAGTAGACGATGTGAGCTTTGACGTAGAAGAGGGGAAAGTAGTGGGGCTTATCGGCCCCAATGGGGCAGGTAAGACTACCCTCTTCAACCTGATAAGCCGTATCTATGACCCTGATGGGGGTACCATATCCTTCAACGGCCAGGATATCTTGAAGGTTCCCCCTCATCGGGTTATCACGATGGGCATCGCCCGTACCTTCCAAAACGTAGAGATCTTTCCGGCCTTGACGGTCCTGGAGAACGTCTTAGTGGCCGAGAACTGGCGCCTCAGGATAGGGGTATGGGAGTCGATGTTGCGTCCCCCTTGGGTGGCGAAGAGGGAGAAGGAGGCGGTAAGGCGGGCCCAGGAGGTATTGGATTTTTTGGGGCTGGGCCAACTGGCCACCATGCCCGCTGGGGCTTTGTCCTTTGCCATCCGCAAGCGGCTAGAGATCGCCCGCGCTTTGGTGGCCCAGCCGCGCCTTATCCTGTTGGACGAGCCAGCAAGTGGCCTTAACCACGAGGAGCTGATGTCCTTGGGGGAGACCATCCGCTCTTTGGCTCGCCAGCACAACATCACCGTCCTCTTGGTGGAGCACCATATGAACCTGGTGATGGGCGTCTCCGACCACGTTATCGTCCTCAACTTTGGGCGCAAGATAGCCGAGGGTAAGCCGGAGGAGGTGTCCCAGAACCCGGCCGTAATTGAGGCGTACTTGGGGGAGAGGGGCGATGCTTCGCCTTCGTGACGTCACTGCCGCTTATGGGCCGGTAGTTGCCCTGCACCAGGTCTCCCTGGAGGTAGAGGAGAAGGCCGTGGTGGCCCTTTTAGGGGCCAATGGGGCAGGCAAGACTACCACCTTGCGGGTCATTTCGGGCCTGCTACGGCCACGCTCGGGCGTGGTGGAATATGATGGTCTCCAACTCCACACCCTAAGCCCTGATCGCATCGTCTCTCTGGGCATCGTTCATGTGCCCGAGGGTCGCCAGCTTTTCACCCAGCTCACCGTCCTAGAGAACCTGGAGCTGGGGGCCTACCTGCGGCGCGACCGGGCGGGCATTCGCCGGGACCTAGAGAAGGTGTTTCAGTACTTCCCCATCTTGGCTGAGAGGCGACGTCAGCACGCTGGTAGCCTCTCGGGCGGGGAGCAGCAGATGTTGGCTATTGGGCGGGCCCTGATGGCTCGCCCGCGCCTCCTCCTTTTGGATGAGCCGTCTCTGGGCCTGGCCCCCATGATCACTAGGGAGATCTTCCAGATCATCCGGGCCATCAATCAGGAGGAGGGGATCTCTGTGCTCTTGGTGGAGCAGAACGTGCGTTTGGCCCTGGATATATCCAAAAAGGGCTACGTCTTGGAGACGGGGCGCATTGTGCTGGCAGATACTGCAGAGGGCCTAAGGGCCAATGAAGAGGTCCGCAGGTCCTACCTAGGATACTGAGGGGGATGGATATGGAGGCCCTGTTCTTGGCGCCACCACCGTGGGAAGACTGGTCCCTGTTTGGCCAGCAAGTAGTATCGGGCTTTGCTACAGGGGCTATGTATGCCTTGTTTGCCCTGGCCCTAGTGCTTATCTACCGCTCCACCGATATCATCAACTTCGCCCAGAGCGAGGTGGCCATGTTTGGCACCTTCGCCATGTGGTCCTTGTATTTGGCGGGGCTGGAAGCATGGCAGCTCATCATTTTGGGGGTGCTTTTGGGCTTCGCCCTGGGGGCAGTGGTAGAGAGGGTGGTGGTGCGACCTGTGGAGGGGAGGCCCCACCTGAGCATAGTGGTAGTGACGTTGGGCCTCTTCCTCTTGTTCAACAGTGTGGCCACCTGGATATGGGCGCGAGGCGAGTTGCCTAAGCACTTCCCCTCTCCATTTTCATTTGAGGGGGTGAACCTGGGGTTTACTAGTATCCCTCAGCACCATTTGGGCCTGTTGCTGGTGGGCGCGGGGGTGATGGTGCTGCTGGTGCTTTTGTTTAACCGTACTAAGGTGGGGTTGGCCATGAGGGCCACGGCCCAGAACCCACTGGCGGCCCAGCTTATGGGGATTAGCGTAGGGCGTATGCTCACTTTGGGCTGGGCCCTTTCTGCCGCCTTAGGGGGCCTGGCCGGGGTGTTTATCGCCCCTATCACTTTCCTGCATCCGGGGTACATGTTGCCTGTCTTCTTGTACGCCTCGGCAGCAGCCGTCCTTGGGGGGCTCACTAGTCCTCCTGGGGCTGTGGTGGGGGGCTTCGTCATAGGGATAGGGGAAAACTTATTGGGTACCTATACCCCTGCTAAATGGCTGGGGCCGGAGATGAAGCTGCCCCTTATACTCCTGGTCCTCATCCTCATCTTGCTGGTAAGGCCCACGGGCCTGTTCGGCGAACGGGCTGTAAGGAGGGTATAGGAGATGCAGATGGAGATCTGGCCCTTTCTGGCCCTGTTGGCAGGTCTTGCGGCCATAGCATACCTTTTGCCTATAGTGCCCATGAGGTGGCGCAGAGCTTTGGCCATAGTAGTGGTCCTGGCCCTCTTGTGTTGGGCACCCTTCGTGTTGGACAACTTCCGCACCTTCCAGATGAGCCGAGTGGCCATAATGGCCGTGGCAGTGTTGGGGCTGAACCTCCTTACGGGATACAACGGGCAAGTTTCTTTGGGCCACGGCGCCTTTATGATTTTGGGCATGTACACCATGGCCATCCTTATGGACTCTAAGGAGCAGCTCAACTTTATCGATGCTCGTCCGTGGCCCTTCTGGGCAGCCCTTATCGTGGCGACGGGGATAAGTGCCCTGGCAGGCCTGGGCATTGGTATCCCCTCCCTGCGGTTGAGTGGCCCTTACCTTGCCATCGCTACCCTGGCGGTGATGATCTCTATCACGCCTGTGCTCAAGAAGTTCGGTGGGCTGACTGGGGGAGTGCAGGGGCTGCGCTTCCCTACGCCCCCTCCCCCTGAATTCCTGAAGGGGCTTATCGACCGACCCGACTGGCTATATTTCCTGAGTCTCATCACGGCGGTAATTCTGATTTTCTTGGCGTGGAACCTGTTGCGTAGTCCGTTGGGACGGGCCTTGATCGCGGTGCGTGATTCAGAGATAGCAGCGGCAGCAATGGGGATCCCCGTGGCCCGGAGCAAGGTTATCGCCTTTACCTTGAGCGCGGCCTACGCTGGGGCGGCAGGCGGGGTCTTGGCCCTTCTCTTGGGCAGTGTCACCCCGGAGAGCATTACTATTGCCGATTCCATAAACCTCCTGGTGGGGGTGGTCATCGGAGGGCTTGCATCGATATTGGGTTCAGTTTTAGGGGCGCTGGCCGTAGTTTTTATCCCTTCCGATGCCGCAAAGATAGTGGCCTCCCTGCCCGGTCTTGGGGGCGGAATAGTGGAGAGGGCCCCTGGGGCCATTCAAGGTGCCTTAGTCATCATCGTCATGATCCTTATGCCCTTAGGAGTGGCAGGGGTGCTACATCGCATGGCAGGCCTCGATGTGAGGCGCCTGCCAGAGGTAGTAGCTCGCCTGCCCTCGCGGATGTTAAAGGGGGCACAGCTAGCGGCCGGACGTTTCCGTTGGGTGTGGGATATACGGCCCTGGGCCCAGCGGCGGCCCTTTAACCCCGATGACTACTAGCTGAGGTGGCGTTTATGTCTTTTTTCTCTCACTCCTCATATTTGCTTGACCCTAAGAGGCAAGGGGTTATAATGCGCTCTTAGCAGGTCACAACAAGAGGAGGTGAGGCGTCATGAAACGCGGTGTCAGGTTGTTAGCCGTTGCCGCCGTGGGGTTGTCCTTGCTCGTCGGCGGCCTTGTGGCCTGCAAAGAGGAAGAAGCAGCGCCTACCCCCACGCCAGCGCGGACCCCGGCGGTGACCCCAGCCAGGACACCAACTCCCACGCCCATGGTTACGCCTACCCCCGCCAGGACGCCGATCCCTACGCCCAGGGTTACGCCTACCCCCGCCAGGACGCCCACGCCTACTCGGTAAATTGGCGCTTGGGAGCTCATATAGGTTCAGGCCGTCGTAGGTATGGCTCTACGACGGCCTTGAGCTGTTTCGTTGCCTCTGGGCAAACCCTAGGGGGTGGTGCTTTTGGCCCCCGTCAGAGGCCATGAGGGGGGAGGCACAGCCTGTAGATAGATGGCCCGACAGGTGCCAGGACTTAACGATGCCCGTGCGTCTAAGCACAGCCCTACAACCCAGACGATGCCCCAACTGCAACGGATGACAGGAATGGAGTCTCTCAGTTCGCGGGGCACTTTGGCGTCTACAAGGATGTCTTGAAGTTTCTTCTCTCCTCCCAGCCCCAAGGGGCGCATACGGTCACCAGGGCGACGGGAGGTGACTAGTAGTGGGCCTGTTACGGCATCGGCATCTATGTAGGCTTCATAGGGGCTCACGTTGGTGAAGTCAGTAGGTGGAGGGCCCAAAAGGGCTATCAGCTTCCAGTCTCCCACGGTGGTAGTGCCTGGTATGGAAAGTGGGGTCTCTGGCAGTGGGGAACGAAATCGGTGGAGCAGCCTGAGGCGTACCTCCTGGGGCCCCGCTTCCAGGAGCAACGGCCCCGGAAGATCCAAGCGTCCGCGCCCCTGCTGGGCCAAGGCCATGGCCTGCCCCAGATGGTAAGCGGTAAGCCACTTCCCAGGGGGAGATAGGCCCCTATAGCCCCGCACCAGGAGGCGAGAGACAATCGGCGGAGGTAACTGTAGCAGACTTTGGCGGTCAAAGGATATCTCCCCTGGACCAACCCTTGCCAGCTTCTCCCAGGCCTCCCGGGCCTGGGAGTCCATGTAGTCCACAGCCTGGGCTGCTGCCTGGGCGAGGCGTGCCAAGGCCTCCTCAACCCGAGGGTTCACCTCCTCGAGGAGGGGGAGGAGGCGACGGATACGGTTACGCAGCGGGGCCAAAACTTCGTTGAAGGGATCGCGACGGGGGGTGATGCCCTTCGCCTGACAGTAGGCCTCTGTCTCCTCTCGCCGTAGGCAAAGGAGGGGGCGGGCCAGCTGGGGCCCTTCCCCTAGGGGCCAGAAAGAGCGGGGACGCATGGCCACAAGGCCATCTAGCCCTGTCCCCTGCAAAACGTGCATAAGGACTGTCTCTGCCTGGTCGGTCATGGTGTGGCCTACAGCTACTACCGAAGCGCCTAGGGATACGGCCTGTTGGGCCAGGAACTGGTAGCGGAGCAACCTCCCAGCCTCCTCCAGGGATAGACGATGAGACCGAGCATAGGCGCGCACCTCTCCTGCTCCGGTCCAGAAGGGGACATCCCACTGTTGGCATAATGCCTGGCAATATCCCATCTCCTCTGCGATCTCCTCTGGGGGTCGCAGGCGGTGGTCGAAGTAGGCGGCCGCCACCTCCAGGCCGAGCGCCCTCCTTAAACGTATCAGGATGAGGAGAAGGGCGGAGGAGTCAGGCCCCCCTGAGAGACCCACCAGGACCTTTTCCCCTTCCCTGAGGGCCTGGGTATCCCTTACAAAGCGGAAGACCTTGTTTTCGATGCGCTGCCAGAAAGATAGGGACATAGAGAGGCTAGGGCACTACAGCTTCCCACCACGGGCCCGGAATCTCTGGAGTAGGCGCAGGGGTAGGGGCGACAACCACAATCCCCACTTCGCCAGGGCCAACCAGCCCTAAATATTGACGGGCCATCGCCTCTATAAACTCGTCTGACTCCATGTAGTTGCGCACGGCCTCCAGGGCCTGGTAGCGCGCCTTAACGGCCTCCAATTGTTCCCTCAGGGCCTCCTCCTGACTCCCTGCCTCTACTGCCTCCATAATGCTGAAGATGCCCTTCACCAGGAAGTAGGCTACAGCCACTAAGGTGAGGGCCAGAACTCCTCTCACCAGCCACCTCTCGCTTAAGGCGCGCCACATCCCTTAGCCCTCCGTTAGGTCCTTCAGGTGGCACGTGTCGTTAAGGCGCACAAGGGTCACCTTGCTTTCCTCTATCTCCAAGACCGAGATGGCCGCTACCTCGTGACGCAAGCGGCGAAAGGAGGACAATGGCATACCCAAGGCCTTGGTGAGGATACTAAGGATGACGAAGTTGTGGGTGACCACAACTATCGTTTCCCCAACATGTCGAGAGGCGAGCCGGGTAATGGCCTCCCATGCCCGCTCCTGCACGGCTACAAGGCCTTCCCCTCCAGGCATAGTGACCAAGGATGGATCGGAGCTGAGCCACTTCTCGATAAGGCCTGGGTACCTCTCCCGTACTTGGCTGTAGGGGAGCCCCTCCGCCTCGCCGATGTCCATTTCCAGGAGGGCAGGCAGGGGATGGACCGTTAGCCCATGGGGACGGGCGATCTCCCAGGCGGTGTCCATACAGCGGCGCAAGGGGCTGGAGTATACGGCCTGCAAGGGCTCCCTGGCCAGCACCTTCCCCAACCGGCGAGCCTGCTCCTCCCCACGGCGATTGAGGGGGATGTCTGATCGTCCCAGGGCCAACCCTTGGCGATTGTATTCTGTCTCCCCGTGACGTACTAAGATAAGTCGCACATCCTTAAGGATACAATGTCTGGGGCCCTCTGGCACCTAATAGGCCGTCCAGCCTCCATCCAACACCAGAATGGCCCCAGTCATAAAGGAAGAATCGTCGCTAGCTAAAAAGAGAGCTCCCTTGGCTATCTCTTCGGGACGGGCAAAGCGCCCCAAAGGTGTAGTCTGGATGACCCAGTCGCGCAGTGGGGGCGTCTCCCATACTAGGCGAGTGAGGGGCGTCTCCACCCAGCCCGGGCAGATGGCGTTGACCCGCACCTCTGGTGCCCCATCCAAGGCGAACTGGCGCGTCAGGCCAATAACCCCATGCTTGGCAGCTATGTAGGCGTGCCCGTATCCCCCCACTACTTGTGGGATTCGGGCCCCTGTGAGGCCAGCAATTGAGGAGATGTTGATGATTACTCCGCCCCCCTGCTCTCGAAGAAGGGGGAGGGCATGCAGACAGCCATAATAGACGCCCGATAGGTTTACAGCTATTACCTGCTCCCATGTATAACCAGGGCCGCCAATACCAGCATTGTTCACTACGATGTCTAACCGCCCAAAGGATTCCTTGGCCCTGGCTATAATCCCCTTCACGTCATCCTCGCGGGAGACGTCAGCCAAAATGAAGGTGGCCCTTCCCCCTCCCCTCTCTATCTCCTTTATTAACTCCTCGCCTTCCGAGGCCTTTACATCGGCAGCCACCACTGCTGCCCCCTCCTGAGCGAAAAGACGGGAGATGGCGCGGCCAATACCTGAGGCTGCGCCTGTCACTAGAGCTACCTTTCCTGCCAGCCTCACAGTGGCCTCCTTTCAGATCCCTAATATAGGGTGTAACCGCTGCCTTATCTAGCTCTGGGGGATAAAATGGGTGGTGATGAGCCGCTTGGGGCAACTGCTAAAAAGGGCATTACAGCAAGAAGGTTCGCCCATCGGCTTCCCGGTGGGCCGTAGGGCCTCTTCTTGGCCTCTGGTGCTTCTTGCATCGGTGGCCCAGGCGAAAGAGCTGGAAGGGGCGTTGGGCCTAGGGGCGCAGGCAGTGGTCCTAGTTCCAGAGGTGGCACATACCCTAAGAGAAGATCTGAAGGGCTTGCAAGTCCCTTGGGGCCTCGTGGATCCTGCCCCCGCAAAGGAGGACGTGGAGGCTTTAAAGGCCCTCGGCCTCGACTTCATCGTCTTTCAGCCTAAGGAAGCAGAGGCATCCGTCATCTTCATAGAGGGCGTGGGGCTAATGGCGTGGCCAGATACGGAGGTTACCGATATCGAGTTGCGCCTCTTGGCAGAACTCCCTCTAGAGGCGGTATGGTCCGCTCCTCCTCCTGTCCCGTTGACGGTTGCTAAACAGCTCTCGTTGAGGCGCCTTTCGACCTTGTGCCGACTGCCCCTGGTGATCCAGCTACCCCCGCAGGCTGATCTCCTTTACCTACGTTGCCTTATGGAGGCGGGGGTGGCCGGTGTTGTGGCTCCGTCGCTAGAGGAGCTGGCACGCCTTAGAGACGTTATCCCCTCGCTGCCTGTGCACCGCCGGCGAGGCGAGCACCTGAAGCCTTTACTGCCCATCTCGTCGCGCGCGCCAGCTCCTCAACAGGAGCCAGAGGAAGAGTCGTCGCTTGACGTGAACGTAATGGTCTTCTAGAATAGGCCCCACAGAGGAGTGCCATGAAAACCTCTCAGCCTGAGGCGAAGAGTGCCTATCTTCAGATAGGCGAAGTGGCGGAAAGGGCGGGGGTGAGCCAGCGCACCATTCGCTTCTATGAGGAGAAAGGGCTACTGAAGGCACCGGCCCGCCTAGAGAGTGGATACCGCCTCTATACTGAGGAGGATGTGCGGCGGGTGAAGCAGATCAAGAAGCTCCAGCAACTTCTTGGGGTAACCCTGGCCGAAATCAAGGAGATGGTAGAAGCCCAAGATACCCTCAGGCAGCTGCGGGCCGAATATAGGCCTGATGCCCCCGTGGACGTAAAGCTGGAGCAGTTGCGCAAGGCCACAGAGGTGGTCCAGCGCCAGTACCAAATCGTCCACCATAAGGTGGAGCAGCTTCTGGAGATGAAGGCTCAATTGGAGGATTGGCTCCACACCTTTGAAAGGTGGCGGAAGCAGCTGGAGGGCCAGTCACCAAAAAGCTGAAACCTGCTACTCCTCCCACAAGACTGCTATTACTGCTGCCCCTCCCCTTACCACCCGCTGCCAAGCTAGCTCCAGGCGCTCCTTGACCCCTTGAAGGACAGGTGCTGTCCCTTTCGGCGGCTGCGATTTGGGCGGGATCCTCAATGGGGAAGCCTGGGGCCGCATTTTGATCCGCCGTCCCATAGATACACCTCCCTGCTAATAGACTGCTATAAGCACGCCGTCTTGGAAATTGGCGGCATCGGCCAGAAGCACCAGGCAGCGGCTCCCGATGTTGACGGAAGAGGTGGGGATGTTCTTGGCCACCTTCACTCCCCTCAGCCAGACGCTAAGTGAACCGTCCACCTGGACCGTGGCGGTATAAGTG
>JAUQPQ010000003.1 GCA_030550295.1 Chloroflexota bacterium
CGTCCAAGGCGTCATACAGCTCTGGACGGTTTACGTGGGCATGTACCCTTACAGCGTTAACATTGGCTTCCCTTAACAACTGGACGTCGCGGACGATATCTTCCGGGCGGTAGTGGCCCAACCATTGGGTGGGGATGATGTTTGTGCCGCGGACAAATATAGGACGTCCGTTGAGTCGCCACTCCCCGTCCTCAGTGATGCGTAGCTCCCTGATGCCGAACCTCTCCTCTAGATGGTCATAGCTGCCGTCCTCGGTGCGAAGGACAAGTCGGGCTACGTAAAGCTCTGAGAGGCCATGATCCCACGTCCACCAAAGCCTAGGGGATGACACCGGCAAAAGGAGATGCAGTCGATTCTCTCCTGGCTGGAGAAAGAGCTTTTGCCCTTGAGAGAGCACCTGCTGCCTGTCTGAGAGGGGCCATATCGTCAGGTCGACCTCAGCATACTGCCTTTTAGGGCTATGGACCGATGCCTGGGCCACTACCAGGGATTCCCTCTCCGAGACGGATGCAGGATGGAGGCGAAGCCAGAGGACGTGAGCCTGGGGCACGTACATGAGCTCCACCCGGTTCCAAATCCCACCCGTAGGGCCCTCTTGCCCGTGCTCCAGGTTCCACCCCCCTGGGCGGCAGTCGTGATGGCTGAAAACCCCCTTTATAAGCTGCTTCCTATTAGGCCATTCCTTGCCAGGCTCCTCTTTGGGGCAGTCCACCCTTACTATCAGGACGTTGCTCTGCCCTAACTCCTCACCCAAGCGGAAATGGAAAGGCTGGAAGTAGCCCTCGTGGTGCCCTAAATATGAGCCGTTAAGCCAGACGTCAGCATAATAATCCACCCCGTGAAATACCAGGTAGACCACCTGATCCCCTTCAGGAGGTGGTGCCGAAAAAGCGTGGCGGAACACTACCACTCCTGTGTAGTTGGCAAGGCCAGTAAGATGCCAATTGGATGGTACGGGCATCTTGCCCCACGGCCCCGATAGCTCCAGAGGATCGTCGTGGGGTTGAGCGGTCTGGAACTCCCACTCTCCGCCAAGGTCGATAACTCTTCTATGGTGTGCATTCTGCATGGGGCGCCATCATAATAGGGCCTTGGGTCCAGTGAGTAAAGATGGGAGTTTGAACGTTGACGGCAAGCCTCGATAATGGGTTACATGGTGGCCAATAAAGACGAGATAAAGCTAATAGCATACGTCAACTTGGGCCATGCTTTAGTCCATGCCCTAGAGGTCACGTACGCTGCCTTGCTTTTACGCATTCAGGCCGATCTGGGTGGCAGAGACGCCTTTATGGGGATGGTCGCTACCCTCTTTGGCTGGACTTTTGGAGCGACGGCCCTTCCGGCTGGGCTCTTGCTGGACAGATGGGGGGCACGGCGTGTCCTCTTCGTGACGTTCTTGGGGGCCTGGTCTGCAAGCCTCATGGTAGCGGGAGCTCCCAACTTGGCTGTCTTAGCCTGTGCCATGGCGGCTCTAGGCCTGGCCGTGGGCCTTTACCATCCTGCTGGCGCTACCCTTATAGCTCAGGGAGTTCAAGAGCGGGGAGTAGCGATGGGCTACCACGGGGTGGCAGGGAATGTGGGCATGGGGATATCACCGGCATTGGTGGGGATCATAGCCGACATCTGGAGCTGGCGAGGTGCATATGCCCTACTAGCCTTTTTGGCCTTAGCCTTGGCTGGATGGGCCTTTCTTCTTCCTGTTCGCTCGATCAGTGCCTCAGCTGGTACCAGTAGCGATAGTTCCCGTTTGCACCCCGTGGGCCGTCTCTCCTGGGCCCTAGCTGCTGTCTATGTGGCCTCGGTGCTTATGGGCATGGTGTATAGGGGCACTCTCACATTCCTCCCCACCCACATTCACGAAAGGGTGAGCCCCCAGCTTAGTGGCTCGCTCACCACTCTGGTGCTACTTCTGGGAGGAGTCGGTCAGTTGGCTGGGGGGCTCCTCACCCGCTACCTGAATATGGAGTGGCTGGCGTTGGCAGTAACGGCCATCGCCCTCCCGCCATTGCTCCTGATGGGAGTAGCCGAAGGAGGGGTTGTGGCTTTTTTGGCAGCGGCGTTCATCTTCACCAACTTCGCCCATCAGCCTATCTTTAACACCCTGATCGCTGACTACACGCCAGGCCGGTTCGTAGGGAGGAGCTTTGGCTTGGCCTTCTGGTCGACGTTCGGCATGGGGGCACTAGGAGGGGCGGTAGCCGGCGTCCTTACAGATAGGTGGGATACGGGAGTGGCCTTTTTGGGTATGGGCGCTCTCTGGGCGCTCGCCGTTGTGGCTACGTCCTTCTTACCGTTACTTGTACGACGGACGGTCGCCTCCTCGGTAGCCTCAGCCCGTCCTGATGTTCCATAATCCTGGCAGGAGGTGATGGCGATGGAATGGAAAGAAATTCTATACGAGAAGGGGGACGATGGCATAGCCATCATAACCCTAAACCGACCTGAGCGCCTCAACGCCTTTACCCGCACCATGTTGGACGAATGGTATGCGGCCCTCCAAGATGCCCACCTGGACCCGGCGGTAAAGGTGATCATAGTGACGGGCGCAGGAAGGGCCTTCTGTGCGGGAGTGGACTTGAGCACAGGTACCTCAGGGCTTATGGACCCCAATCGCACTTTGGTGGAAAACCGGAACTTCTTGCGCGACACGGTGCAGCGAATCCCCCGTCTGGTTGCCCACTTGGACAAGCCCTACATAGCGGCAGTCAATGGCCCGGCTATGGGGGCGGGGATGGATATGGCCTCCATGGCCGATATCCGCTTCGCCTCGGAGAATGCTCGTTTCGGCATGACGTATGTGCGAGTGGGTCTCATCCCTGGCGACGGGGGCTGTTGGTACCTGCCGCGCATCGTGGGGATGGCCAAAGCCTTGGAGCTTATCTGGACCGGCGACATTATCGATGCCCAAGAGGCGTTGCACATCGGCTACGTGAGCAAGGTGCTGCCACCGGACGAACTGATGCCCTACACTTTGGACTTCGCACGCCGCCTAGCACAGGGGCCTTCAGTGGCGATACAGCTTTCTAAACGCCTGGCCTATCGAGGCCTTCATATAGATGTTGATGCGGCCCTAGAGGAGGCCCAGGATGCTATGGTCATCGTCCAGATGACGGAAGATGCTCGCGAGGGGCCCCGTGCCTTTCGTGAGAAGAGGCCGCCCCAGTTCAAGGGGCGCTAAGGGGCAGTGCCCAGACGCTGCGCCAGGGCCTCGCTGGCCCTACGCATCCTTTCTAGTACAGCCTTCGCCTCCTCCCCTTCCAAGGGATAAGGCCGAGCATAGTTCTCGATAATGATGGGCGAGAACTCGACCTTCACTAGCTGGCGGTCATAGAAGGTATAACGGCCTATGACCCCCACGCGCGTCTCATAGCTCCACATCTGGTCGAATATGAAATTGCCGTGGGCGTAAACGATGAGCTTACCCTTGTACACCTCCGCTGCCTGCACCCAGTGGGGATGGTTGCCGAGCACCAAGTCGGCCCCAGCCTCTACCGCTAGGTGTGCTATATCTATGGGGTTGTCTGGGGCGATGCCTGGGGCTGGCTCGGGTATATCCACGTACTCCATCCCCCAGTGGAACGCCACCACTACTACATCGGCCTGCTGCCTAAGGGAAGATAGCGTCTCCTTAATAAGATCTCGGTCAAAGTATTCTCCTACTCCGTTGAAAGCCACGATGCCGAACCGGAGTCCCCGCACGTCTATGATGGCAGGGTGCCAGCGGTCGGCCCAGGCCAAATTGTGGGCTTCCAAGAGCGCCTTAGTTCTGGCGATAGCCTGAGGGCCGTAGTCGCCTATGTGGTTGTTCTCTAAGGTGACCACATCGGTCCCGAGGGCTTTCAAGGCCTCCACAAATCCGGGCCGGCTGCAAAACACGTATCCTGAGGCGTGGTAGGGGCACTCCTCGATGAGGGGCGTTTCCATGTTCACGACCGTTATGTCAGCGTCACGGGTGAGGTGCGCCACGTCTCGCACCGTATACAAGAAGTCGTCGCCCCGCTGCCGAATGACCACATCGACCATGCGCCCCGGCACGACGTCTCCCGTGGCGACTAGCACTCGCACCTTGGACGGATCCATATATACCGAGCCAGAGGTTGAGGGCGTAAATACGTCACGTATGGATGCGATGGCTGGAGGGGGTGGGAGAGTGGGCGTTACTGTCGGTGTGGATGCAGGGGTATGAGCAACCGTCTGCCAATGCACTATTGGGCGACCCTCCGCTTTGCAGGCCATGGCCACCGCTACCAAGAAGCCGGCGAGTAACCAGAGTGGTCTCGGCCTTTGTGGCCCCATCGTTGGATCAATTGTATACTACAGCTGAACTATGGTGGCGCTGGTATCTAAGCCGTCGGGGGGGTAAGGTCATGGACTTCAGATTTTCGCCCGAGGACGAGGCCTTCAGGCAAGAGGTGAGGGAGTTCTTGCAGCGGGAGTGGCCACAAGATGAGATAGGCGGGGCGGAAAGCCCTTTGGGTTATGGTGGTGGTCGCGGTCTGGAAGATATCAAGGCCTTGCAGAAGAAGTTGGCCCAAAAGGGCTGGTTAACCATGGCCTGGCCCAAAGAGTACGGTGGCCAGGGAGCAAGCATCTGGCGCCAAGTTATCTACAATGAAGAGATGGCCTATCATCGTGCCCCTCAGCAGCTGGGAGTGGGGCCAGACAGAGTAGGGCCCACCATTATGATCTACGGGACGGAGGATCAGAAGGCCCAGTTCTTGCCACCCATCGCTAAGGCAGAGGTGATCTGGTGTCAGGGTTTCAGCGAGCCTGGGGCAGGGTCAGACTTGGCCTCCCTCCAGACCACAGCAGTGCTGGAAGGGGACTATTTCGTCATTAATGGGCAAAAGATCTGGACTTCCTTGGCCCATGTGGCTGACTGGATGATCTTGCTGGCCCGGACCGACCCTGACGCCCCTAAGCACAAGGGGATCTCTTATTTCCTGGTGGATATGAAAACCACGGGGATTACCGTTCGCCCCCTTTACGATATCACGGGGCGACATGCCTTTAACCAAGTGTTCTTTGACAATGTGCGCGTCCCCAAGTCTCACTTGGTGGGTGAGCTGAATCGGGGATGGTATGTGGCAGCAGCCACCCTGGACTTTGAACGTTCAGGGATAAACAGGGTCATGGCGGGCATCCGCAGTTACGAGGAGTTGGTGGAATACAGCAAGGAGACCCGTGTGGGCAGCCGTCCCCTCATCAGCCTACCCAACGTGCGGCATAAGCTGGCCGAGCTAAAGATCGAGTTTGAGGTGGGGCGTATGCTGGCATACAGGGTGGCCTCTATTCAGGCGGCCGGCCGCATACCTAACCAAGAGGCCTCCGTAAGCAAGCTATTTGGGTCTGAGCTACAGCAGAGGTTGGCGGCGGCTGGAATAAGCATTTTGGGGCTAGGTGGCGCCCTGAGGCCTGGGAGCAAATGGGCCCCCCTGGCCGGGCGCATCGCTGACTACTATTTAGCTGCAGTGGCTACCACCATCGCTGCTGGCACCTCTGAGATTATGCGCAACATCATAGCTATCCGGGGCCTAGGCTTGCCCAGGGGGTAGGACCCTCTCCCCAGTCTCTTGCCGGCCTCTGGGTCAGCTCCATGGCGAAAAACAGGAGAGGATTGACATCGCAGCCTCTTGGTGACCCCATCATCGCATACTTCCGAGACGCCTTTCTCATAGGGGCTGGGGCTACCCACTTGTACCTGGTGCGCCATGCTCAATCTATGAGCAATACAGGGGAAGCGAACATTTATGATGATCCTCCCCTGACAGAGGTAGGTATAGAGCAGGCCCGGCGCCTGGCCAAGCGTCTGAGCTACCAGAGCATTACGGCCATCTACTCTAGCCCCCTTAAGAGGGCCCTTCAGACCGCTCAAATAGTGGCGGAGGCCCTTAGCTTGTCCGTCCAAGTGGACGAGGGGCTGCGAGAGGTGATCATGGGCAGCCCCACTACCGATGTAAGGAGCCTTATAGGGCCGGAGGCGCTAGAGGCAGCGCGACGTATCGCTAAGACGTTGCGGTGGGATGCCTTTCCTGGCTCAGAGGGGAGCAGATCCGCCCGCAAGCGAGTAAGGACGGCAATTGACGCCATAGCGCGTAGGCATCCCAGGGGGCGCATAGTCCTTGTAACCCACGCAGGTGTTATCCAAACGTACGTGAGTATAGTCCTAGGCATAAACAAAGACTTCTTGTTCTATCCCTTCAACGCGGGCATCACATCGATCAGGGTCAAGGGTCGGCGCCGCGTGCTATGGCGCCTCAACGATGTAGCCCACCTAGACGGCCTTCCCTCCGGCTTTGGTGGCATATCCTAAAGCAGCCGCCTAACGTCGGTCTTTTCGTAACGTCGCAGCTTCTCCTCGTCTAGCTGGATGCCAAGCCCAGGGCCCTGTGGGACGTGCACATAGCCCTGTTGGTCCACCTGGAGGGGTTCAGTAAGCATGAAGTCGCGGATCTCAGGCGTCCAGCACGGAGGTTCTAGAGGGAACTCAAGGAAAGTCACTCCTCCTGCCGCTGCCACGTGCATGTTGGCCACCAGGCCTATCCCGTTGGTCCAAGTGTGGGGCGTAAACTCCCGTTTGGCCTGCCTGATCATGAAGGCGAGGCGGTGGCACGTCCAGATGCCCCCTACGAAGGTGCAATCGGGCTGGTAGACGTCAAGGGAATTATGTTCTAGGTAAGCTGATATCTCCTCTGGGCCGCGGGCCAGTTCGCCCCCAGCGAGGCGTAGCGAGTTCAAATGTGACCTGAGCTCGGCCAGGCCGTGGTAGTCGAAGGCGTCAAGGGGCTCCTCTAGCCAGTACACTCCCATGGCCTCCAGCTCTTTGGCTACCCATATAGCAGTGCGTAAGTCCCACCGGTGCGGCTGCTGATCAGGGGCGATGCGCCATCCCCAGTTAGCGTCCACCATGATGGTCATGGAATCGCCCACAGAGGTGCGCACCGCCTCCAGCACCTTTAAGTCTTCCCTGGGATCGGCCGAGTGGAAGCGGAGCTTGATGGCGCGGAACCCAAGAGCTTGGAACTCTTGTACCACGTCCACCCTCTCAGCTGCTGGCCGTAGCTCAGCAGTAGAGGCGTAGGCCAAAAGCCGGGGCTCGCCACCTCCTAGTAGGCGGTAGATGGGCTCTCCCAAGGCCTTCCCCACGATGTCCCACAGGGCTACCTCCAAAGCCCAAGGCCTACCCACGAAGAAAGAGAATGACCGCAGGTTCTCCACGTGACGCACGATGTCCATGGGGTCTTGTCCCACGAGGAGGGCCCCGGCTACGTCCCAGCGCACCGGCACACCCCCTGAGCCTACCCCCACAATCCCTTCGTCTGTGTGGACTTCTACCACATGCACTCGGGCGACATGGCTTGGGAAAGGCTGCCAGGTGGGGTGGAAGGCTCGAGGCAGGGGGAACTCGAAGACCCTAGTCTTTACTTCTGTGACCTTCACTGCACCTCCCTGAATCACAGGCCGTTAACTTTAGTAGGCACTTGCTATTCTAAGCGATCCACAAGTAATCTGTGGAAGGCAAATGGAGGTGTGCCATGCCTGGCCCGTTGGAAGGGATAAGGGTTCTGGATTTCACCATCGCTCAGCAGGGGCCCTATGCCACTCTTTTGCTATCCCACATGGGAGCTGAGGTAATTAAGGTAGAGATCCCTGGCCGGGGCGACGTCACCCGGGAGATAGCCCGCGATCGCCGTACCAGGCTGAGCTACTGCTTTTTGGCTCTCAACCTAGGGAAAAAGAGTGTGACCATCAACTTGAAAAGCGCTAAAGGGCGGCAGCTGGTTCTAGACCTAGTCCAGCATTGCGACGTGGTGGTGGAGAACTTCAACCCTGGCGTCATGGAACGGCTGGGGCTAAGTTATGAAACGCTGCGAGCGGTCAACCCGAGGATTATATACGCCAGTGCATCGGCCTTTGGCACGAAAGGCCCTTGGGGGAAACTCCCCGGGGTAGACCTGTTGGCCCAGGCGATGGGTGGCCTCATGAGCGTTACTGGGTACCCAGGAGAGCCTCCCCACCCAGTGGGGGCAGCCGTAGCCGACCACATTGGCGCAGTCACTTTGGCCCTAGGGGTGGTAGCTGCCCTTGTGGCCAGGGAGCATACTGGTCAGGGGCAAAAGGTGGAGACGTCCCTCCTAGGAAGCATCATGGCTGCCCAGTCTTGGGAGATCGCCTATTACCTTAACAGTGGGGAATCGCCTTCAAAGGCGGGGAGGGGCCATAGCCTAGTCCCCCATATTTACGGCGTCTATAGGACGGCCGACGGTTTTCTAGCCATAGGGACGGTGCCTATAGAGCAGTGGGAGCAGTTCTGTCAGGCCATCGGACTGCCCCACCTGGCCTCAGACCCACGCTTTGCGCGGTTAGGGGAACGTCTACGTCGGTTAGAAGAGCTGCGTCCTATCCTGGACGACCACTTCTCCCAGCGCCCTACCGAAGAATGGGTAGCGTGTCTTCGGGCCATTGATATCCCGGCTGGCCCAGTGCTGGACTACATCGAAATGGCTAAAGAGGAACAGGTTCACGCCAACAGGTACCTGGTGCAGATAGAGCACCCGAGGGCGGGGGAGGTAACGGTGGTCAACGTGCCCATACAGTTTTCGGCTACCCCTGGCTCCATAAAGGGGCCAGAGCCAGAGCTAGGCCAACACACTGAGGAAGTGCTAAGCATCTACCTGGGCCTGTCTGCTGAAGAGATAGCAACCCTCCGGGCCGATGGCGTTATCTAAGGCGACGTCTCCTCTAATCGTCCCTGATACAGCAAGGGGACGGGGCTAGGGAGAGGGCCCATGACCACCCCAGCCTCCCTCAATGAGGCTATCTCCTGGTCTGAAAGCCCCAGAAGTTCCCGTAGTATTTCGTCAGTGTGTTCCCCCAGGGCAGGAGGTGGCCCTTTGACACCACCAGGAGTGACGGAGAGCTTAACAGGGGTATTGGGCACCTTCAAGCGAAAGCCCTTAGGGTGTTCTACTTCCACAAACATCTCCCTGGCAAGAATTTGGGGCATCTCGGCTGCCTGGGCGATGTTGTTCAAGGGCCCGCAAGGGATGCCCACCCCTCCCAGCTCCTCCAACCACTCTTGAGTAGTCTTCTGGCGGAACGCCTCCGAAAGGATAGGCTCCAGAAGGTGATGATGCCGCGTGCGCAGTGCCGGGGTCTCGAAGCGGGGGTCATCGATGAGGTGAGCTAGACCCAAGAGGGCCAGCAAGATCTCCCACTGGTTCTCTACCCCCCAGCTGAGGGCGACCACGATCCACCCGTCCTTAGTAGGGAACGCCTGGAAAGGGGTGACCGATGGGTGCCTGGTCCCTAGGGGGCCAGGGACTTCCCCAGTGGCGAAATAGCGCACAAAGGCGTTTTCTAAAATGGCGATCTGGCAGTCCAGCATGCTTATGTCTACCATTTGGCCTCGGCCAGTCCTATCCCTCTCCCTCAGGGCAGCAAGGATGCCGATGGCGGCGAAAAGTCCTGCTGCAATGTCGCCAAGGGAAATGCCTGGCCGCACCGGGGGGCCATCAGGGTAACCGGTGATGCTCATGATACCGCCCATCCCCTGGACGATGATGTCTAGGGCTGGCTTTTCCCGCCATGGCCCTGTTTGCCCGAAGCCCGAAACAGCGCAATATACGAGGCGGGGGTTACGCTGGGAGAGCACCTGATAGCCTAGGCCGAGCTTTTCCATCGTCCCAGGGGTGAAGTTCTCCACCAGAACATCGGCCTTCTCGACGAGGCGCAGGAGGAGCTCTTGGCCTTCCGACCGTTTAAGGTCGATGCATATGCTGCGCTTGCCCCGGTTGATGGAAAAGAAGTAGGCTGATTCATCGTCTATATAGGGCTCGGTGGTGCGGGCGACATCGCCATAAGGGGTTCGCTCCACCTTTATGACGTCGGCCCCCAAATCGCACATGATCATGGTGGCAAAGGGCCCCGCCAATACCCAGCTCAAGTCTAGGACTACCAAGCCTTCGAGGGGCCCTCTTGTAGGACGCCTCTTTTCCCCCATGGCCGCTTATTTATTGTAGCTAGCCATAGGGGCGAACGGTATGGATGCTCCTAGGGCTGGGAGGTAGATAGGGTAAGTCTGGGGCCCTCTTCCGTTTCCTCAGCGTCGATGGTGGCCTCAGCCAGAAGGGCTGCCACATCGGGCGCTACCAAGAGCACGGCCTCTTCGCCACTCCGGTATACCTGGTCCCCTTCCCTCTCTTGGTCGAAGGCCAACTCGAATCCCCCTCCCCGTTGGACGAGGCGCAATACCTCTTCAGGGGAGCTGGCTAGCTCCAACTTGATCTCTTTTAGGAGCTCTGCTGCCTTCTCGGTCACTCTTAGCGCCATCTCTTTCTACCTCCTCTCTGAGGGCGACTCTCAACGCCTAGCGCAGGGCGCATTAGGCGGAAGCAGCTAGAGCAATAGACAGGCCTGTCCTGCCTGGGAAGGAATGGGACTTGCGTAGGGGCCCCACAACGGGAGCAGACGGCATCGTGCAAGGGGCGAGGTTGGGCCCCCGTGGCAGCCCGTCGCGCCTGGCGGCACTCAGGGCAACGCTTGGGGTCCTGATAGCCGCGGCTTGCGTGGAACTCCTGATCTTCTGCGGAGAAGGTGAAGACCTTCCCGCACTCGACACAAACTAACTCTCGATCCTGGTACACCACCCGATGACCTCCTTCTTCTCGCTTGCCAGCCTGGTCTAACTTCGGTCATCGGGTGGAGCTGCAGAGTCAAGCGACCCGATACCAGAAGGCTAAACCTGGCTTCTTGCTAATGTTACCATCGTCGGCACGCGTTGGCAACCCCATTATTGATATGCTGCATCCCCCAAAAACATGCCTCCCCATCCACCCTCTGCCAACTTATAATCTTACAAGCAACCAGATGAGCGAGGCGTGGGCGGCCAGGGCCATAGACCTTCTTGCCCAGAGAGGAGAGACCCTGGCTGTAATGGAGGGGTCGACGGGTGGGCTCCTTTCCCACTTGCTTACCCAGGTACCGGGGGCGTCACGCGTGTTTTTGGGTGGGGTAGTGGCCTATGGTAACCAACTTAAAGAGCAGGTGGGGGTACCCGGCAAGGTGCTCAAGGCCTTTGGCGCAGTAAGCGAGGAAGCTGCCCTGGCCATGGCTGAGGCAGCCCAAAGATGGGCAGGCGCTTCAATAGGGCTCGCTGTTACAGGGATCGCTGGCCCGACAGGCGGTAGCGCTGCCAAGCCCGTGGGCCTGACCTACGTCGCAGCGGTAGGACGGGGCATATCTCTATGCCGGGGTCAAACCTTACTGGGAGACCGCGGTCAGATCAAATATGAATCGGCCGTTATGGCCATTCGCCTACTCTTGGAGCTGGCTGAAAGGGAGGAGGAGAGATAGTGTCGTTGGAATCGACTCTCTTCCGGCGTATTATGTCCCAGTTCCCAACAGGGGTGACCGTGGTCACCACCCGTGTGGGGGACTACCTTCATGGCAGCACCGTTAACTCCTTTACTTCTGTCTCCCTGGAGCCAATGTTGGTGCTGGTCTGCTTGGACAAGAAGGGTGACACTCATGAGTTGTTGCTAAAGAGCGGCATCTTCGCTGTCAACATTTTGGCCCAGGAACAAGAAGGCATGTCTCGACTTTTCGCTACCAAGGGTGAGGGCCATAGTCACAACCTTGACCAGGTGGCGTACAGGCTAGGAGTCACTGGGGCGCCTATCCTAGAGGGTTGCCTTGCCTACCTTGACTGTGTGGTGGCCCACCGCTTTCCTGGCGGGGATCACACCATCTTCATAGGCGAGGTAGTGGATGGGGCCCTAATACGCGAAGCGCCTCCCCTCGTCTTCTTCCGGGGCAAGTACGTGCGTCTGCTTGAGAGCCCCTAGCGCTGCACCACCATGGCGATGCCCTGGCCTCCCCCGATACAAAGGGTGGCGAGGCCCAGGTGCGCCCCTCGTCGCCTCATCTCGTAGAGAAGGGTGACCAGGATGCGTGCCCCGCTCGCCCCTATGGGGTGGCCCAAGGCTATAGCGCCCCCGTTGACGTTGACCCGCTCCCAGTCCCAGCCAAGCTCGCGACCTACAGCTAACGATTGGGCAGCGAAGGCTTCATTGGCCTCAATAAGATCCACGTCCCTCAAGTCTATGCCTGCCTTTTCTAAGGCTTTGCGCGTGGCGGGGACCGGTCCCATCCCCATGATGCGAGGGGGCACGCCGGCGTTAGCATAAGAGCGTACCCAGGCAAGTGGCTCCAACCCCAACTCCTTAACCTTGCGCCTAGACGCTAGCACTACTGCTGCCGCGCCATCGTTAATGCCGGAGGCGTTGCCGGCTGTGACGGTGCCGTTGGAAGCGAAGGCGGGACGGAGGCGGGCCAGCTTCTCCGGGCTGGTATCGGGCCGGATATGCTCATCACGATCGACGACACTTGTGCCTTGTCGGCCCTGGATCTCTACTGGAGTCACCTCTTCGGCAAAGCGCCCCTCCTGCCAGGCTTTGGCAGCCTTCATGTGGCTCTCATATGCGAACCGATCCTGGTCCTCTCGTGATATTTCGTACTCACGCGCCACATTCTCGGCCGTGTTACCCATGTGACATTGTTCAAAGGCGCACCATAGGCCATCCTTGATCATGTGGTCTACCACCTCTCCGTGTCCCATCCGGTAGCCGAAGCGGGCCCTGGGCAGAAGATAGGGGGCATAAGACATGCTTTCCATCCCACCTGCCACAATCACATCGGCTTCGCCAAGGGCGATAGCTTGCGCTGCGAGCACTACCGCTTTCAGGCCGGAGCCACACACTTTGTTAACAGTGGTCGCGGGGACACTTTCAGGCAGACCAGCCATCATAGCCGCCTGCCGTGCTGGGTTCATACCCAGCCCCGCCGACAGGACGTTGCCCATTATCACCTCTTCAACCTGATTAGCCTCGATCCCTGCCCGCCGGATAGCCTCTTTTATGGCTACAGCGCCAAGCTGTGGCGCTGGGACATCGCTCAAACTGCCGCCGAAAGAGCCTATGGGCGTTCTTGCCGCCCCAACGATGGCGACTTCCTGCATAACTTCCCCCTGTTTTGCTGTTTTGTCTTCATTGTAGCATAGCGTAAATGAAAAGCCCTGCTGCCGCCAGGACAGCCAGCCGAAGACGACGCGTAAGAGGTACGGGCCGCATACCCAGCAAGATGATCACCGCAGCTATGATGGGTGTAAGGAACACCCTAGCAGGATGCTCTGGCTGAAGGCCAGCGGCGCCTAAAATGGCGTGTAGGGCTATTGCGCACGCAAAAGATGCTACCGCCAGGAGGACTATCCGGCTGTATCTAGGACGTGTACCTGCCCGCGCAGGTGGCGGCAGGCCCTTCTTTTCCCTCATGGCATACTAGCGTAGGTACATGCCCCCATTAATATCAAAGGTGGCACCGGTAATGTAGTCGCCCTCGGCCACTAGGAAGCGGCATAGCTTGGCCACCTCTTCCGGCCGGCCGAACCTACCCATGGGGATACGGGCTAGCAGGCTCTTCTGAACATCCTCGGGTAGGCTTGTGACCATATCTGTCTCAATGAAGCCAGGGCAAACGGCGTTCACGGTGATGTTGAAGCGGGCCAGCTCTAAGGCTACAGCTTTGGTGAACCCCACGATCCCCGCCTTGGCCGCGGCATAGTTGGCTTGCCCTATGTTGCCCATCTGCCCCACGATGGAGGACATGTTGACGATCCTGCCACCGCCCCTCTGGATCATGTGGGGGACCACAGCCTGGGTGCAGTAGAATATGCTGTCCAGGTCAGTGGCGATCACCTCTCGCCACTCCTCCATGCTCATGCGCCGAAGCGTCCTGTCGCGGTTGACGCCAGCATTGTTGATGAGGATATCGATCCCACCAAAGGCTTCAACGGTGGCATCAACCAGCTTTTGTACCTCGTCTGGATGGGCTACTCCTGCCTGTACACATATGGCCTTGTGACCTTGACTGTGAAGCTCCTCAAGCAATTGCTCGGCTAGCTCCTTGTGCTGGTAATAGTTGATGGTCACCTTCGCCTTGTGAGAGGCTAGCTCCTTAGCTATAGCACGTCCTAGCCCCCGCGAACTCCCAGTGACAATGGCAACCCTATCGGACAGGCACGCCATTTTTGACCCCCTCCACTATGTTTCCGCTCCTCCAGCCTATATCAGCGGAGGGAGTTCATTCAAGTTATAAATGAAACCTTAGGTGAGCATTAGGAAGTGTTTATATCGCCACGGGGGGCTGGTACTCGCCGAATATGCGGCGCATGACGCCACATATCTCGCCCAGGGTAGCGTAGGCCTGTACGGCTTCCATGATGGGCGGCATAAGGCTAGCTGAGTCGTGGCAGGCTTCCTCTAGACGCTTTAGGGCTGCCCTTACTTGGGCCTCGTCACGGTGACGGCGCACTTGCTTCAGCTTCTCCATTTGGGCCTGTTCGGCCTCCGGGTTGGTACGGAACACCATCTTGGGGCGCTCATTCTCCAGGCAGTACCGGTTCACTCCCACGATGATACGCCTTCCCTCGTCTACAGCTTTCTGGTGGGCGTAGGCTGCCTCTTGGATCTCTCTCTGCATGTAGCCCGACTCGATAGCTGCCACCGCCCCTCCCATGTCCTCGATCTTGTGCAGGTATTCCCAGGCCTTCTTCTCTAGCTGGTTGGTGAGCCACTCCACGTAGTAGGAGCCTGCCAGGGGGTCTACTGTATCGGTCACCCCTGTCTCGTAGGCGATGATCTGCTGAGTTCGCACGGCTATGCGTTGGGCCTCCTCTGTGGGGAGGGAGAGGGCCTCATCGTAACAGGAGAGGGCCAGGGACTGGACACCTCCCAGGACTGTGGCCAGGGCCTGGATAGCTGCCCGGACGATGTTTAGCTCAGGCTGTTGAGCGGTGAGGGTGGCCCCTCCCGTTTGGACATGCGTACGGAACATCCAGGAGCGGGGATCCTTAGCGTGGTAGCGCTCCCTCATGATACGGGCCCACATGCGACGCAGGGCCCGGTATTTGGCTATCTCCTCGAAGAAGTTGTTTTGAGTATTGAAAATCCAGGAGATGCGCGGGGCGAACTCGTCTATGTCTATTCCCCTCTCTAGGACGGCGTCCACATATGCTATGGCATTGGCGAAGGTGAAGGCCATCTCCTGCACAGCTGTCGCCCCGGCATCGCGGATGTGATAGCCCGATATGCTGATGGCGTTGAACTTGGGCATCTCTTTGGCGCACCAGGCGATGAGGTCGGCGGCCAGCCGCAGAGAGGGCTTAGGGGGGAATATATAGGTGCCACGCGCCACATATTCTTTCAAGATGTCGTTCTGTACCGTCCCCGATACCTGCGAGAGGGGAACCCCTTGCTTTCGGGCCACGATAGCGTACATGGCCACTATGACTGCGGCGGGGGCGTTGATGGTCATAGAAGTGCTCACCTTATCCAGAGGGATCCCGTCGAACAAGGCCTCCATGTCGGCCAACGTGTCGATGGCCACCCCCACCTTGCCCACTTCCCCTCTGGCATGTGGGTCATCGGAGTCATAGCCCAGTTGGGTAGGTAAGTCAAAGGCTACCGAGAGACCTGGCTGGCCTTCCTGAAGCAAGAACTTAAAGCGCTTGTTGGTTTCCTCGGCCGTCTCGTAGCCGGCGTATTGGCGTATGGTCCACAGTCGGGTGCGGTACATGGTAGGGTGGATACCCCGGGTGTACGGGTATTGGCCAGGGAAGCCTATGTCTCTAAGGAAATCGATATCGGCGATGTCCAGGGGCGTGTAGATGACCTTCGTCTCGGTGGAGCTGGTGGCGAATTCGGAGTCTTGGCGTTCCCCTCCCTTGCGCAGGGCTTCCTGGAGGATCGTCTTTTCCCACCGTTCCTGCTCCCGGCGGATGCGCTCCAGCTCTTCCTTGTCTAGCATTTCATCCTCCTAATCTCTCACTTGAGGGAAAGAGTGGGGTATCCCCACCTCTCTCTTGGGTACCAGGACTGAGCGCCGGAAGCGCATCACTAGTTCCCCGTGCTGGTTGTAGGCTCGAGTCTCCACGCTGACGACCCCTCTATCAGGGTTAGAGCGGGATTCCCGTTTCTCTAGGACGGTGGTCTCAGAATAGATGGTGTCGCCGTGGAAGACAGGGCGCAGAAACTCGATCTTTTCAAAGCCTAGGTTGGCGATCGCCTTACCTGAGATGTCACGGACGCTTTGCCCAAGGGCTATATCCACCACCAGGTTGCCCACCACCACGTTGCGTCCGAACTGGGTCTTCTTGCCATATTCGGCGTCTATGTGGAGGGGATGGTGGTTCATAGTAAGCATGCAGAAGAGGATGTCGTCCATATCGGTGATGGTACGTCCGGGCCAGTGCCTATAAGTGGCGCCTACCTCGAAGTCTTCGTAGTAGCGGCCAAACTCGTACGCTTCAGACATGGTATCTACCTCCATCATTCCCCGAACATGCGCAGAATGTTGCGGGCGATGACTAAGCGCTGGATCTCGTTTGTGCCCTCGCCGATGAGCATAAGGGGGGTATCGCGGTAGTAGCGCTCTACTCGCATGTCCTTGGTATAGCCGATGCCGCCATGGATACGGAGGGCCTCAAGGGCCACCTCCTGCGCCACCTCTGAGGCGAAGAGTTTGGCCATGCCGCCCCACAGGTCGGCCCTCTCGCCACTGTCCTTCTTGGCGGCGGCGGCACGGGTGAGGAGGCGGGCTGCCTCTACCTTTGTGGCCATATCGGCTAGCTTGAGCTGGATAGCCTGATGCTCGGCGATGGGGCGGCCGAAGGTGACCCGCTGTTTGGCGTACCTTATGGCGTCCTCCAGGGCTGCAGTGGCCACCCCCACCGCCCGGGCCGCCACGTTGATCCGCCCCACCTCGATGCCGCTCATGATGTGCAACCAACCCTGCCCCTCTTTCCCCCCAAGGAGATTCGCCTCTGGCACCCGGGCATCTTCGAAGTAGAATATGGTGGTGTCTATGCCTTTGTACCCCAGTTTCTGGATCTGGCCCCCTACGGTGAGGCCTGGCGTAGACTTCTTCTCTACCAACAAGGCGCTCATGCCCCTGTAGGGGGGCTCGGCTTCAGGATCGGTTTTGACGAGGACGGCGAATAGATGGCCATATATCCCGTTGGAGACGAACATCTTGGTGCCATTGAGCACATAGAAGCCATCGTGACGGCGGGCTATCGTCTGGATGGATTGGAGGTCAGAGCCGGCGTTGGGTTCCGTCATACAGATGCCGCAGTGGATTTCGCCGCTTGCTATGTGGGGCAGAAAGCGCGTCTTCTGGTCCTCGGTGCCGAACTGGCTTATCATCCATGAGACGATGACGCTGCCGTTAATGATGCCGCCCAGGCTCATCCAGCCGCGGGAAAGCTCCTCCACTATGGCTGCATAGGTTACAAGGGATAGGCCTAGGCCTCCATATTCGGGCGGCACGGCCACCCCAAAAAGGCCCATCTCTTTCATCTTGCGTACCAGCTCGTGAGGATACTCGTCCCGGTGGTCCAGATCCGAGGCGATGGGTATGACTTCTTTCTCCACGAAGCGGCGCACCTGGGCGACGATCATTTGCTCTTCCTCTGAAAGGGTGGCCATGGTGGGCAAAGGCATAGCTTGCTCCTTTATTAAAGTTTCTGCTGGCTCCAGTGTAAGGCCACGAGAGGGCCTTGACAAGGGCAGTGCCTTGACCCATCCCCCCTCCCCCCCTACACTGGAGGCCGACAGCACCATATATTAGGAGGCACCATGTTTTACCTCGAGAAGCAGAACCGGATGGTAATACCTAGGACGGAGCTCACCTATCCTGCTCATCAGATGCGCTTCCACGAGAACGCGGCCAAGGCCCCTGTAGACCACGTCATGGCCGACTTCGAGGACGCTTGTCCCTACGAATACAAAGGAGAGGCAAGCCGTCGAGTAGCTGTGGAGGCGCTAAACACCATCGACTTCGGCGATAAGGTGGTGACGGTGCGCCCCAACAACATTCGCTCCCCTTACTTCCTAGGGGATCTCCAGGCGGTGATGGTGGGCGCACCAGACCGCTTTCATGGCATCGTCCTGCCCAAGGTGTACAGCCCAGAGGACATAGTATACGTTTCCAGCCTTCTGGACGCCCTGGAGAAAGAGGGTGGGTGGACTACGCGCGTCCAGATAGAGGCGCTCATCGAGACCCCCCAGGCCTTAGTACGGGCCTATGAGATCGCCACCGCATCGGATCGGATGGCGGGTCTCATCTTTGGCATCGCCGACTTTGCCGCTTCCATCGGGGCGAAGGAGTATGTGGAGGATCAGCACAAGTATTTCTTGTACCCCAAGCAGGCTGTTGTTGTGGCAGCCAAGGCGGCTGGCCTCCATGCCATTGACTGCGTCTACTTCCGTATAGTGCGTAGGGACACCCCTCCTGAGGAGGCGAGGGAGATAGAGGAGGGGCTCAGGCGTAAGAACATGGAGGCGGCCAATCTGGGGATGGATGGCTCCTGGATAATCCACCCCTCTCAGGCTCAGATAGTTAACGAATGCTATACCCCTAGCGACGAGGAGGTGGAGCGGGCCCGCAGAGCTATCGAGGCATACTATAAGGCAGGTGGCGGCTCCATCATCAACCCTGAGACAGGAGAGTTCGAGGACGATGCTACTGTTAAGGCCAAGCTGATGCTATTGGCCAAGGCCGTGCAGGCAGGCAAGCTCACCAAGGATTATCTGGACGAGCTGGCCCGCCGCTCGGCCGAGATTACAGGCTATAACATTCTCAAGGTTATGAGGCGGATGGGTTAGGGGCCGGGTCCAACAAAACTGTGGCCTCACCCGTCAGTACCGGTTGGCCCGCCTGATTGTAACACTCGGTTCGTAGGGTAACGAGCCTTTTCTCATAGTCTATGGCGGTCACCTCTGCCGTAGCTGTCACTGTGTCCCCTACAAAGACGGGGCGCAGGAAACGTAAACTTTGCCCCACGTAGATGACGCAGCTGTGCGGGGCAACCTTGGTGCCCAGGGCAGCCGAGATAAGGCTTGCCGTTAGCATCCCATGGACTACGCAGCGACCGAAGCGAGTGCCGGCGGCATAGCTTTCATCCAAATGAAGTGGGTTCGTGTCGCCAGTGACCTGAGCGAACAAGCGGACGTCCTCAGAAGTGATGGTCTTTTCTATCTGTACTTTCTGGCCCACTTCCACTCCCATAAGCGCCACGGCCACTACCTCCTTGGCATCAGGGCAGGCCCTTTAGACCAGCCCTTGGCACCCCCACTAGGGCCACCATGTTGCCTTCAGGGTGACGATTCTCGTACATCAGCTGGTGGGCAAGCCCTATCTCTTCAAACTTAAAGAGGCGAGAGGCCATGCATGGGTCGACCTTTCCCTCAATCACTAGCTGGTTGAAGGCGGCGGCCTGCTCATCGTTAGCGAAGTGAGAGCCCTGCAGCCGCTTTTGCCTCATCCACAGGTAGCGCAGATCAACTACTGCGTTGTAGCCAGTGGTGCCAGCACAGATGACTACCATCCCACCGGTGTCGCACACAAATATAGAGGTAGGGATGGTGTCTTCCCCAGGATGCTCGAACACGATGCGTGGGTTCCGCCTTTCGCCTAAGACTTCCCAGATGGCGCGCCCAAAAGCCCGGACGCCCTCCAGCCAGCGGTTATATGCCTCCCGGTCGCTCCAGTGGGGCATCATGCCCCAGTGATTGAAGTTTTTGCGGTTGATGCACCCTTTGGCCCCCAAACGTATGCAGAAGTCAAACTTCTCCTCAGCTGATACGACAGCTACAGGAATGCCCCCGTGCACTTTAGCGATCTGAATGCCCATAGACCCTAGGCCTCCTGCCCCACCCCACACCAGGACCACGTCGCCAGGCTGAACGGTGTGGGGAGGCCAGCCCAAAAGCATACGGTAGGCTGTGGCCCCCACCAGGGTGGGGGCAGCTGCTTCCTCCCAAGTGAGATGGGGAGCCTTGGGTAGGCACTGGTGCGCCTGTACCTTGCAGAACTGGGCGAAGCTCCCCCAGTTGGTCTCGTAGCCCCAAATGCGGGCCGAAGGTGCCATAATGGGGTCTCCCCCTGCCTTAATGTAGGGGTCCTCCGCGTCCCACCACCCGCAGTGGATTACGACATGGTCCCCCACCTTGACGTTGGTCACCTTTTCCCCTACCGCCCACACGATGCCCGAGGCGTCTGACCCACCTATATGGAAATCGGAAGGATCCCCATCTCGTTGCTGAATAGATATGACATCTACCGGCACCCCCAGGGCAGCCCATACGTTGTTGTAGTTGATGCCGGCCGCCATCACGTATACCAAGGCCTCGTCCGGCCTTAGGTCTTTAGGTACCTCTACCTTCTCCGTCCTGAAAGCATTGATGGGCTCACCAAACCGCTCCCGCCGAATCACCTGTGCATACATGTAACGCGGTATATGCCCCAGCGGAGGCATCTCCCCAATTTCATAGATATCTTTCCTAACAATCATAGATACCTCCTATGAATCGATGGTGTTCCTATAGGTTATTTCCCAGGATAAAGAAGGGGCGTTGGGGGCGTCAAGGGAAGGGATTAGGTATGGCCAGTGATGCGGTAGGCAGCCTCTTGGAAGCGGCGGCGGTAATCGTCTTGCTGGCGCAAGGTCTGGTTTACTTCTCCCTCTTGGTGAAGGGGTTCCCAAGTTCCTAGGGAAAGGTCAAGTATCTGCTTAGCTGCCTTAAGCGCCGGTAGTGAGTGGGCGGCCATCTGGGTGGCGAGGGAAAGGGCGCCTGCCAGCAGCTCTTCCTGGGGGAGGACGCGGTTGACGAGGCCCATACTTAGAGCCTCTTGGCAGTCTACGGGGCGGGCGGTGTAAATGATCTCCTTGGCTCGGGACAGCCCCACCAGGCGGGGGAGATAGGCTGCTCCAGTGACTAGGCCGTATTCGGCTCCAGGGAAGCGGAAGCGGACGTTGTGGGAGGCGAGACGGATGTCGCAGTAGATGGCCAGAAGGGCTCCTGCCCCGTAGGCGTAGCCATTGACGGCGGCGATGACAGGCTTGGGAAAGCGCAACACTTTGATGAGGGTGTTAGCTATCAAGGGGCCCAGATCGGGCTGGGCCACGGCCTCGGCCATATCGGCGCCGGCACAGAAGGCCTTATCCCCTGCCCCAGTGACCACAAGCACATGGACTGGATCGTCTTGGGCCAGGGCGTCCAGGGCGGCTGAGAGCTCTTGCGCCATTTGGCGGTCTATGGCGTTGCGGGTGTCGGGGCGGTTGAGGCGTAGGAGGGCCACATGGCCCTGCTGTTCGAGTTGAAGACGCTGGTAGTCCATTTACGTGCCCGATAAGTAAAGGGCCTTGGGGAGAGAGGGCAACGCCTTCCCCAAGGCCCTATTGCTCCTAAACGGACAGGATGTGGATGCTAAGGGCTGCTGCCTCGCCCCTAACCATGCCGCCCCCGTTCTCGGTGAGGCCCACTTTGGCCCCCTCTACCTGGCGGGCCCCTGCCTCTCCTCTGAGCTGCCAGAAGATCTCACATATCTGGGCCACGCCGGTGGCGCCTATGGGGTGGCCTTTGGCAAGTAGCCCGCCGCTGGTATTAACGGGCTGCTTGCCCCCAAGCTTAGTGTAGCCGCTACGGATGAGGGAGGGGCCCTCCCCCTCGGCGCAAAGGCCGAGCTCTTCGTAAATTATGAGCTCAGCCGGGGCGCTGGCATCGTGCACTTCTATGACGTCCAAGTCCTTGGGGCCGATGCCCGCCTTCTGGTAGGCCAGCTGGGCTGTCTCGGTGGTGATGCCCGGCTCCCCAGGAAGCCGGTCGCGACCTGAGGCCAGCACGGAGGCCCTCACATATACCGGCCGGGAAGTAAACTGGCGGGCCTTGTCAGCAGCCACAAGCACGACCGCTGCTGCCCCATCGCTTATGGGCGAGCACATAAGCCTAGTTAGAGGCTCCACTACGAGGGGGGCGTTGAGGATGTCCTCTATTGTGTACTCGCCTCCATATTGAGCCTTGGGGTTTAGGGAGCCGTGGTATAGGTTCTTTACCGCAACACGTGCGAAGTCTTCCTTAGTAGCGCCTGTCCTCTCCATATAACGGCGGGCGAAGACGGCATAGAAGTCCATGAACATGCTCCGCCGCTCTCCGGCCCCCTCCTCGAAGGTTGGCTGCCTTTCGCTACTCTTCTCCTTGGCCTCCTTAGCGGCCTTGGCCATCTGCTGTACCCACTCCACGTCCACCGCGGCGCCGATAGCCTGGAAGGATCGCCTTTTATCTTCGTGGGTGAGCTTCTCCATCCCTAGCACCAGGGCGATGTCGTACATGCCAGAGGCTACGTAGAGCCAGCCTAGGTGGAAGGCCGTGGAGGAGCTGGCGCAAGCGTTCTCCGTATTTATTACAGGTATGCCCCCTATCCCTAGCTCCCTTAGCACCACCTGCCCCCGGATCATCTCTTGGCCGGTGATAAGGCCAGCGGTAGCGTTGCCTACCACTGCCACCTGAAGCTTGGACTTGTCTATCCCTGCCGAATCGAGGGCCCCCTGTACCGCTTCCCGTGCCAAATCCTTCAAGCTACGGTCTAGAAACTTCCCAAACTTGGTCATCCCAGCCCCGATGATGGCTACGTCGCGCATAACCTTTCCCTCCTTCTATAAAACCTGCCGTTATTATAGCACAAAGAGCTGGTGGGCCTACGCGTTATTGCTGCCGCCCCACTGCCTGGGAGTATAGCTCCTCCATATCGTCATAAGTGAGGGCGCCGTTATGGACGGCCACCACGATTCCGTTGGCGTTCAGGAACAGGCTCAGGGGCATTCCTATGCCGTGGTAGGCGGGAAAGAGCGTATCGTCAGGGTCGGCTAAGGCTACTGTAAAGGGGGAGGTGTTCTCAGTGGGCAGCGCCAACTTTTCGAGAAACCTCCTTGCCCGCTCGGCCGGCTCGGCCCGGTTGATGCCGATGACTATCAGGTCAGGATGGGCTTGGCGGAGGCGGTAAATATCAACGAGTTCCCGGGCACACGGCTCGCACCAGCTAGCCCAAAAGTTGAGAAGGACGGGCCTGCCACGAAATTCGGCGAGGGTTACCCTTTTTGTTCCGTCTAGGGTGGAGGCCTCGAAATTGGGGGCCACTTCTCCTTGCCCGGGCCCCACCTTCAGGGTGGGCGCGCCCTCTGGCAGTGGGGTGAACAACAGCTTAGCGTTCCTAATCCCCTGCTGGGTGCCCAAATATCCGCTCACTTGCAATAGGCCTAGGACGCCCATTACTAGTGCCATTATCCCCATTATGGCTGCTAGGCGTCTCAGCATCCCTGAAGGCATGGGCTACAACGTGGGCGTTAGTTTGGAAAAAGGCCCCCAGTCAAATAAGCTGTTGAGGTTGATGAGACTATTAGTAAAGATGAGCACTCCTACCACTACCAAAGTGGCCCCGCTCACATAATTTATCACAGGGGAGATGAGCCTAAGCCACCTATATAGGGGCAGAAGGGCATTAAAGGCTAGGCCCAGGAGTAGGAAGGGGATGGCTAGCCCCGCTGAGTAGGCCCCTAAGAGGACTGCTGCCTGCGCTACGTTAGCGCCGGATACGGCCAGGGCCAGGATGGCCCCTAGGGTAGGTCCAATACATGGGCTCCAGCCAGCGGCAAAGGAGCAGCCTACTAGAAAGGAACGTAAGTAGCCCGTTCCACCCTCTATTCCCAGCCGTTGCTCCCTTTCCAAAAAGGGAATGGTGATAACTCCAGCAAGGTGTAGCCCCAAGGCGATGAGCAAGGAGCCGGCCACCTTCTGCACTATGTCTTGGTGCTCACGCAAAAAAAAGCCGATTATCCCTAAAGATACCCCAAGGGAGACAAAGACGACGGAGAAGCCAAAGGTAAAACTGAGGGAGTGTAGGAAGGGGGCATACGCCCTTGCCTTTATCTCTGTGGGGGAGCCATGCTTTCCCCCGGTGATTGGGGTAGTGGAGGTACCAGTAAGGTAAGTCAGATAAGGTGGCACAAGAGGTAAGAGGCATGGGGAGAGAAAGGAGAAAAGCCCTGCACCCAGCGCCACTAGCAAACTTATGCCTCCCACTTCCAATCTGGGATACCTCCTGCCGGCCAAATTGGCAGCTTTTTAACCAGAAGGTCTACTCGGTTTCCCCAGCGGCGCAGAAAGCGGTAGAAATTTCGTTTGCTTAACCGGTCGCGCTCGTGGGGGTCTAACCTTTCCCATTCCCAGTGGGTAGATCGGTAAGCAGGAATATCAGGGCAGCATACTGTGCGCCACCCCAGTGCCCTTACCCTGAAGGACAAGTCAAGGTCTAGGTGACGGTAGAAGCGGAATTTTTCGTCCAAGGGTGTTACTTGCTGGATGACCATCCTTGGTATGAGCATGAGATAACCTTGGAGGGCGTCCACGTCGCAGTCCAGTTCTACCTCATAGAAGTGGCGAAGGTCGGCGGTGTAAAGGCCCCAACGGCCCATAATCCCTAGGGTTGGATCTTGGGAGAGGCGTTCCAGATAGGGTTCCAGGGGCCCAGTGAGCCTTACTGAGCTGTCCAACCACAGGAACCAGCGGCCCTTGGCTTGTCGAAGGGTCACGTTGCGGGCCATAGCCTCTCCCAGGAAGTGGTCGGCACGGAGCACCCGTACTCGAGGGTCGGTGGCGGCTAGATGTTCCAAGAAGGATACCGTCTCGTCAGTGGAGCCGTTGTCCACCAATATGATCTCGTCGTCTTCCCTTAGCCAGGGCAAGAGGCTATCTATGCAAGGCTGGAGGTGAGGCAAGTTGTCCCGGGCCAATAGGCTCACCGTTATGCGCTTTTGGGGTGGCTCGTGAAGAAGGGAGGGGACATCGGTGCTACGTGATATGGTGGGGAATTCTTCTTTCCACTTGGGTCTAAGAAGTATGCGAGAGGTGCGGCGCCCATCGCGCACTTCGTAGCCCCTACCCTCGATTTGGGCCCTTAGGGCGTCTGCATCGGCATATCGGCGCTGACATCGCAAACGGTCTCGAGCCCTAGCCAGAGAGGCGATATCGGCAGGAAGCTCTACTTTCTCGGGGGGACGGTCCAGGGCCAGCCCTAGCACCGAGTCAAATTCCAGTAAAAGCCTTCTTTTGGTGGAGCTGGGGAGGCTGGAGCGTGCCACCTCCCAGGCGACGGCCAATGCCCTTGGGAGGGACAGGTCATAACACACTGCCTCCCAAAACATCTTTCGGAGCTTCTCCGCTTTATCAGGGTCAGGTCGGCCCCTGCTACCAGTTTGGGTATGGAGCTGTAACCTGGAAAGGGCGCGCTGGGAGGCCCGCAGGGCCTCCCAGGTGAAGTTCATGGGATGCCTGTAGTGGACGGTGGCGCACAGGTAACGGAAGGCTAAGGGATGGAAGCCGCGGGCTTCCAGGTCGGACAGGGTGTAGACGTTGCCTGTGGACTTGGCCATCTTTAGCCCGTCGACTAAAAGGTGGGCCCCGTGAACCCAATACCGAGCGAAGGGGCTGTCGTAGGCGGCCTCGCTCTGGGCTATCTCGTCCTCATGGTGAGGGAAGATATTGTCCACTCCTCCGGTGTGGATGTCCAGGTGGGGCCCTAAGTAACGTATTGCCATGGCAGAGCACTCGATGTGCCAACCGGGGAAGCCATAGCCCCAGGGGCTGAGCCACTTGAGGAGGCGGCCTGGTTCGGCTGCCTTCCATAGGGCAAAGTCCCTAGGGTCTTCCTTTAGCGGATCGACATCGGAGCGGACTCCTGCTAAAAGCTCTGGGCCTGTCTGCCCAGAAAGCCTTCCGTAGGTGGGGAAGGCGGATACGCGAAAATAGACGTTCCCACTGCGCTCATAGGCGTACCCTTTCTCTAGTAGCCGTTCCACCAGCCTTATCATCTCTTCCACGTGTTCTGTGGCCTTAGGATAGTAGTGGGCAGATAAGATATTGAGACGCCTTTCGTCGCGTAAGAAGGCCTCGGTGTAGAAGTGGGCGATCTCCTGTGGGGTCTTACCCTCGGCGAGGGCGGCAGCGATAACCTTGTCATCGCCCCTTTCTAGCTGCTCTTGACGCATGTGTCCTACATCTGTGATGTTCTTGACGTGGATCACCTCGTATCCCAGGGATTCAAGCACCCTGCGCAGCCAGTCCACCATGAGATATGTGCGCAAGTTGCCGATGTGCGCATACCTGTATACAGTTGGCCCGCACGAATATAGGCGGACGCGCCCTGGTTCTAAGGGGGTAAAAGGCTCGATACGCCTGGTCAGGGTGTTGAACAGATGGAGAGATGGGGCCGGGACCCGGCCCTCAGGTGATCTCTCAACCGTGTTCTCCCTCCCAGCCTATCTCCACTTCGTCTTCGCCCCAAATGATGATGGGGACAGTAACTGAGTACTGAAGCGCCTCTTCCCACCACTGGGTCTTTCGGTCAACCGCCCTCTCCTCTACTTCAAAGCCCCTTGCCCGTAGGTCGGCCACCGCTTTCTGGCTGACGGGGCAGCTAGTAAGTGTATAGACTATAACTTTGCTCATGGTGCCACCTACCCCTAATGATATCCCGCGTGGTAGGCCGTGTCAGCACGCCTACACCCGTATAAGCTTCCAATGTCCCCCTCGGAACCGAAGCCACATGAGAAAGGCCCTTGTGCTTATGTCTATTACCGCCCCTATCCATGCGCCCGGTGCTCCCAGGCCAGCCTTTATGGCCAGCAGATAAGCCGGCCCTAGCCGTACTATCCACGTCCCGAAGGCGGTGATAACCATCACTGAACCAGTATCGCCGGCTCCTCTGAGGCCGCCGCTGAAGGCCAAGTTAGCCCCTAACGCGGGCATGGCGAAACCGAAAATGAACATGAGCCTACGCCCTAGCTCTACTACCTCTTCGGCCCCCTCACCCGCCACGAAAAGAGATGTTATAGGCCCGCCGAAGAGCATAAGGAGGAGCCCCACCGCCCCCATAACGGCTGAGGCGTAAAGGGCAGCCGAATAGACGGCCCTCTCAGCAAAGCGAGGCCTCTTTGCTCCCAGTCCCTGGCCTACCAGGGCGGCGGAGGCTACACTTATGCCAAAGCCGGCGTTAAAGGCGAGGCTCTGTATTGCCAACGCTACTCCATGGGCAGCAACGGCTGTGGTGCCTAGCGAGGCCACGATTCTGGTATAAAGCATGAAGGCCAAGTTAAATTGGGCCTGTTCCAGGGCAGTTGGCGCCCCTATACCCAAGATTCGCCACATCTCGCCTAAATGGGGTTTGGCCTTGGGTGACCACCTGAGCACCAGCCTGCGAGAGGCCAACAAGGCCAATATTAAGACTGCCCCAAGCGAGGCGGCGATAGTAAATCCTGCCCCAGACCCTACTACCTCGAGGCGTGGGAAGGGACCAGGGCCGTTTATGAGGGCATACGCCATGACGGCATTGATCACGTTCACCAATACCCCTATCGCCATGGGGGTACGCGTGTCTCCAGCCCCTTGAAGGACGGAGTTGGCTGAGGAGAGCACCGACCAGAAAGGCATGCCAAAGGCTGCCGCCTGCAGATACTGGGTGCCCAGGCGGCGTGCCTCTGCCTCGGCCCCTAGCATGCCTAAGGCCCAGCGGCTGAAGAACCAAAGGCTTACCATCAGTGCTGCCCCCCATACCGATGCCATAGCTAAGGCAGCAGCTACTGCCCTTTCGGCCCTTGTCTGATCTTTGGCCCCCACGCTTCGGGCCACCACAGCGATAGCTCCAACCCCTATGGCGTTTATGCCCCCAAAGGCAAACCAGAAGATCTGGGCCCCAAGGCGTAGACCTGCTAAAGCATCCTCCCCTAGATGCCCGACTAAAAAGGTGTCCACCAGTTGGACCATGGAATAGCTCACTTGCTGCACCATTACGGGCCAGGCCAGCCGGAACACTGTTCGCCCCAGGCGGGTCTCATCTAGGGCAGCTATAGGCAGGGCCCTACTCCTGGACGCCGATTCCGTCATCTCTCTACACACAGTAGGGTATGATGATGGTGGGCCTCAAACTAGAGATAGAGCAAGGAGTCATGGAGGGCCACAAGTGTTTCGCTGCTATCTATGACTTTCTGATGGCTCGGGCAGAGAAGACTTTCATGCGGGCCATTAGGTCAGAGGTAGTAGGGAAGGCCAGGGGGCGCACGTTAGAGATCGGTTGCGGGACTGGGGCAAGCTTCCCCTATTATCCCGATCCCTCCGCCGTCACTGCTACCGAGCCTGACCCCTTTATGTTGCAGCGGGCCCGCCGGCGGGCCCGTCTAATGGGTATCCCTTTGACTATCATCAGGGCCCGTGCCGAGCTCCTCCCCTTCCCAGACTCCTCCTTTGATACGGTGATCAGCGTTTTCGTTTTCTGCAGCGTGCAAGATGTGCGCCGCTCTTTGGCTGAGGTGCGCCGTGTCCTGAGGTCTCATGGGGAGCTACGGTTTTACGAGCACGTGCGCTACGACCACCGATGGGGCGCCCTGGCCCAAGACGCTGTCACGCCCTTGTGGCAATGGCTAGGGGGAGGGTGCCATCCTAATCGGGACACGCCACGCCTGCTTGAGGAGGCAGGTTTTAGGATAGTCCGCTTGGAGGTCTTCAAGCTCGATCCGCCTGTGCCGCCGCTACTTTTTATACGGCCCCAGGTCTTAGGGGTGGCCCGTCCAGTTTAGCTATGGGCGGTCTTGTTTTGGTGCTAGGGGCAGGGGGGATCCGCGGCTGGGCCCATGTGGGGGTGCTCAAAGTTCTCCACCAGGCCCAGCTGCCCATTCAGGCCATAGTAGGGGCTAGCGCAGGATCCCTCATAGGTGCCCTCTATGCTGCCCACCGTGATGTCGGCCTAATGCTGGAGGTGGCCTCTTCGGCCAACGTGGCCTCTCTGACGACCTGGTTTCTGGGTGGACTGAAGATAGGGCCTGATGCACCGGGGTTTGGGCGACGCCTTTGGCAGGCCTACGGCCATCTAGACTTCGGGGAGATGGCCATCGCCTTTAGGGCGGCTGCCCTTGATGTGGCTACAGGCGAGCGGGTGCTCATAGGCTCTGGCAACGTAGGAAGGGCAGTGGAGGCAAGCATACGCCCGCCTGGGCTCTTGCCCCCTGTGCTTATAGGGGGAAGGCCCCTTGTGGACGGTGGCCTGCACGATACTGTCCCCACCGCTCTAGCTATAGCTGCCTTTCCCCAACTGACAACGGTAGCGGTGCCGGTGGGTGAGTTCATAGTGTTGCCCAAGGCATTACAGCCTATCTCCCGGCAGGCGTCCCGCGTGATATGGGGCCTTGGTGTGGATCCTCGATCTCGCATAGGGGGGCTGGCCTTCATGGCCCATCTGTTAAGCCAAGGGAGGCCTCAGAGGCTACCCCCTCAGGCCTACATCGTCCCTCGACTGCGGGGCATCATGGCCATCCTTCCCTTCCGCATAGAAGAGGCCATCCGGCGCGGTGAGAAGGCAGCTAGGGCCGCCCTACCTTACCTGCGCCAGCTCTTCCAGGGCTAGGGGCCTCGGGTGGGCAGGATGATCCATGCCCTTCCGGGGGTGGTAATCCCCTCGCGTTCGTTCTCGGCCCAAACTTCGCATTCGACGTAGTGTTGGCCATCGCGCACGTATTTGTCTACTACCCGCCCCTTGCAGACCATGACGTCGCCTGGCCGCTGTTGGCGTCGCATCTCGAAGTAGAGCTTCTTAAGGAAGCCTTCGTCCCCCATCCAGTCGGTGATCACTCGCACCAGAGCACCCTGGATGAAGCCGGTATTCATAAACAGGTCTGGATGTCCGGCGCGGCGGGCGAACTGGGAATCGAAGTGAAGGGGGTACCAGTCCTGGGTACCGCTGATCTGAAGGAATATGCGCCGGGTGTTTATTTCAAGGGAGAAGCCGGGCAACTCCTCGCCTACCTGCACATCTTCCCAGTACCTTTGGGGCCTCTTCATGGCTCCCCTCTCCTTTCCTTTTCGGCAGCCACCTCTTCAGGGGTGCGATGGAATAGGAGGGTGTTACGCACAACGCATACCAGCTCGCCGTTCTGGTTCCCGATGATGAGCTCGCTTACCACCCACACCGCCTCGGGGTCTATGGAGATGGGCCTCTGGAACACATCGGCGATGCGCCGCTTGATAGATAGACGGTCACCCACACGGATAACCTGGAACCATTCCACTTCTTGGGAAAGGTTGATGATCCGTTTGCCTGGGGCTGGCACGATGGGCACCAGGGGCTCGAACACAGGGGGCCAAGGGCCGAGGCTGGCGAAATAGATGGCCAACCACCCTGATGGAGGGCAGATGACGGCCCCGTATTTGGTCTTCTTTGCGTATTCGGGGTCCAAGAACAGCGGGTTGGTATCCTCCACCATGTGGCAGTGGCGGCGAATGGGATCGTGCTCTACCGGATAACGGCCCCACGATTCGGCCGTTTCCATCCCTATGTAGCGGCGTCGCACCTCCTCAATGTCGTAGCCCTGGGTCATGGGGCTCCTCCTTTCTTCTGCCAGCATTATAACGGCACTTGTGTAGGAGGGGACAAAGGTGGGACAATGTAATTGGGGGCGGAGCCTACAGAGGAGGGTTGAAAATGCGCGATGAGGCTCCCACCACTTCGCCCGTTACCCGCGTCATTGTCACCACTGCCCGCGTCGTAGCCCGCAAGGACCATACGCCCGACTTGATGACCCTGTGGCTGAAGCCCGCTGCGCCTTTCACCTTTCGGCCTGGCCAGTACTGCACCATCGGTCTAGAGGGGATAGAGAGGCCGTACTCCATCGTCTCTTCTCCCGATGAGCCCTGGTTGGAGCTCTTCATCGAGCTTGTCCCTCATGGCCAACTGACGCCCCGGCTGTGGCGTCTGCGGGTAGGGGACGAAGTAAGCTTGCGGTCAAAGGCGAAAGGACTTTTTACGATAGATACCAGCTTTCGCCATCACCTCATGGTGGCCACCGTTACAGGGATTGCTCCCTTTGTGAGCATGATCCGCTACTACATAGGGCGCGGCCTGACAGGGCACCATTTCTACGTCCTCCACGGTGCTAGCTATCACGATGAGCTGGTGTATGATGCTGAGCTCTCCCAACTCGCAGAGGCCCGTCCTGATATTCTCCGATACGTACCTACGGTGAGCCGCCCCCACGAGGAGAGGAACCGGTGTTGGCGGGGCCAGACTGGCAGGGTGAACACCATCGTGGAGGAGTATATCGAGAGGTTTGAGCTGTCCCCCGAAGACACCCTTGTCTATCTGTGTGGCCACGCCGGGATGATTAGCGACGTCAAGGGCAGGTTAAAGCCCTACGGCTGGCGTATCAAGGAAGAGCACTTTTTTTGGCCACCTAGACCCTGGAAGCCGCGCTAGAGGCCTTCTATCTCTCGTAAGAAGGCCAGTAGGGCCTCGTTGAATTGTTGGGGCCTCTCTATTTGGGGCGTGTGGCCACAGTTGGGTATGATGTGTAGCCTGCTGCCAGGGATGGCACGGTGCATCCTAATAGACGGCTCCAAGAAGGGCTCGTCCTTGTCACCGCATACGATAAGGACGGGGAGGGTTAGGGACCGGAGCTCCTCCAATAGGGGCCGTCTGCTGGCGATGGACTGAGCACAATAGATGTACGCCTCCCGGGAGGTCAGGAGGAACTGCTCTTTCCAGACCTGTAAGAACTCAGGCTGGGCGCGGAGCTCCTCTGCCTGAGGGTTAAGGTTGAGCTGCGCCTCCCACACAGCCTCCATCCCCTTTTCACGGGCTATCTGCACAAGCTTGGCCCTCTCTTGGACACGTAAGATGCTAGGCGGCTCAGCCGACGTGTCTACGAGCACTAGGGACTTGAGCAGCTGTGGCTGGGAGAGGGCCACCATCTGCGCGATCATGCCTCCCATGGAATGCCCCACCAGGTGGCACCCATGCAGTCCTAGGTGGTGGATAAGCTGGACTACGTCTTCGGCCATCGCCTCCAGAAGGTAGTCCTCGGGTTGGGTAGGCTTGGCCGAAAGCCCGTGACCGCGCAGGTCCGGAGACACCAAGCGGAAGTACGGGCGAAGGGCGGGGACGGTAAGGGCCCAGTTGCGCGAATTGCCCGTAAATCCGTGGACCAGAACTACTGGCCTCCCCTCCCCAGTCACCCTGTAGTGGATCTCTAGACCGTTGACTGTTGCTAGGGGCATAGTCTCTCCTCCTGCCGTTAAGGATATACTCCTTATCCATGGCCACCGGCAAGACCTCCTCCCTTTCCCATGAGGCCCAGATTTCACATTATGAGAATGTTGACATTCGCAAACCCTGGCGTGTATTTTGGGAATGCATTTGTATAAGGGGGACACCATGAAGCTGATCGTGTCTCATCCTGAGAAGTGTGTAGCTTGTCACCTTTGTGAAGGGGCCTGCTCGTTGAGACATGAGGGTGCATTCGTCCCTGCCAAGACCAGGATCTGGGTACTGGACCTGGTAGACGAGCAGGTATACGGGGCGTTCACATGCTTCCACTGCCCTGATGCTCCTTGTCTCACCAATTGTCCTACCTATGCCATAAGCCGCGATCCGGAAACGGGCCGCGTGTACGTTAGGGAGGAAAAGTGTATCGGCTGTAAGATGTGCCTCGTGGCTTGCCCCTTTGGGGTGATGGGCTATCACTTGGACAAGCATGTAGCGCAGAACTGCGACTTGTGCGAGGGCGATCCCCAATGCGTGAAAATATGCATCTACGGGGCCCTAGAATACGCAGATAAAGAGCCCTTGCCCTGGGCGACGCGCATGGAAAGGGCTGAGAGCGGGATCTTGGTATGAAGGAGGGCGGCATGACGTCCGGATGGGCAGGTCAGGTGCTAAGGGTTAACCTCACCCGGGGGGAGATCACTAAAGAGCCCCTGCGCATGGACTGGGCCAGGGCCTACATTGGCGGTAGGGGACTAGGTACGAAATACCTGTACGAAGAGATAGATCCTAGGTGCGATCCCTTAGGCCCCTCAAACAAGGTCATCTTCGCCACGGGGCCCCTTACGGGCACTTACGCCCCCACTGGAGGCCGCTATATGGTTCTGTGTAAGAGCCCCCTTACCGATGCCATCGCCTGCTCCAATTCGGGTGGCTACTGGGGGCCTGAGCTGAAGTTCGCTGGTTACGACATGGTCATCTTAGAGGGCCAGTCGCCTCGCCCCGTGTACATTTGGATCCACAACGATCACGTCGAGATAAGGGACGCCTCTCACGTCTGGGGTAAGACCACTGCCGAAACGGAGGACATCTTACGCGCTGAGACCGACCCACAGGCGCGGGTGGCAGGAATCGGCCCGGCTGGAGAAAACATGTGCCGTGTGGCCTGCGTCATAAACGACAAATCTCGGGCTGCTGGACGCTCTGGGGTGGGCGCGGCCATGGGGGCGAAACGGGTGAAGGCCATCGTGGTGAGGGGCACGGGGGCGGTACGGGTGGCTGACCCTGTCCGCTTTTCTCAGGTGGTGATGGACTCCCTCCAGATAGTAGCCCAATCGCCAGTGACGTCGGCGGCATTAAGGGGTCTAGGCACTGCCTCCACGGTTGGTTTCACTAATGCCGTGGGGATCTTGCCTACGCGCAACTTCCAGCAGGGGCAGTTTGAGGGTGCAAACGCTATCTCCGGTCAGGCCATCGCCCAGTCGGTGCTGGTGCGTAATAAGGGGTGCTACTCCTGCCCAATAGGATGTGCCAGGGTTACTGAGATCAAAGGCCCTTCCAAATGGCAGGGGAAGGGAGAAGGCCCCGAATACGAGACGATCTTTGGCGTGGGCAGCGACTGTGGAGTAGGCGACCTCAACGCCATCCTTTACGCCAACTACCTCTGTAACCTCTACGCCGTAGACACCATCTCCGCCGGTGCCACCATCGCTACGGCCATGGAGCTGGCGGAGAAAGGCTACATCCCCGAGGAGGACCTGGCCGAGTTGCCCTTCGAGCTAAAGTTTGGCAACGCCGATGCCGTGATAGGCTGCCTAGAGCTAATGGCATACAGGCGGGGCAAGTTTGGCAACCTTTTGGCCGAGGGAGGATATCGTCTGGCCGAGTACTATGGCCACCCCGAGCTCTTCATGGGCGTAAAGAAGCAAGAGTTTGCCGCTTATGACCCCAGGGGAGCCAAAGGCATGGGCCTCGGCTACGCTACGTCCAACCGGGGCGCCTGTCACCTAAGAGGCTATTCTATGAGCGTCGAGTGGTTTGCTCCCCCCGATCAGCGTCTTGACCCCTTCAGCATCGAGGGGAAGGCAGCTGTTCAGAAGATGTTGCAGGACGCCGCCGCTAGTGTCGACTCTAGCGGCGTTTGTACCTTCGTCACCTTTGCCCTGACGCCCGACAAGATCTGCGCCCTCTACAACGCCGCCACTGGGGAGACCCTTACCTTAGAAGACTGGGCCCTCACCGGCGAACGCATCTGGAACATAGAGCGCCTGTTCAACATAGGTGCTGGGCTGGGGCGAAAGGACGACACCCTGCCTCCCAGGATGCTGAACGAGCCTTTGACGGGTGGTGCCGTCCCGGGGCAAGTGGTAGAGCTGGAACCTATGCTAGAAGAGTACTATCGCCTACGGGGCTGGGACGAGGAGGGTCGCCCTACCCAGGAGACTTTGGCCCGATTGGGCCTAGCGTAGGAGGTAAGAGGTGGCCAGGTACGTCATCTTGGGAGCTTCTGCCGCAGGCCTTGCGGCCTTAGAGGCCATCAGGGAACGGGATCCGGACGGGGAGATTGTGATGGTCTCTAAGGAGCCCCCGCCATGTTATTCGCGGGTGGCCCTTCCCTACTTATTGGCCGGGGAAAAGAACTTGGGCCAAATCACCCTCCGGGCAGACGACTACTTCCGGGCCAAGAGGGTGGAAACGATCTGGGGCAAAGGGGCTGTAGCGCTGGATGCTCAGGCCCGACAGGTTAGGCTAGAAGATGGCCAGAATCTCCCCTATGACAAGCTACTTATCGCTACTGGCTCTCGACCACGCATCCCCCCCATCCAGGGCATCGAGGAAGCTGACGTATGCTACCACTGGACCTTGGCCGATGCCCGCAAGATCGAGGAAAAGGCGCAAAAGGCGCGGGACTGCTTCGTCATCGGTGCTGGCTTTATAAGCCTGCTCACCATCAACGCCCTCGTCAAGAGATCATCCCTTAAGTTCACCGTGGTAGAGGTGGCGGGACGGGTGATGCCCCAGCTCTTGGACCAGGGCGGCGCTAGCCTCCTAGAGGAGGTGATGCGGCGCCAGGGCATAGAGCTTCTCCTAAACGACACTGCCGCCTCGGTGGAACGAAGGGGAGATGGACGCTACAGCATACGATTGTCCAGCGGTAGGACGTACGAAGCAGATATAGTCATCTGCGGCACAGGGGTGGAGCCAAACATCGAGTTCCTCCGAGGATCAAACCTAGACATAGGACGCGGGATACGTACGAGTGAACGCCAGGAGACTAATTTGCCTGGGGTCTACGCCGCAGGCGACTGCGCTGAGACGCGTGACTTCCAGACAGGGGCACCCGTCATCCACGCCATCTGGCCCACAGCTGTGGAGCAGGGGCAAGTAGCAGGGGCCAACATGGCAGGCGACAACCTTTCATACCCAGGGAGCCTCAGCTGGAACGTGACGGAGCTGTTCGGCCTCACCTGTGCGTCCATTGGGGAGTTCCAAGAGAGGCCGGGCCTAGAGCCCATCGTCATGGAGGACCGGGCAGTGGGCCTGTATCGGAAGATCTTGCTGGATAGCGAGGGGAAGGCGGCAGGGGTCGTGCTGGTGGGCCGCCCCAGCGATGCTCAGGAGTTGGGGGTTTTGCAGGCAGCGATCCGCAGAGGAACCAAACTAGCGCGCTGGAAGGATCACCTGGCCCACGATCGTGCTGCCTTTGGGCTGATCGCGTTCGATGCCCTGCGGGCGGGGCTAGCTAAGCGGTAGCCATGAAGGTGACGATAGAGCTGCAGGCCTATCTAGACCGATATTCGCCCGTAGGTGACCCCCACTTCCAGGTGGATTTACCCAACGGCGCCACTGTAGAAGGCCTCTTGCGCCACCTGGGCATTCCAGATGATATGGCCCAGGTGATCATCGTTAACAACCAGAACGTAGGCTTCGAGCATCCCCTAAAAGAGGGGGATCACGTTATCCTGATACCGCCCCTGGCAGGCGGTGGCCAAGGCTAGCGCACCAGGTAAATATCGCCCCCCTCCACCTTCAGGGTGTAGGTGGGTATAGGGCGCGATGGAGGAGGGGCTGCAACTTCCCCAGTCTTTACGTTGAACTGGCCACGGTGCCATGGGCACTCCACCACCTCACCTTTCAATTCCCCCTCTGCTAATGGCCCTCCCCGGTGGGTACACTTGTTGGCGAAGGCGAAGAATTGCCCTCCTATGTTTGCCACAACCACCTCTTCCCCCTCAACCTCCACCAGCTTCATTTCGCCCGGAGGGATTTCCGCTGTGGAGGCTATCTTGATCTCTTGGGCCATGACGAACCTCCTGCGCCTTAGGCTAAGATTGAAGTCAGTAAAAATTATACGGCCCCCCTCATGGCAAACGGAACGGATTGCCTGAAAATATAGGCGTCCTTAAGATGCCTAAGGGGGTGAGAGAGTGGCCTTCTCTACGGTGCTCCTGGAGATAAATGGGCCTATAGCCCGCATAACCCTTAACCGCCCCGAGCGCCTCAACGCTATCAACCGCCAGATGATCAGGGAATTGGCAGAAGCTATATCGACTGCCAATGCCGATGGCCAGGTCAAAGTGATCATCCTTTCGGGGGCGGGGAGGGCCTTCTGTGCAGGCTACGACCTACAATGGGCCACCGCCACGGAAGAGGAGACGCAAGAGGCGAGGGGTGGTGTATGGGATCCCGTGGCCGATTACCTGGCCATGTGGCAGAACGTGCGCACCTTTATGGCCCTTTGGGAGTCCCCCAAACCTACCATCGCCCAAGTCCATGGCTGGTGCGTTGGTGGCGGCACCGATTTGGCCCTCTGCTGCGACCTCATCTTTGTAGCCGAGGATGCCCAGATAGGTTATCCTCCTGCCCGCGTCTGGGGGCAGCCTACAACGGTGATGTGGGTATATCGTCTGGGCCTTGAACACGCCAAAAGGCTTATGCTTTCTGGTCAGCCCTTGTCTGGGAAGGAGGCAGTTCAAGTTGGGTTGGCATCCGCTGCCTTCCCACCTTCTCAGCTTGCCCAAGGAGTAGAAGCCTATGCCCACCGTTTGGCCACTATACCCCTAAGCCAGCTGGTGATGAGCAAGCTCTTAGTCAACCAGGCGTATGAGAACATGGGGCTGCGCACCACCCAAATCTTGGGCACATTCATGGACGGTATCGCCCGTCATACCCCGGAGGGGATCGACTGGCGCCGGACCGTGATCAAGGAGGGGCTAAGAGAGGCGCTACGCCGTCGCGATGAGCCCTTTGGTGACTACTCCTTCTCCCGTCGTTAGGCTGTAGGGTCCCTTATAGCTTCGCCACCAGCGCCTATCATGGGTTGCCATCTGCCTTGGTGGGGGCTAACGCTTTGCTATTTTATGAAAGCCATCGAGGCCCTAGGCTTGTTGAGGGATTATGGGCCATCTCTTTCTGGCTAGCTAGTTGCCGTCACGTTTAACCGCGGTACTCTCAAGCAACGTTATGCGCGAGAGATGAGAGAAGGTGATCTTCATGGCCCAAGGACGACCCTTTTATGATGTGGGGAACTGATCCGCCAACAACGCTCAGCAGTGGCCTGGGTTGCAGCCGGACGCTATGACGTGCTAAGGTAATAAAGAGACGCCTGCCCCTGTTCGACCTTTAAGTCGGTCCTGTGAGGCCGACAAGGGAGACGGGGAATTTGATAGGTAGTAGAAGAAGCATCGGTCTCAAAGTGGATGCCCTCCCCTCTTGGAGGGGGAGGGTATTTTTATGTCATGAAGGATGGTCAAAGAAACGAGCATGTGGTGATGACGGCGGCCGACATGGGACGCGCCTTGCGCCGCATCGCCCATGAGATCTTGGAGCGTAACAAGGGGGTGGAGGGGCTCGTCCTGGTAGGGATGTATACTAGGGGAGTTCCCCTAGCATTCCGTTTGGCTCAGGCCATCAAGGAATTCGAAGGCCAAGAGGTGCCAGTGGGCTCCCTGGACATTGGGCCGTACAGAGATGACATCCCATCGCGAGGCACTACGTTTCCTCTAAGGCGTAGCCACATGCCAGTGGACATCGACGGCCGCAAGGTGATCCTAGTGGACGACGTACTATATACAGGACGCAGCATCCGTGCTGCCCTGGACGCCCTTATGGACTTCGGCCGGCCCAGCAAGGTGCAACTGGTGGTGTTGGTGGATCGGGGACACCGGGAGCTGCCCATTCGCCCTGACTACGTAGGCCGGAATATCCCCACCTCCCGTTGGGAAGAGGTACACGTGCGCCTTGTAGAGGTGGATGGCCGTGACGAGGTGGTTATAGTGAGGCCACCTGAGGAGGAAGGGGATGAGGAATGAGGCCGCTGGCCCCCGCAGGCCAGTAGTGGCGCAAGAGTCTCCAACCTGGCATCGGCGCTATCTCTTGGACTTGGATGAGCTGACAAGCCAAGAGATCCTCCTCTTGTTAGATACGGCCGAAGCGATGCGGGAGGTGCTTTCGCGAGAGGTGCCAAGGGTGCCTGCCCTGAGGGGGGTCACGGTGGTCAACCTGTTTTACGAGCCCAGCACCCGTACCCGCGCCTCCTTTGAGCTGGCAGCTAAGGCCCTGGGGGCCGATGTGGTAAACATTACTGCTGAGCAGAGCAGTGTGAAGAAAGGGGAGTCGCTTCTAGATACAGTGCGAACTATTGAGGCCCTGGGGGCAAAAGTCCTGGTGCTACGCCATTGGCAATCGGGCGCACCCTATCTGGTGGCCAGGTATACCCGCATGGCCGTCGTCAACGCAGGCGACGGCTGGCATGCCCACCCCACCCAAGCCCTGCTAGACCTCTACACCATGCGTAGGCATCTAGGTGAGCTAAAGGGCCGTAAGGTAGTGATAGTGGGCGATATCCTCCACAGCCGGGTCGCCCGTTCCAATATTTGGGGCCTCAGTGCCTTGGGGGCACATGTGGTGCTTTGTGGGCCTCCTCCCTTTCTGCCGGCAGGGTGGCGCCCTAATGAGGGGATAGGGGGGAGTGAGGGCATTGACCTACCACGTGTGCAGATAGAAACAGGCCTAGACCAAGCCTTGGAGGGGGCCGAAGTAGTGATGGCCTTGCGCCTACAGCGGGAGCGCATGCAGGGGGCTATGGCTCCCTCCATGCGCGAGTACGTTCGTCTCTACCAGATCGATGAGCGGCGCCTCTCCCGGGCCAAACCAGGCGCCCTAGTGATGCATCCTGGGCCCGTAAACGAGGGCATAGAGCTAGCACCGGCTGTGGCCCGTTCTGCCCAGTCGGTTATCGACGAACAGGTGACTAATGGCGTGGCAGTCCGCATGGCTGTCCTTTACCTACTGGCTGGCAGGGAGGAATGAGTTCCATCGCTATCCGTGGCGGCCACATCCTGGATCCCTCTCAGGGTCTGGACATCGTGGCTGATCTCCTAATCGTCGAAGGGCGCATCGCCGCTGTCGGGCCTGATGCGGGTGCCGATGTTCGTGAGGTCATCGACGCCTCGGGCCTTCTGGTGCTGCCCGGGCTGGTAGACATCCACTGTCACTTACGAGAGCCAGGCCTGGAACATAAAGAGACCATTGAGACAGGCGCTTTGGCTGCCGTGCGCGGAGGTTTCACCACCGTCTGCTGTATGCCCAATACTGAGCCTCCATTGGACAGTGCCCCAACAATTAGGTGGCTACAGGGGAGGGTCTCCCAAGTGGGGCTAGTGCGCGTTTTGCCCATCGCCTGCGTAACAAGGGGACGACGCGGAAAAGAACTTGCAGACCTGATCGAGCTGGCCGAGGCAGGGGCTGTGGCCTTCAGCGACGATGGTGAGCCAGTGGCCGAGCCACAACTTTTGCGTCTTGCCCTCCAATATGCCTCGGTCCTTGGCCTTCCCATCGTCGAGCACTGTGAGGATAAGTCCCTCAGCGCTGGCGGCGTCATGCACGAGGGGTGGGTAGCAACCCGCTTAGGCCTAAAAGGGATCCCCCCAGCTGCCGAAGAGGCAGCTGTCGCCCGCGCCATCGCCCTGTGTGCAGAAACGGGAGGCCGTTTGCACCTTGCCCACATCAGCACGGCCGGCTCTGTGGGCTGGTTACGGTTGGCCAAGGCTCAAGGGATCCCCATAAGCGCCGAGGTTACCCCCCACCACCTCTGCCTCACTCACGAAATCATCATGGGCGAGGGAGGGGTTCCTGGTGGACTCCTCTACGATACCAATGCCAAGGTAAACCCTCCCCTACGCCCTCGTGCCGATGCTGACGCCTGCGTAGCAGCCTTGGCTGAGGGCGCCATAGACTGTATAGCTACCGACCATGCCCCACACTCAGTCGAGGAGAAGCTGTGCGAGTTCGATTTGGCTGCCTTTGGCATCTCCAGCCTGGAGACGGCTTTGGCCCTTTGCCTCTCGCTAGTACATCAGGGCCGTGTGTCCCTTGGGCGGCTGATAGAGGCTATGACTATAGGGCCAGTGCGGGCGCTAGGGCTTCACCGCCATGTGCCCGGACTAGGTACGCTGGCGGTGGGTGCACCAGGGGACGTAACCATCGTCGACCCTGAGAGGGAGTGGAGGGTTGAGCCGGACTGTTTCGCAAGTAAGGGGAAGAATACCCCCCTGGCTGGGCGTACCTTGCGGGGGAAGGTGGTGTGCACCATATACGGTGGCAAGGTGGTATGGAAAGAATGAGGCGAAGGGCCTTCTTAGTCCTAGAGGATGGCACCGTCTTCACAGGACGGCCCTTTGGCGCCATAGGCCAGGCCTATGGCGAGGTGGTCTTCTCCACAGCTATGACCGGCTACCAGGAGATGCTTACCGACCCCTCCTATGCTGGCCAGATTCTGGTGCTTACCTACCCGTTGGTGGGTAACTACGGGATCAACCGCCAAGATGTGGAGTCATCGCGTATCCAAGTGCGGGCCCTAGTGGTGCGGGACGCGTGTAGCATTCCTTCTCACTGGGCCTCAGAGATGACCCTTCACGAGTACCTCGCCTCTCAGGGGGTGCCTGGCCTAGAAGGGGTTGACACCCGTGCCCTGACCAGACGCCTCCGCATTCATGGCGTCATGATGGGTGCCATCGCCATTGATGAATCGCCCGAGGAGGCGCTGGCTCGGCTGCGATCCATGCCGCGCTATGGCACCACCGATCTGGTCAAGGAGGTCACTGCGAAAGAAGGATACCTGTGGCCCGAGCCGGCTGCACCCCGCTATCACGTTGTGGTGGTGGACGCTGGCGTAAAGTTCAACATTATGCGCCTATTGAGAGAGAGGGGCTGCCGTGTCACCGTGGTGCCCGCCACCACTTCAACTGAAGGGCTGCAGACTCTTGCCCCTGACGGCCTTCTCCTCTCCCCGGGGCCTGGTGATCCTGCCCTGCTGGACTACCTTGTGGAGGCGGTGCGGCCTCTTCTGGGGAAGGTGCCGGTGCTGGGCATCTGCCTAGGCCATCAGGTCATCGGTCGTGCCTTCGGCGGGCGTACCTTTAAGCTCAAGTTTGGCCACCGGGGAGCGAACCACCCAGTGAAGGATCTGCTCTCTGGGCGAGTGTTTATCACCTCCCAGAACCACGGATATGCTGTCGACCCCGAGGGCCTACGAGACGGCATCCAGGTGTGGCAGGTGCATCTGAACGACGGTACCGTAGAGGGGCTTTACCATCCGGAGCTGCCCATTATAACCATCCAGTACCATGCCGAGGCCTCTCCAGGCCCTCTCGACAACACGTACGTCTTCGACACTTTCCTGGAGATGATGCGGTCTTGGAAGGGGGGAAGATGGGAACCCTTAAGGTGAGAAAGGCCACGGTAGCCGATGCCCCAGCCATCGCCCATATCGCCGAGGAGATCGTGCGGGAATTGGGGCCCGAGGCATCGGCCCTTGAAGCCCCCGTAACCCCAGAGGCCATAGCTAGGCGGATACGCAGCTATCAAGGGAAAGGCGCCATGTTCGTTGCCATGCTGGGGAGGAGGCGGATAGGGTTCGCTGCCCTGGAGCCTGCCTCCGGCGAGAAGGAGACCTTAGTTTTGGGAGTATGGGTTCTTGCTCCCTACCGCCGACAAGGAATAGGTACCCAATTGGCCTTGGCTGCTATAGAGAAGGCCAGGTCACTGGGGGCGCATCGCTTGCGTGGCACCATACCCCAGGGGAACGAGCCTGCCCTTAGCTTCTTCGGTGAGTTGGGAGCCCTGGCCCAGGCAGTCGCTGGTGGCATGGCATACGAGCTCCCCATCTGAAAGAAAAGAAGGCTGCGTTATGAAAAGGCGGCAAATACCCAGGTGCAGGAGATGGCGGGAGAGGTATCTAAGGTCCTAATAATCGGCTCGGGGCCTATAGTCATCGGGCAGGCGGCCGAGTTCGATTACTCAGGTTCTCAGGCCTGCCGCGCCTTGCGGGAAGAGGGGGTGCATACTGTCCTGGTTAACCCCAACCCAGCCACCATAATGACCGATGAGGGGATCGCCGATACGGTCTATATAGAGCCCCTCACTGTTGAGGTGCTGGAGCGCATTATCGCCCGGGAGCGGCCCGATGGCCTGCTGCCCACATTGGGGGGCCAGGTAGGTTTGAACTTGGCCGTTGCCCTTGCCGATGCTGGCATCTTAGACCGCTACGGCGTCCGAGTCTTGGGAACGCCCATAGAGTCCATCCGTAAGGCCGAGGACAGGGAGCTCTTCAAGAGGCTTTTGGACGAGATAGGCGAACCGCGCCCCGAGAGCGCCACCATCACCTCACTAGAAGAGGCGCGACAGGTAGCCAAAGAGCTAGGCCTACCTCTAGTGGTCCGCCCAGCCTACACCTTAGGGGGCACAGGAGGAGGGATCGCTCACAACTTAGAGCAGCTAGAGCGTATCGTTGCCATCGGCCTGAGGGCCTCCCCCATCGGCCAGGTCTTGCTGGAGCGGTGCCTCCTAGGATGGAAAGAGATCGAATATGAAGTGATCCGTGACAGGGCCGACAATTGCATCACCGTCTGCAACATGGAGAACCTAGACCCCATGGGCGTCCACACGGGCGATAGCATCGTGGTGGCCCCCAGCCAGACCCTGACCGATAAGGAGTACCATATGCTGCGCTCCGCCGCCATCAAGATCATACGGGCCCTGGGAGTTGAGGGAGGGTGCAATATCCAGTTCGCCTTGGCTCCCCGCCAACAGATAGCGCCCTGGGCCTTGCGCCCCGATGGCCGCCCTCCCTATTACGTTATAGAAGTGAACCCTAGGGTCTCACGCAGCTCTGCCCTGGCTTCCAAGGCCACCGGCTACCCCATTGCCCGAGTCGCTGCCAAGATCGCTGTGGGCCGCCGCCTCGATGAGATAGCCAATAAGGTGACAGGGAAGACTACAGCTGCCTTTGAGCCAGCCCTCGACTACGTAGTGGTCAAGATACCCCGCTGGCCCTTCGATAAGTTCCCTTTGGGGGAAAGAGCCATAGGCACTCAAATGAAGTCAACGGGCGAGGTTATGGCTATCGCCCGCACCTTCCAGCAGGCCCTACAGAAGGCGGTCCGCTCATTGGAGTTGGGAGGACGCACCATCCTTTGGGAGGACCCCTCGTGGGAAGAGGAAGAACTGAGGGAGCTCATCTCTACCCCCAACGATTTGCGTCTGTGGGCCTTGATGGCTGCCCTCCGTCGGGAGTACCGGCCCATGGAACTGGCCCAAATCTCTGGCATAGACCCCTGGTTCTTGGAGGAGATGGCGGAGTTGGTGGCCATGGAGAGGCGGCTCTTGACCGAGCCCCTTACGCCCCAGCTGCTTCGCGCGGCCAAGAATCTGGGCTTCTCCGATAAGGACATAGCCACTCTGGCCGACCTTCTACCGGAACAGGTAAGGGAGATGCGCCTCCGCTACGGCATAAGGCCGGTCTACAAGATGGTAGATACCTGCGCTGCCGAGTTCGAGGCTGCCACCCCCTACTTCTATAGCACATATGAGGAGGACGAAAGGGCCGAGAACGAGGCCCTACCTCTAGAAGGGCCCAAGGCGGTCGTCTTAGGATCAGGGCCTATACGCATCGGCCAGGGGATAGAGTTCGATTATTGCTCCGTGCACACTGTCTGGGCCCTCCAGGAACAGGGCTACAAGGCCATCATCTTGAACTGCAACCCTGAAACTGTCTCTACCGACTTCGATACTAGCGACCGGCTCTATTTTGAGCCCCTCGGCGAGGAGGAAGTGCGCGACGTTTTGGAGAACGAGGCAGGAGAGAACAGCCCACCACCAGCCATTGTCCAGTTTGGAGGGCAGACAGCCATCAACCTGGCAGGCCCCTTAGCTAGGTATGGCCTATCCCTCTTGGGTTCTACCGCTGAGGCTATAGACCGAGCCGAAGATAGGGCGTCTTTCGAGGCCCTTTTGGACGAGCTGGGCATCCCCCAGCCTCCCGGTGGCACCGTCCAGTCCCTTGTGGAGGCCCTCCGCGTGGCCGATGCTCTGGGCTATCCAGTGTTGGTGCGCCCAAGCTATGTTCTTGGGGGCAGGGCTATGGAGATTGTGGAGGGCCCTAACCAGCTCACCTATTTCGTACAAGAAGCGGCTCACGCTGGCCAGGGACGCCCTATTCGTATCGACAAATATCTGGAAGGGGTGGAGGTGGAAGTTGATGCCATCTTCGATGGCGTCGATGTCCTTATCCCCGGCATCATGGAGCATATAGAGAGGGCTGGGGTACACTCGGGGGACTCTATGGCCGTCTATCCCCCCCTGAGCCTCAGCCGGGCAGAGGTGGATACGGTAGTGGACTATACACGGCGCTTGGCCTTGGCCTTAGGCCTAAAGGGGCTCCTTAACATCCAGTTCGTCATCACCAGGCGACAAGGCAGCTATACCGTGTATGTGCTAGAGGTGAACCCCCGGGCCAGCCGCACCGTCCCCTTTATCTCCAAGGCCACAGGGGTCCCCATTGTGCGTCTGGCGGTAGGTGCCCTGTTGGGTAAGACCCTGCCCCAGATGGGTTATCCCTATGGCCTCTGGCCTCAACGGAGGTTGGTGGCGGTGAAGGCCCCCGTCTTCTCCATGTCCAAGCTCTCAGGGGTGGACACCTACTTGGGGCCCGAAATGAAGTCCACAGGCGAAGTGATGGGGATAGATAGCACTTTTGAGGCTGCCCTGGCTAAGGCGCTTTTGGCCGCCGACATGGCCTTACCGCCAAGGGGCGCCGTCCTCCTTTCCCTTGCCGACCAAACGAAGGCTGAAGCTATCCCTGTGATTCAAAGGTTGGCTGAGAGGGGCTATAAACTCTACGCTACTGAGGGTACCGCGGCTTTAATACGGCGCCTAGGCCTGGAGGTGGCCGAGGTGACCAAGAGGCTCAACGAGGGCCATCCTAACGTGGTGGACATCATCCAGCAGGGGCTGGTAGACGTAGTCATTAATACGCCTGAGGGCTCCCAGACCGCTACCATTAAGGACGGCTTCTACATACGCCGGGCAGCTGTAGAAAAGCGCATCCCCTGCTTCACGTCCATCGACACAGCCAAGGCCGCTGTGGAGGCCTTGCTTGTGGGCCCTGACCAGTTCTCCGCCTTTCCCGTCCACGAGTACCGACAATGGTAACCTCAGAGTTGCGGCTTGAAGAGGCAGTCGTCGTATCGCAGGAGGAGGTGTGCCAGGATACCTACCTCCTATGGCTTTCTTGTCCTCCTTTGGCCAAGGGTGCAGCACCTGGCAGGTTCGTCATGTTGCTATGTGGCGAAGGTTTTGACCCATTATTGCCCCGCCCCATGAGTTACCATCGGTTCCGGCAGGTGGGGGGAGAAACGCAGTGGGCCATCTTGTACGACGTACGGGGGCGTGGCACTAGGTGGCTATCGCAGAGGCGTCCAGGGGACCACATTTGGGCTTTTGGCCCTTTAGGTCGCGGATTCGCTCCTGAAAGGGGGGCTACCAACCTACTGCTGATAGCAGGCGGGCTAGGCATCGCCCCCATCATCGCCCTTGCTGATGCGGCTCTGGCCCAGGGCCGCACGGTCACTTTGCTGTATGGTGCCAAGACGGCCTCTAAACTTTTGCCTCCCTCTTACTTCCCTACGGATTTGGAGATCGTTTTTGCCACCGAGGATGGCAGCCACGGCCATCACGGCCTAGTCACCGATTTGGTCCCTTCCTTCCTCCCCTGGGCCCATCAGGCGTTCGTCTGCGGGCCCACTGGAATGTACAGGGAGCTGGCTAACGTCCTTCGAGGGGTGTCCAGCACGGCCAAGGTGCAGGTGCTCATGGAAGAGCACATGGCGTGCGGCACGGGCATCTGCTACGGCTGCACCACCTTCACCCGCAAAGGTCCGCGTTTGGTGTGCCGTGATGGCCCCTGCTTTGCCCTGGAAGACCTGTACTGAAACTGGAAAAAGGGCGGCTTCTCTTGTATATTCTGGACAGAACATATTCAAGGGAGGGTGCCATGGCTGCCCAAGTAGTGCGTGTGGGAAACGTGGAGATAGTAGGACTTATAGACCTCGTTTTCCCCTTAGACTACGCCATACTTTTCCCCGGGCGCGATGTCCAGGCGATCATGGCCTTCCAAGACGTCTACCCCCAATCGTACACGCCCGACGGACGCTATCAGACATACGCCTCCTGCTATGTCGTCCGCTCAGGTGGGAAAACGGTGTTGGTGGATACGGGGCTTGGGCCTAACGTCCCCTCTTTCTTGGGCGGAGGCCGTGGCCGCCTGCTGGAGGAGCTATCTAGTAACGGGATAAGTCCTGAAGACGTGGACGTGGTAGTGTGTACCCATCTGCACCTGGATCACACGGGCTGGAATGCGCGCGAGGAAGGGGGAGTTCGAGGCCCTACCTTCCCCCGAGCACGCTACTACCTCCCTAGGGCCGACTGGGAACACTTCACCGCTCCTGAACGGATAGATGGGGCTGCAGGGCGAAGCAACCTACTTCCCCTACAGGAGGCAGGGGTGATGGAGCTTTTCTCTGGTGAGGTGACCCTGGCCGAAGGTGTAACCACTTTGCCCACCCCTGGCCACACGCCGGGCCATTCCAGCATCCTCATCTCGTCTCAGGGGGAGCGGGCCCTTATCGCCGGGGATTTGGTGAACCACCCCCTCCAGATAGAAAAGGTGGATTGGTCATCGGCCTTTGATACCGATCCTGCGCAGGCGGCGGAGACGCGCCGGCGCATCTTAGACTTTGTAGAGAGCGAGGGTCTACGTGTGGCCTTTGGTCACCTGCCGCCACCTAATATGGGCCGCCTTATCCGTCTAGAGGGAAGACGAGTGCTGAGGGCGTTGTGACCGCCCCTAATCCTTTTGCTGGGAAGGTGGCTCCTGGGCTAGGAAGTGCTGAATACTGACCTTCGCCGCCACCTTCTGGGCGATGGCCATAATCACCTGCGATACAGGTGAGTCAGGTTCGGCCTCCAGTATGGGTACGCCCCTGTCGGCCCCCTCCCTAACCTTGGGATCGAGGGGGATAGCACCGAGGTAGTCAATCCCCACCTCCTGACACACCTTCTCTACCAGGCCGTGACCAAAGATGTCCACCCTGCCGCCACAGTGGGGGCAGATAAAGTAGCTCATGTTCTCTATCGCCCCCAAGATGGGTACGTGCAGCTTCTCGAAAAAGGAGACAGCCTTTAGGGCGTCCTCCACTGAGACCGCATTGGGGGTGGTGACGATGACCACTCCCGTGACGGTGGCGTCTTGGGCTAGGCTCATGGAAGCGTCGCTGGTGCCCGGGGGCAAGTCCACCACTAGATAGTCCAGCTCTCCCTCCTCGCCCCAGGGGATGTCGTGGAGAAGTTGCCTTATGCCAGTGCCGATGAGTGGGCCCCGCCAGATAACGGCGGTGCCTGGAGGCAGAAGGAAGCCAAGGGAGACTGCCCGTAGGCCATATCTCTCCACAATGGAGAGCCCCTTATCTGCCTGGAAGCCTGGGGGGAGACCCAGCATGGTGGGCACATTGGGACCTGTGAGATCGGCGTCCAAAAGCCCCACCCTGGCGCCGTAGTTGCGGAGGGCGAGGGCCAAGTTTACGGCTACAGTGCTCTTGCCTACTCCTCCCTTGTTGGAAGCGACAGCTATGAGGTTACGCACGCCAGCTACCGGCCTGGGCCCGCGAAAGCCTGTAGGGCGCACGTTGGCCTTCATCTCCACTTCCACGCTGGCCACCCCCGGCAAGGCGAGGATCGCTTCTTGGGCCTGACGACGCATCTCCTCCCGAACGGGGCATGCCGGCGTAGTGAGGGTGATGGATACCTTTACCTGGTCGCCGCACAGGGCGATGTCCTCTAAAGATACAAAGCCAAGGGAGACGATATCGCGGCCCAAGTCAGGGTCGTGCACCTGCCGGAGCGCCTCCAGTACCGCTTCCTTAGTCAACTTTTTGTCCCCGTCCAAGGTTCTGCTTACCTCCCACTATGATCTGTCACGGATCCACCACAAACCTGCAGGCGTTGCTCCCTTCGCTGATGCGCTCAACACAGCGGACCGGGTGGCCCAATAGTCTGGCCAGAAGGTTGGTGTGCCACTCGCACACCGCCCGATAACTCTCGGCCACTTTGGGGAAAAGGCAGTTGTAGTCCACCATTTCGTACCTTGAGCCCACCCTACGCCACTCAACCATGGACCCTTGCTCCCGCAAGATCTGAGATACCAGCTTTACGCGCGCCCCCAGCCCCTTCCCCTCCAAGGCCCAAAAGTAACCAGAAGCTAGCCTGTCTAAGGCACGGGAAAGGACTAAGGCCTGCTTCTGCCTGGCATCTAGGCCCTGCAACTCGGCAGGGCTCAACTCGCCCACTACTTCAAGCAGCAGTAAAACTAACCACTCATAGCGCTTGGGATAGGTTTCATGTCCGGCAGGGGCGAGACGATACACATGACGGGGCCTCCCCGCAGGCCCCTTCTCTTGCCTCACCTCTACTAAACCATCCCTCTGTAAGGATATGAGATGTTGCCGCAGGGTGGCCCTCGCCAAACACATCCAATGGACTAGGTCATCTAAAGTGGCTGCCCCCCTGCGCTTCAGATGATCTAAAATCTGCCTCTTGGTAGGATGTATCACCCCCATCCCTCTGCAGTATAACACTCCCCACCCCGGGAAAGGAATGTTATGACAATTCACGCATCGTTAATGGTAGAAACCACAAGCTCCTTGACAAGGCGCGGGGGGCTAAGTATAATGTGCCGTGATGGTGAAATATGTAACAAAGCCGAAACGTGGAGGGTGTTGTAGCGCTTGTGGTCGAAGGGATATCTATTTATGGAGGTGGTGGAGATGAGTGGGGCCTTGTTAGAGGAGGGAGCCGAGGCCCTGCCAGGTGAGCGGCAGTGTCGGCACCACTGGGTCATTGCTACCCCCAATGGGACGATGAGCGTTGGGCGGTGTCGGCGCTGTGGGGCAGTACGGGAGTTCCGCAACTCTACTCCCGAGTCCTACTACTGGGGCGAGGAGCCATCGGCAGACTCGTGGCTAAGGCCTGCTCGATCCATAGAAGGGGCTGACGAGGACTATTCTACGGCGAGCCAAAGCGGCGCCGGGATGAGTATAGCCCTGTAAGGGCCTCTATTAGCTGGCCTGTAGAACCTTTTTGCCCTTGGTTACTACCGCTAACAGAATCGTCGCCTCCGCTTAGCACGGTGGTGGCGGCGGTATACTAGGCCTTGAGGTGAACATAGCGGTAGAGATTGGGGGCCGGGGCAAAAGGGGGCTTTTGCTTTCCAACCCCGTTATGGTGGCCTCGGGCTGTTTTGGCAACGGGATTGAGTTCCGCCGCCTCTTCGATATAGACAGGCTTGGGGCTATCGTTAGTAAAGGGATTACCCTTAGGCCTCGTCAAGGCAACCCGCAGCCCCGCTTAGTGGAGACGCCGGCTGGCCTTATCAACTCCATAGGGCTCCAGAACATTGGCGTGGGGAGGGTAATTAAGGAGCTGGCACCCATCTGGGCCACATGGCGAGTGCCGGTGGTAGCCAATATCGCTGGCGAGAGCGTCGAAGAGTACGCCTCTTTAGCGGCGCAGCTGGACGGTACGCCTGGGGTGAGCGCCCTAGAGCTAAATATCAGCTGCCCCAATGTGGAGAATGGCCTAGAATTCGCCTGTCATCCGCCCTTGGCGGCAGAGGTAACGGCAGCAGTGCGACGTTGCACTGCCCTGCCGGTCATCGTCAAGCTCAGCCCGGTAGCACCTAACTTGGTGGCGGTAGCCCAGGCAGTGGTGGAAGCAGGAGCTGACGCCCTCACCATCGCCAATACGTACCCTGCCTTGGCTATCGATATCTGGAGCGCTCGCCCGGTGCCAAGTTTCGGTGGGGGGCTTTCGGGCCCTGCCATCAAGCCCCTGACTCTGAGGCTAGTGTCTGAGGTAGCTAGAGAGCAACTAGGAGTGCCTATCATAGGGTGTGGCGGTATCTCCACCTGGCAGGACGCTGTGGAATATCTGATGGCCGGGGCCAGTGCTGTGCAGGTGGGTACCATTACTTTCCGCAACCCTAGAGCACCGTTGGAAGTGTTGGAAGGGCTAGAAAGCTTCTTGCAGCAGCAGGGGATAGAAGACCTGTCCCAGATAGTTGGGGCTGCCCTAGGGTCATAAAAAATGAGAGTACCAGGCCAGGGAGAAGAGGAGCCATCTTTCCGATGGGCGGACATCTTTCACCTTACAAAGGCTATCTTTTCCATACTCTTCTGGCCTCTTGTGGCTTTGTTGGCGTTAATGATAGCTATAGGTGGGGTTACAGTAGCTTTCAGCGTGCACTGGGTATGGGGGGTAACGGCCATGGCCCTTATAGGTGTGGGGGTGGCGGTATGGGGATGGCTGGACGCTAACAGGCGTTCTAGAGAGCCGTGAGATGCGCTTCTAGGGAGTAGGCCTTGTGTATACTGGAGACGCCGTGGTAGCGACCGGAGTAGCTGAAAGGTTGGCGCTGGTAAAAGAGAGGATCGCCCGTGCTTGCCTCAGGGTAGGCAGGTCTCCCCAGGAAGTGACTATAGTAGCGGTGGGGAAAGGGTTCCCCCCTGAGGCGTTAAAAGAGGCCTGGGAGGCGGGTATACGCCACTTCGGGGAGAACCGAGTACAAGAGGCGGAGGCTAAAAGGCCGCATCTCGCCTCTCTTCCCGTAGTTTGGCATATGGTAGGACACCTCCAGCGCAATAAGGTGAAAAAGGCCCTTGCCCTTTTCCACTCCATCGACAGTGTGGACTCTTTTCCTTTGGCCCAAGAGATAAGTCGGCGGGCCCAAAGTAAGGTTCCCGTGTTGTTGGAGGTAAACGTAGCCGGCGAACCGTCCAAGTTTGGGTTCTCCCCCCAAGAGGTACTGGAGGTGGCTGAGCGGATCGCCTCTCTACCTAACTTGGACGTGCAAGGCCTTATGACGGTGGCGCCAATGGCACAGGACTCGGAGGAGGTGCGACCCGTGTTCCGACGCCTCAGAGAGCTGGCCCATGCCCTAGGGCTGAGGGAGCTCTCCATGGGTATGAGCGATGACTTTGAGGTGGCCATAGAAGAGGGGGCCACCATGGTGCGTCTAGGAAGGGCCATCTTTGGGCCCCGCAAAGTAGGGTAGTAAAGATGAAGGTGGCCATAATAGGCGGTGGAGTTATGGGGGAGGCCCTTGTGGCCTCGGTGCTACGCCGGGGCCTCGTTTCCCCAGCAGAATTGACGGTATGTGAAATCGTGGCCCAGAAGCGGGAACACCTGGCCGCTACTTACGGTGTAAAAGTAGGCCATGACGCCGCTGAGGCCGTTAGGGGGGCCGACGTGGTGGTGCTCGCCGTCAAGCCCCAAGAGTTCCCTACTGTGGCTGCATCCCTGAAGGGGCAGCTGCAGCCAAAACAGGCGGTGCTATCCATCATGGCTGGCGTCAAGCTGGCAACCATAAAGGGCTCCATTGGCTACAGCCGTGTGGTCAGGGCGATGCCTAACACCCCTGCCCGCATAGGCGCTGGCGTCACCGTTTGGGTTGCTGCGCCCGAGGTGGAAACTCCTCAGAAGGAGATGGTGCGAAATATCCTGGGTTGCCTTGGGGCGGAAGTGGAGGCCCCTGAAGAGAAACTGGTGGATATGGCGACAGCTGTAAGTGGCAGTGGACCCGGATTCATCTTTCTACTCATGGAAGCATTAGTGGATGGGGCCGTCCACATAGGGATGCCCCGTCCCATGGCTACTGCCCTGGCCATCCATACCTTTTTGGGCAGCGCCCTCTACGCCCAAAAGGCGGATGCCTCTTTGGCGGAACTGCGAGGCCAAGTGGTTTCTCCAGGGGGGACTACATCAGCTGGGCTATTGGCCCTAGAAAAAGCGGGAGTAAGGGCAGCCATCATAGAAGCAGTGGCCCACGCCTACCGTCGTGCCCTGGAACTGGGAGGGGAGCAGCCATTGGGGTCCTAGTAGCTATTATCCAGGGTGTGGCCCAAGCCCTTACCTTGGCCATCGTTCTCAGGGCCCTGATCTCATGGTTCCCCTTAGATCCCCGCAACCCTGTGGTGACCTTCTTACATGACATCACCGAGCCCATTCTGGCCCCAATAAGGCAGGTAGTGCCCCGCCTAGGGATGCTGGACCTATCTCCGCTGGTGGCCATTATCCTTATTCAGGTGGTAGCCAACTTAGCGATAAGGGCCCTAATATGATTGCCCCCGCAGGCCCAACATGTTATCATGCCCTTGCCGGTAAGGGAGAAGGTGAGTGAGCTTATGCCTCAGCAAGAGAGGTTGCGTGCTCTAGAGCTGGCCATCGGCCAGATTGAGAAAGAGTTTGGGAAGGGGGCCATTATGCGCCTGGGGGAGGCGGGGGCCAAGTTAGCTGTAGAGGCCATCCCCACGGGATCACTGGCTCTAGACCTCGCTTTAGGAGTAGGGGGGATACCACGGGGCAGGATAACGGAGATCTTCGGCCCTGAGATGTCGGGCAAGTCGACGTTGGCCCTCAGCGTAGTGGCCCAGGCCCAGAAAGCAGGTGGCATCGCCGCTTTTATCGATGCTGAGCATGCCCTGGACCCCAACTTTGCTGCTGCCATGGGCATTAAGGTAGAAGACCTCCTAGTATCTCAGCCCGACACCGGGGAGCAGGCGTTAGAGATAGCCGAGGCGTTGGTCAGGTCCAACGCCGTAGATGTCATAGTGGTCGATTCGGTGGCTGCCCTCGTCCCTAAAGCGGAACTGGAGGGGGAGATGGGGGAGTCGATGCCTGGGCTTCAGGCTCGTCTCATGTCCCAGGCCTTGCGCAAGCTGACGGCGACCATCGCTCGCACCCGTACCGCGGTCATCTTCATAAACCAGCTACGTGAGAAAATAGGCGTAATCTTCGGCAGCCCAGAGGTGACCCCTGGTGGACGGGCCCTGAAGTTCTACGCCTCTGTACGCATCGATTTGCGACGTGTGGAGGCCATAAAGGTGGGCAACGAGATCATCGGCAACAGGGTAAGGGCGAAGGTGGTCAAAAACAAGGTGGCCCCTCCCTTCCGAACGGCCGAGTTCGAGATCATATTCCAGGGGCCCAAAGTGGGCATAAGCTGGGAGAGCGATATCCTAGACCTGGGCACCGCTCTAGGCCTCATCCGCAAACAGGGGGCCTTCTACTCCTACGGGGAGATCCGCCTGGGGCAGGGAAGGGAACAGGCCAAAGAATACCTGCGCCAAAATCCTCAGTTGGCCCAAGGCTTGGAGCAACAAATCCGACAAAAGGCCTCTGAAGCGTTGCCCGTGCTCACCTTTGCCCCCGCCCCAGAGGCGGAGCCAATATAGACCCGGGCCGGAGCCTTTTTTAAAATCATTCTAAAGAAGCTGCCATGGATAGAACCCAGCGAAACCTGTGGATCGCTTTTCTGGGCGAGGCTAAGGCCAACCGCATGTATCTGGCCTATGCCCTCAAGGCGCTGGAAGAGGGGCATCCGGAGGTAGCAGCCGCCTTTATGGAGGCTGCCGGCGCAGAGACGATACACGCCCTTAGCCACTTGCGGGCCTTAGGGGAAATAGGCTCCACTCTAGAGAACCTCGTGGCTGTTACTGAAGGCGAGGCCTATGAGATGGAGATCATGTACCCCAAGTTCATATCCGAGGCGGAGGCTGATGGCCGGCCCGACGCTGCTGCCAGCTTTCGTCTGGCCTTAGAGGGGGAGCGGGAGCACTTGCGACGCTTTCAGGTTGCCCTTAGGCTTTTGGAGGAGAAAACGGGCCAAAAAGCCCCCCGCATCTCTCCCCCTTCGCCCCACACCGCGCCTGCCGCCGAGACCGTCCCTCCCAAGGTAATCCCTCATAGTGAAGGGGCAATCAAGGAGGTGCACAGCGAAAAATCGCGCATCGCTGCCCTCACCCGTCTGCGGGAGGTGGTGTTTGGAGCCCAAGACGGACTGGTTACGGCCGCCACAGTAGCACCTGCCGTGGCAGCCGCTACCGAGTCTCAGGCCACCGTCTTGCTGGCAGGCCTGGCCGCCATCCTTGGGGGAACCCTGTCCATGAGCGCAGGCAGCTTTCTGGGCTCTAGGGCGGAGCGCCAGGTGCAAGAGTCTGAGCTGGCCCGGGAGGCATGGGAAATAGAGCACAAGCCAGAAGAGGAGATGGCGGAGCTAGTAGAGATCTACCGCCTGGAAGGCTTCTCCCTGGACGAGGCCAGGCAGATGGCCGAACGGGTGGCTGCCGACAAGGCCTTGTGGCTTAAGACGATGGCCGAGAAGGAGCTAGGTATCAGCCCCGAGGTGATGCCAGAGCCCACCAAAGATGCCCTAGTCATGGGGATCTCGTACCTCTTAGGTGGGATCATGCCCCTTATAGCCTTCTTCTTCGGGGCGGAAGGGCCGTCTATCGTCGCCTCCATCCTCACGGCCGCCGCTGTCCTTTTCCTCGTGGGGGCAGTGAAGGGGAGACTGGTGCGCCGGAACCCCATCATCGCAGGCGCTGAGGTGATGGCCATAGGGGGAGGCGTGGCCACCATCGCCTACTCCCTGGGGCGCATAGCCCCCGTTTAGGCGAAAAAATTATAAACAATTTCTATAGCTTCTCTCCTTATCCTTCGATTGCCGTTGACGGCCCTTTCTAGGGGCGGTAAGATGAAAAACAGGGGGCCGAACCTTAACAGGCCAGGAATATAGCAGAGCAACCGAGAAGGGAAGTGAGGTAGTTATGCTTGGGACGATCATGTTGGTCATTTTGGCCCTTCTCGGCGTAGTGGGTGGCGTATTCTTGGGCGCTTTAATTCAGTACTGGCTCACCCGGAGCAAGATGATCAGCGCCCAGCAGACTGCTGCCCGTATCCTTACCGAGGCCGAGAGGCGCCATAGGGAGATGATCATAGAGGCAAGGGAAGAGGCGGTAAGGGTAAAAACCCAGGCGGAACAGGAGCTACGGGAACGACGTGAGGAGATACAGAGGCTAGAGAGACGTCTACTACAGAAAGAAGAACACCTGGAGCAGAAGCTGGAGAACCTGGAGAGGAAAGAGCAGGCGCTAGCCCAAAAGAGCGCCGAACTGGAACAACTAAGAGCCCAAATGGCCCAACTTTACGAGGAGCGGCTCCAGGAGCTCCAGCGGGTGACTGGCCTCACCATCCAAGAGGCTAGGCAGCTCCTCCTCTCAGAGGTGGAGCGCGACATTAGGGAAGAGGCGAACCGCCGCATATACGAGGCAGAACAGCAGATAAAAGAGGAGGCCCAGGAAAGGGCACGAAAGATCCTGGTGACGGCCATGCAGCGCCTCACCAGCGACGTCGTGTCCCAGGCCACCGCCTCTGTAGTGCCCTTGCCGTCCGAAGATATAAAGGGCCGCATTATCGGCCGCGAAGGCCGCAATATTAGGGCCTTAGAACACCTAACAGGGGTGGACGTCATCATCGACGACACCCCTGACGCGGTTACCCTTTCCTCCTTTGACCCTGTGCGTAGGGAGATCGCCAGGATCGCCCTCACTAACCTTATAAGCGATGGCCGCATCCACCCTGCCCGTATTGAAGAGATGGTGGAGCGGGCGCGCAAGGAGGTAGAAGCAGCCATCTGGGAGGCAGGTCAACAGGCAGCCATAGAGGCCCATTGCCCTGGCCTCCACCCTGAGATCATCAAGCTGCTGGGGCGCCTGAAATACCGATACTCCTATGGCCAGAACCAACTGAAGCATGCAATAGAGACGGCCCACCTGGCTGCCCTCATCGCCCACGAGCTGGGGGCTGATGCCCAGGTAGCGCGCCTGGGAGGCCTCCTTCACGACATAGGCAAGGCTGTGGACCACGAGGTGGAGGGCACCCATGCCCGCATAGGGGCAGAGATTGCTAGCCGTTATGGTTTGCCTCCGGCGGTGGTGCACTGTATTGAGGCTCACCACGAGGAGGTGGAGCCACGCACCGTAGAAGCTATCATCACCATCGTGGCCGATGCTCTTAGCGGCAGCCGCCCAGGGGCGAGGCGGGAGTCACTGGAACAGTATCTTAGACGGCTAGAGGCTCTGGAGAGCATGGCTTACTCCCTGCCAGGGGTGGAGAAGGCTTATGCTGTGCAGGCCGGACGGGAGATCCGCGTCATCGTCAAGCCAGAGGAGATAGACGACCTTGGCGCCGTTCGCCTAGCCAGAGAGCTAAGTCGTAAGATACAGGAGAACCTACAATACCCAGGCCAGATCAAGGTCACCGTTATCCGGGAGAAGCGGGCGGTGGAGTACGCTCGCTGAGGGGTCATGAGAGGGGGG
>JAUQPQ010000113.1 GCA_030550295.1 Chloroflexota bacterium
CCCCCACTACCTCTTTAATTTGGGTAGGCCCAATGCCCATCCCTATGCACGCCCCCCCAGCTAGCGAGGAAGGGACCGAGGAGGTGACGTACTCATAAGTTCCCAGGTCTAGGTCCAGCAATGCCCCCTGGGCCCCTTCCAAGAGGAGGATCTCGCCCCTGGCCAGCGTCTCCTGGGCCATGACAGCCGTATCGGCCACAAAGGGGCGCAGTTGGGAGCCAAGCTCGGCGTATTCGGCCCACACCGTCTCCAGGTCCAACGGCTCCACCCCGAAGAGGCGCGTGAGGATGTTGTTCTTTATGGGCAAGACAAAAGAGAGGCGCTCACGCAGGGCTTGGGGGTCTATAAGGTCTATCATCCTTATCCCTAGCCTAGCTACCTTGTCCACGAAGGTGGGCCCTACCCCACGTCCGGTAGTGCCTATGGCCGCCTTTCCCCGCATCTGCTCTTCCAGACGGTCTAGCAGGGGGTGCCATGGCATAGTTACATGGGCCCTTCCCGATACGAAGAGCCTCCCCATCACTTGGATCCCTTTCGCCTCCAGGGAGCGGATCTCTTCCAGAAGGACCTTGGGGTCTATTGCCATCCCATGGCCAATTAGGCACACCTTATCAGGGTAGAAGATGCCGGCCGGGATGAGGTGGAGACGGAATTCTCCCAGCTCATTGAGCACCGTGTGGCCAGCATTGCTCCCTGCCGAATACCTGGCCACTACATGGGCCTTGCGGGCCAGAAGGTCTACCACCCGTCCCTTCCCCTCATCTCCCCACTGGCCTCCCACTACCACCACAGCTGGCATAGGCTTACCTCCCTTGCCGAACGCTTCTCCTGTTCCTTGGGCCGCAGTAAGTGTAAGGTGGCCCTGGTCATGGGTCAAGTATGGTGAGGGGTGACAACAGCCCACCACAAGATGGCCTCACCCTGCGTAGCTAGGCATAAAATGTAAGGGAGGGGGTAAGTTGATGAGCAAGGAGCGTTTGGTGATAGTTGGAGGCGACGCCGCTGGCATGAGCGCTGCAACCAACGCCCGACGAAGGCGGAGCCCCGAAGATCTGGAGATCATAGTGTTCGATAAGGGAGCCTTCGTCTCTTATGCTGCCTGTGGCATCCCCTACTTCATAGGTCGGGCCGTTGACCAGGTGGAGAAGCTTCTGGCGCGCCGGCCAGAGGAGTTCGCCCGGGTAGGCATACAAGTTTACACGCGCCACCAGGTAGAGGCGATAGACTTAAGTTCCCGCACAGTGCTGGTGCAGCCATTGGAGGGGGGCAAGGCCTTCCGGGAACCCTTCGACCATCTGCTTATCGCTACAGGGGCAGTGCCCATCCGCCCTCCCTTGCCAGGGATGGATGCCAAAGGCGTCTTCGGCGTAAATAACCTGGAAGACGCTTTAGCTTTAGACCGTTACCTGGAAGAGACGGGGGCCCAAAGGGCCGTCATCGTGGGTGGGGGCTATATAGGGCTAGAGATGGCGGAGGCCCTCTGTCAGAGATCCCTTCAGGTCTCCCTGGTGGAGAAGGAGCCCCAAGTGATGCTCACCCTAGATCCCGACATGGCCGAGCCTATCGCCCAGGCCCTGAGAGAGATAGGGGTCGCCCTCTATCTAGGTGAGGCCCTGCAGGGGATTGAGGCGGCCAACGGCCGAGTGAGGGCGGTGGTCACTGAGGCGCGCACCATTCCGGCCGACGTCGTCGTCCTCGGCATGGGGGTGAGGCCGAACACTGCCCTGGCCCAGGAGGCAGGCATCCCCCTGGGCGAGAAGGGCAGCATCGTCGTCAATGAAAGGATGAAAAGCCCCATAGAAGGGGTATGGGCAGCAGGTGACTGCGCCCAGAGCTTTCACTTGGTTTCCCGTCGGCCCTTCTGGGTGGCTTTGGGAACAGTAGCCAACAAACATGGGCGGGTGGCAGGGATCAACATCGCCGGGGGCTATGCCACCTTCCCCGGGGTGGTAGGTACAGCCATCACCAAGGTGTGTCACCTGGAAGTGGCCCGCACCGGCCTCCAAGAAAGGGAGCTAAGGGCCTTGGGCTGGGAGTGGGTGTCAGCCCGGGTAGAAGACCATACGCGGGCCCGCTACTACCCTGGGAGTGCCCCCATAACGGTGAAGCTCCTGGCAGAAAGAGACACCGGACGTATCCTAGGAGGCCAGATCGTAGGAGGGGAAGGGTCAGGGAAACGTATCGACGTAATAGCCACTGCCCTCCACGCTTGTCTTACGGCCCATGAGATGGCCAACCTGGACCTAGCCTATGCCCCGCCCTTCGCCCCCGTATGGGACCCTCTCCTCAACGCTGCTCGCCAGCTGTTGAGGAAGCTTTAGGCCCTGGGACCTTCTTACCCCCTCGGGGGTGGGGATCGGTCCCCATAGATAGGAGGAGCCGCCGCATCGCTGGCCAGGAGATGTGCTGCCCCCACAGAGCCAACCGGGGATAGAACCACCTCTGTAGGGCCCAGGCTATGCCCAGCCCTACCAGCGATACCGCCGCCCCCGCTAAGGCGTCCATGAAGAAGTGGTTGGCGGTGATGCTGATGGCTATCACCTGAGAGAAGGGCAAAAACACCCCAATGGGCACCGCCAGCCATATTAGGCGGCTCCCCCAGAAGGCCCAGATGATCCCTATACCCAAAAGCATGTCCCAGCCGAAATGCAGGCTGGGCATGGCAGCGTAGGGATTAACGAAGGCCCGGGTCTCCTGAGTCTGATAAGCATAGCCAAGATAGACCTGCATGGTGTCTACAAACCCTCGGACATAAATGGGGGCGGCAGGCTCAAACCGTTGTGCCAGCTCCGGGAGGAGCCTGGGCGGAGCTACAGGATACAACCAGTATATGATGAGAGAGATAGCCCCCGAGGCCAAAAAGGCATCACGCAATACCGTATACTTGTAGCGCCTATTGTAGTAACACCATATCCCAAAGGCGATGATGAGGGGAAAGTGCAGCCAGAAGTAGATGATGTTGAGGGACTGAATAATAAATATGTTATCCAGAAGGCGCTTTTGGAGCTCATACTCCCAGAAGATGCCCAGCTTCCTCTGCAGCTCTATCAGATCCCTAGCATGCCAGTAGGCCCTCTCTGGCCGGTCAATGACCAGGCCCCTTACACCGAAGTAGGCTAAAAAGCTAATGGCCACCAGAGCCGCCTCAAAGAGGTCGCGGGAGCTGAAGACTTGGGCTAGTCGCTGCCAAAGGCGACCGATCTTATCTAACACGGCACCACCAATGGGTAAAGACCCCAGAGTTTATCCCTTGCAACCTGTAACCCTCTAGGCTGCGATCCTCCCGCCCATCACGCGGCCTGGGCCAGGGAT
>JAUQPQ010000031.1 GCA_030550295.1 Chloroflexota bacterium
TCCCAGCAATGGAGACCAATGAGCCACCTTGCGGGTCGGCTGGGCACTGCTGGTAGCCTGTCGGATATCCTTTTCCTGTCCCCAATACCTTTAGGGCTAGGTATATGGGCGGCAAACCACAAATCCGGTAGCGGTCTCCACAGGCCCTCACTTGGGCTAAAAATCCCTCGGCGTCGCATCTGGAGATCGACTCCAGGAGGCGGTCATCGCTACCGTGCAGCTGGGCCCTCTCTAGAAGGCCCCAAGGCATCGGGTCGCCAAAGGCGGGGCCGACGTGGGCCAGATCGGCCGCGGCTACCACCAACGCCCCAGGGCGAGCAGCGTAACCTGAGAGGATCTCTACTGCCCTGGCGATTCGATCGCTTTCCATGGGGGAGGTGGGGCCATCTACGAAGGGGGCAAAGGAGCCACACAGTATCGGCACCACTGTCACAGGACATCCTTGCCTCATATAGTGCAGCCACACTAAGGCCAGCTCCAGAGAGTGTTCGTTGCGGTGGTGGATCTCTTCTTGGAAGGCCTCTTCCCCCAACACTGCGGCTAGCTCCTCTACCATCTGGGTATCGGTGGGTAAGACGCCCCATGGGGTGGCGTAACTTTGACGGGTGAGGGTGAGGCGCCCATGGCCTCCTGCGTGGTCAGTACCGAAGGCTAAAACCAGCGTCGCCTCCTGTACGGCCTCCTTGATAGCTCCCCAAGTGGCAGCGTATACCTTCCAACCCCGGGCGTAGTCTATATGGGGGCTGATGATGCCTACAGCCGTTCTCAACCTGAAGGGGGGCGGTGCGTCCCTTATATAGCCGGCCAAAGTTCGGGAGAGGGCTTCTGGCTCGCCTGGGTAAACCTTATCAGTCAGGGCAGGCTGCCGAAAGGGGGCCCTTCGATACTCCTGCAGGGCTTTGTCGTATGTCTGACGAAATAGGGGCCCATCTAAAAGGAGGCAGGCTTCTAGGTGGCTTACCAGCTCTTCTAGAGAGGTCAGGGAGATGTAATGGCCAGTTAGGAGGTGAAACGACATCTGGATCCCGTTGATGTCGCGGCTGCCGTCCATAAGGGAGAGAAGAGGCCCAAGGTAGCTGGGAAAGGTTATTTCCTGAGGGCATAACCCCAGAGGGTCTCGCAGGACCAAGATATCGCCAAAGCGGCGCACGTCTAAGGGGCGCAGCTTAGGCCTAAGGGCTTCCCTTTGGGTGCTCATGGTCTGAGCTGTAGAAAGGGTGGTACCAGTTCTATATTATGCGTCGTCTGGGCGATCCCCGAGTGTCCCCATCTGCCCAGGGGGACACAGTCACCCATCTCGGCGGCTCACGGTTCGGGCCTAGAGAAGGGGCGGTTGATGGGTGGGGGTCGGCTCGGCCAACAGGCGTGCCATCTGACGGGCGTTGCGCACAGCGTAGTCGCGGTAGCAGTTGTTGAAGAGCACGTGTACCTCTTGAGCCTGTTGAGCCAGATGACGTATGCGGGGCACCCATTCGCCTAGCTCCTGGTCGGTGTAAAGGTAGTTGAAGCGTTCGGCGGCAGTGATGCCCTTAGCCTCCCAGGTGGCGGCGTTACGTCCGTGGAAGCGGACTACGGCGATAGGCCCTGTGGCCTCCGCCACTGGAGGCACGCTGGAAAGGAAACCTTGGGGCTCATCAACGCAGACCAATGGGAGGCCTATTTGGCGCAAAAAGGCCAAAGTCTTCTGCTGGTCCCTTTCCTGGGCCAACCAGTCCCTCTGGCGGAATTCCACGGCCAGCCAGAACTGGGGTAAGCGCTCGTTCAAGCTAGTTATATACTCCCTTGAGCGCAGGCCTGGCCGGAACCAGGGCGGAAACTGGAACAGGACCACCCCTAGCTTACCAGTCACCGCCAGGGGTAAGAGGGCCTGGGCGAAGCGATGCCACAGCTCATCGATGAGCTCTTGGGGTAAATCGCGGTAGTACAGGTGGCGTTTTTCCCGTAGGGCCGCCGGCAGGGCCTCATAAACGTCCTTGGGCAGGGCAATGGGGGGAGTAGGATGATGGGTGAAGATGGCGAAGGCCTTTACGTCGAACTTGAACCCTTCGGGGGTGCGTTGTGCCCAGAGGGCAGCGCTGCGAGGGCTAGGGATGGCGTAGTAGGAGCTATCTACCTCGACGATGGGGAAGTTATGGGCGTAAAAGCGTAGGCGCTCGGCAGGTGTGCGGACGTGGGGTGGATACCATCCACTTTCCAGCAACGTCTTGTCGGTCCATGAGCAGGTGCCTATTAGCACACGTGTGGCCATGGCGTGACCATTTTACAGCCTTCCAGTGCTCTGGGACGTACAATGGCAGTGGCGATGGGGACGCTGCGCGTGCTTACGGTAGCCGAGGAGGGCCCAGTTCAGCTACTAGATAGCCTAGATGCGCTGCGGGAAGCCCTCGCCAAAGGGCTGCTCCTCTGGGCAGATCTGGACATCTCGGCCGATACTGCCATTGCTCAGAAGGTGCTTAACGGTGTGTTTGCCTTCCATCCCCTCACCGTAGAGGACGCCCTCACGCCAGAGCCCAACCCTCCCAAGCTGGACGATCATGGGGAATTCATCTTCATCATCTTTCATGCCCTGACCAGCTACACTCCTTTCGTCGATGTAACCACCCAGGAGTTGTGCCTCTACTTGGGGCCTAACTACTTGGTCTCTAGTCATTCTGGGCCTGTGGAGGCGCTGGAGGCCATCTGGCAGCGGTGTTTGAAAGATGGTCTGCCCCTACGTCGCGGCCCCGAGTGGCTTCTTCACGCCGTGCTGGACCGATTAGTGGACGACTACCTCCACTACATCGATGCCATGGAGGAATCTTTGGACCGGCTGGAGATGGAGGCGCTGGAGGGGAGGGAGGCCAAGCTACTAGATCGTATTCTGCAGCTGCGAGGAAACGCCCTACGTCTCCGGCGGCTGACCATCCCCCAGCGGGAGCTCTTGTGGCGCCTGTCTCACCCTGAATTCCCCGCCCTCGTACGCCCTGAGGCCAATATCTACTTTCGGGACATTTATGACCATCTGGTGCGCATCGAATACTTAATTGAGTCCCTACGTGAACTTACAGATGGCGCCCTTCACACTTACCTTACGGTTATCTCTAACCGACTAAACGAGGTGATGAAGGTCTTAACAGCGATGGCGACCATCTTTTTGCCCCTAACCCTCATCTCCAGCGTATACGGCATGAACTTTATCCATCATGTGTGGCCGCCTTTTAACAGCGGTTGGGGTTTCCCGGCAGTAATGGCAGCCATGGCTGCCCTAGGTCTGGTTATGGCCCTATTCTTCCGGCGCCGCCGGTGGCTTTGATGGCTGGCCTTGTAAGGCCAGCTGGCCCATAATCCCTAGGTGGGCCAAGATGCGCCGCGAGCTGGACTTGCTCGATGCCTTGCGCCTCCTCATTGGGGGGCCTGTGGTCCTGGTGACAGCCCGCTGGCGAGACCAGGAGGACGTCACCCCCGTGATATGGGTTACTCCCGTATCTCGGCGTCCCCCCCTGGTGGGCCTGGCCGTCCACCCTTCGCGCCACCTGCACGACATTATACGCTACGCCGAGGAGTTCGCCCTCAACATACCGGGGCCTGACCTTCTGAACCATACCCATTACTTCGGCTCCGTCTCCGGAAGGGACGTCGCCAAGCTGGAGATCTCCCGTCTGCCCACCTTCAAAGGGCACCAGGTGGATGCCCCACTTATCGAGCATTGCATCGCCTGGATAGAATGCGGGCTGGAAGACGCCTTGCGCCTGGGAGACCATACCTTCTTTGTCGGTCGCGTGGTGGCAGTCCAGGCCGAAAGGGAGGCCTTCGAAGAGACGTGGCTGGTGGGCGAACGCCAATACCGCCCCCTCCACTACCTCGGTGCCGATTGGTATGGGGTTTTGGGAGAACGCCTGCGCGCCCAGCTTCGCACCGATGAGGAAGGGGGGATTATCCTAGAGGAGCCAGGCAAGGACGAAGAGGAAGAAGAGAAGGAAAGATAAAGTAAGCCCTACCTAAGTAAGACCCAAAGAAGCTAACCCAAGGCTTCAACGGCCCAATCCCCCTCCTGCTCTGCCACGCGTAGGCCCTTAAGTTGAATAGTTGACAATGTGCACCTCAGGTGCTATAAGTGCAACAGACCTGGCTAAGGAGGGCGGTGCGATGAAGTTTAGCATTTTCTCCGTGTGCGACCACTATCTGGACGTCCCCCGTTCGATAGGGCAACTGTATTCGCAGATCCTTTCGGAGATGGAGCTTGCTGAGGAGCTGGGGTACTGGGCCTACTTTATCGCTGAGCACCATTTCCACGAGTATGGGGCAGTGCCCTCTCCTCCCACCTTTCTAGGGGCTGCCTCCCAGCGCACCTCCCGCCTGGGCTTGGGGGTGGCGGTATCGGTCCTTCCCTTCCACAACCCCCTTGTACTGGCCGAGGAGTATGCGGTGGTAGACCAGCTATCGCAAGGGCGTCTACGCCTAGGCGTAGGTTCGGGTTATCTCCAGCACGAGTTCCAGGCCTTCGGCATCTCGCCTGAGGAGAGGCGCCAGCGCTTTGACGAGGCGTTGGCCATCATGGTTCGTGCCTGGCAGGGGGAGCCTTTCAGCTTTGAAGGCACTTATTACCGAGTCGACAACGTCCGCATAGCGGTCACCCCCTATCAGAAGCCCCATCCGCCTCTTTGGGTGGCTATCCTTCATGCCGACCGCGCTTATTACGTGGGTAGGATGGGGCGCAACATTATGATGGTTCCTTACGCTACCTGTGACACTATAGACGACTTGGCAGAGATCATAGCTGCCTACCGTCGGGGCTACGCTGAGGCAGGGGGCGAGGGCGAGCCGGATATAGCAGTGGCCCTTCACACATATGTGTCCTCAAGCAAGGAGGCAGCCAGAGAAGAGGCCGATGCCGCGTTGTGGCGTTACGTGGTCACCCGACTTTACGCGCGGCGGCGCAGCTTCGACGAGCTGGACAGGGGTGAGGTCATCCTCTTTGGCGATCCTGAGCTGGTAGCTGCACGGCTAAGTAAACTGGCTGACATGGGGGTTACCCATGTTATGGCCCTGATGAATTTTGGGGCCCTAGAGGCGGAACGGGTTCGCCAGTCCATGATCACGTTCGCTCGGGAGGTGATACCCAGGGTAGTGGCTACGCCCAGCAGTTTATGAGGAAGGTGTTCACTTTGTACCTTGGAAGGGAGGGGTGAAGAATGGACATGGTGCCAAGCAAGATAGGGTTTCCTACGGCCTTCCGGGTACGCCCTGGAGTCAGTGGCATTAGCTTCCCCTTCACAGGGCGCCCACCCCAGGGCTACTGGAACGAGGTGCTGGCCTTCGGGGCAGAGGTTGTGCGCCAGCGGCCGGCAGTAGTGGTAACCGAGGCCCATGAGGCGACAGGGGTGCCGGCCCTCAACCCCGAGGACGTCGCATCGCCAAGGGGGCTGATAAAGCGTCGGGCCTTCCATTTGGCTGCCCTCCAGACGGGGCCTTTCCCCAAGCCTGCCCTATGGTCGGAGGACGTCCTTATTTCCGTCCTTACCGGAAGGCCCGATCCCTACCTCCGCTTTCGCCATGCCGATGCCCACACCATCATCTTTGTGCACCAAGGTCAGGGCACGGTGGTTACAGACTTTGGGCCGCTAGAGTTCGCCCAGGACCAGTTCATCTTCCTGCCCAGGGGTGCCACTTATGCTCTGCGTTCTGTGAGCCCTGTGGTGATGATCTTCTACGAGTTCCCCAAACGGGTGATGCGTCCCTACCACTACTGGATACGCAACTATCCTTACCCCGATGCGGCCCTGGTGCCACCGGAGCCGGTGGAGGTGACAGACGAGCCCTCCGATAGAGGCGACTACCCCGTGTACGTGAAGCGGTGGCTAGGCCCCTGGACAGTATTGCGCTATCCCTTCAGCCCGTTCGACACTGTGGCCTGGGAAGCGAACCTTTATCCCTTTCGCTTAGCCCTGAAGGACATACGCACCCTGTCCTCGCCTGATTTCCACATCGATCCTCCTACATACACGGTGTTCGTCACCGAGGACGAGGGGGCGTCCATGCAAGCCTTCCTGCCCAGGTGGGTCCACTCGCTACCGTATCCGCACCAGAACGATGTGGACGAAGTGCTGTTTAATCACTCGGGCTACCATGCCCGTCCCGAGGTAAAGGATGGCTACGCCACCCTGCACCCGGCAGGCACATTCCACGGGCCCGATGTCCGGGTGAGCCACCAGCAAGTGCAGTCGCCGCCGCCACCTGGGAAGGAGATACCTTGGCGGGACGAGGTAGGCATCATGGTGGAGGCGCGGTCGCCGTTCCTGGTGCTCCCTGCAGCCGAAGAGGTAGAGGTGGCAGGCTACGACCAGTCCTGGCAGCGTCAGTACGAGGCGGTGGGCAGCAGCTAGGATCAGGATGGCACCAGAAGTATACTGGGAAGGACAAAAACCTTGTAGAATGGGGCACCTTTTCAGAAAGGAGGGCGGGCCATGAAGAGGAAGCTTAGGTTCTGGTACGCAACAGCCCTTCTTATGGCGTCCCTCCTCTTTCTAGCGGCATGTGCTGGTGGGGAGGAGGAGGCGCCTAGGATGCCTACGCCTACTGCAGCCAGACAGCCCACAGGCGAGCCCATCAAGATCGGCGTCAACATTGAGCAGTCGGGTGCTGCCTCTGTCCAGGGAGAGGCTTATGTGCGGGCCGCCACCCTTTGGCAAGAGAAAGTAAACCGCGAAGGGGGGATCCTTGGGAGGCCTGTGGAGCTGGTGATAGTGGACAACAAATCAGACCCCACTGAGGCAGCGGTGCTGACGCGGCGACTCGTCCAGCAGGGCGTGGTGGCTATCGTGGGGCCGGGCACGTCCCCCACCACGTTGGCAGCGATGAACGCCATTCTTGAATCCAAGATCCCTGTCTTCTCCATGGGGTCTGCTGACTCGATCGTGGTCCCGGTGGAGCAGCGCCCTAATGTGTTCAAGACCCCCTTCCACGCCTCCCAGAACGTAGAGGCGATCCTGGTGGACATGAAGCGGAGGGGTATACAGCGGATCGGACTGCTCACCGTCAACAACCCCTACGGAGAGTCGGGGCTTGCCGCCTGGCGGGCAGCCGAGCAGCGGGGAGAAGTCCAGATCGTGGCGGCGGAGAAGTTCGAGGCCAATGCCACCGACGTTACCCCTCAGCTCACACGCATCATGAGCGCCAACCCACAAGCGGTAGTGGTGTGGGCGATCCCCCCTGGAGCGCCCTTGGCCCGTCGCAACGCCGTAGAGAACCTGCGCATTAACGTGCCCATGTACCACGATGCTGGAGCAGGAGCGGAGCTGTTCCTGCGCCTGGCGGGACAGTCGGCAGAGGGCGCCTTCATGATACACCCCAAGACCCTCGTATGGGATCAGATCCCGCCCACTGACCGTCAGTACCAGGTGCTACAGGAGTTCGGGCGCCTTTACACCCAGCGCTACGGTGAGATGTCGGGGTTTGCTAGCTACGTTTGGGATGCCCTGGGGCTGCTGAAGGCGGCCATCGAGAAGGCGGGCAGCACGGATCCTCAGGCCATCATTCGCGCCCTGGAGACGATGGGGGAGTATGTGGGTGCCACAGGCGTTTTCCGCATGGACCCCCGGGATCATCTGGGCCTGAGCGCTAGCGACTTGGTGCTAGTGACTATTAAGAACGGGAAGTGGCAATTGGTGCGCTGAGACTGGCTTTGAGATGAGCGAGTTTTTGCAGTTTGTGGCCAGCGGCATTGGCCAGGGGGCCATCTACGGCCTTGTGGGCGTAGGGTTCGTGATCATCTACAACGTGACGGGCATCATCAACTTCGCCCAGGGCCATTACCTTATGCTCTCAGCCCTGACGGCGGTAAGTTTGCGGGAGGCCGGGCTGCCTGCAGTCCCAGCCCTTCTGGTGGCCATTGTGGCCGGCGCCTTGGCTGGGGTAGTCACTGACCGTTTGGTGATAAACCCGGCGCGGCGCCATTCTCCCTTAATGCTCATCATTCTGACTGTAGGGGTAGCCATAGCGTTGGAGGGGCTGGCGTTGCTCATTTGGGGGGTCAATCCTCGCCGTTATGGGCCCTTCACCGCTGGGCCGCCCCTAGAAGTGGCAGGAGCTGCTATTAGCCGGCAGACGTTGTGGGTGTTAGGGGTAACTCTGGCCATGGCTTTGGCTTTGTGGTGGTTCTTCCAACGGACGTTGGTGGGCAAGGCGATGCAGGCCTGTGCCATGAACCGGGATGCAGCCAGGCTACAGGCCATTAATCCGGCCCAGATGTCTTTATACGCCTTCACCATGGCAGCAGCCGTGGCCGGTGTGGCGGGGGTGGTCTTGGTGCCTATCACCTCCGCCTACTACGACATGGGCGTCCCCTTTGGCCTAAAGGGCTTCACGGCGGCAGTGATAGGTGGTTTGGTTTCGCCCTTCGGGGCCCTGGCTGGTGGCCTGTCGTTGGGTGTGGCCGAGGCAGTAGGGGTGGGATATGTCTCTTCTGCCATGGCTGAGGGGGTCGCCTTTACTGTTCTGGCCCTAATGCTGGTGTTACGCCCAGAGGGGCTGCTGGCACGGGTGAGGATGCGATGGGCCTGAATCGTTGGGGCTTCCTGGCCTTCCTGGTAGGCATTTTCGGCCTGGGCGTCCTCCTCATCCCTGTGGCCGATGCCTTGCCCTTTCTTACTCGTGCCAACCTAGTCGTGTTCGCTTTGCATGCCATCGCTGCCATGGGGCTCACGTTGGTGATGGGGTTTGCTGGCCAGGTCTCTCTAGGCCACGCTGCCTTTTACGGCGTAGGTGCCTATGCCACGGCTCTTCTTACCGCCAAGTTGGAGTGGCACCCCCTGCTGGCGATGGCCACGGGGGCGGTCATGGCTGCCATCTTAGCGGCGCTACTGGGACGGGTCGTATTTCGCCTGCGGGGCCATTTTTTGGCCATGGCCACCTTAGCCTTTGGCCTCGTTTTTTACGTAGTCATGCGAGGCTGGGACTCTCTGACAGGTGGCAACCAGGGCACAGGAGGGATACCGGCCTTCGCCTTAGGTGGGCTCCGGCTTGATTCCGATACTAGCATGTACCTCTTCTTGTGGGGGGTGCTGATGGTGGGGATTGTGGCTGCCCGTAACCTGATAAAGTCGCGGCCTGGCCGAGCGTTAGTGGCCGTGGGCGCCTCTGAGGTGGCAGCTGCCAGTGTGGGCATCGATGTGGCCCGGGCCAAGATGTCTGTGTTCGCCCTAGGGGCCATTTACGCCTCGGTGGCCGGTAGCTTGTACGCCCACTATGTAACCTACGTCAGCCCCGACTCCTTTGGGCTGCTGCCCTCATTGCGATTCCTGGTCATCTCTACGGTGGGGGGCATCGACTCCGTATGGGGTGCTCCTTTAGGCTCGGCGGTGGTAGTGCTGCTTACTGAGGGTACCCGAGAGGTGGTGCCGAAGTTCGTGTCTGGGGCTACGGGAAGCTATGAGATAGTGGCCTATGGCCTGGCTTTGGTGTTGGTGCTGCTCTTCTTGCCCAGGGGCCTTGCCGGAGGCCTCGCCCTTGTTGTTCAGCGGGCGAATGAGTGGCTCCGAGGGCGCGAGAGGCCGACGCCGGCAGCCGTTTTGGAGGAGGTAGAGCTGCGGTGAGCCTCCTAGAGGTTGAGGGGGTGACAGTGGCCTTTGGAGGCCTGCGGGCCCTGGACGGTGTCTCCATGAAAGTGGAGGCGGGAAAGGTCACGGCCCTCATTGGGCCTAATGGTGCCGGCAAGACGACCTTGTTGAACGTGGTGTCGGGGATCCTAAGGCCGGTGCGGGGACAAGTGCGGTTCCGTGGCCGAGATATCACCGGCTGGCCGCAGCACAAGGTCGCCAGCTTAGGGATCGCCCGCACCTTTCAGGATTTACAGCTTTTCGGGAACATGACGGTGCGAGAGCACCTGCTGGTGGGCCGCTACCGGCTTACACACACGTCTCTGGTAGAGGCCCTATTGCGCCTACCACGCCACTTCCGTGAGGAGCGAGAGAGTCGAAAGGCGGTCGATGCCTTACTGGCCCGTTTGGGCCTTTCTGATGTAGCTGACTGGCCGGTAAATGCCCTTCCCTATGGGAAGCAGCGGCTAGTGGGGGTGGCTCGGGCCCTGGCCTTGGAGCCGGCTCTCCTACTATTAGATGAGCCCACGGCAGGCCTGTCTGGCACTGAGGCGGAGGAGGTGGGGCAACTCCTGGGGCTGTTGGCTAGGGAGGGCCTAGGTGTCCTGCTGGTTGAACACCACGTGGGCCTGGTCATGTCCTACTGCGATTGGGTAGTGGTACTGGATCACGGCCTGGTCATCGCCCAAGGAGTGCCGGAAAAAGTGCAATCAGACCCACACGTCATCGAAGCCTACCTTGGGGAGGAGGCTGCGTGACAGCACCCCTTTTAGCGACGAGAGGGCTCCATGCCGCCTATGGGCGCATCTTAGCCCTTCGTGGCGTCGACCTGGAGGTTTACCAGGGCGAAGTGGTAGCTGTCATTGGGGCCAATGGTGCTGGTAAGACCACCCTTCTGCGGACGGTGGCTGGCCTCATGGCCCCTAGCAGCGGCCGGATATTGCTGGAGGGGAGAGAGGTCAGCGGCTACCCGGCAGAGGAGATGGTGCGCCTGGGCGTGGCCCTGGTCCCTGAAGGCCGCCAAGTCTTCTATGGCCTTTCGGTCTGGGACAACCTGATGCTGGGAGCCTACCACCGACGACGCCAGGCCAGTCTTCGCCGGGATGTGGAGGAAGTATTCGCCCTGTTTCCCGTTCTGGCCGAACGGAGGCACCAGGCAGCTGGCAACCTCTCGGGCGGTGAACAGCAGATGCTCGCCATCGGCCGGGCCCTCATGGCTAGGCCTCGCCTTTTGATGCTCGATGAGCCGTCTTTGGGGTTGGCGCCCAAGGTGGTACGCGACGTGATGGGACGTCTGTTAGAGCTGCGGGCCAGGGGGGTTACGGTGCTGGTGGCCGAACAGCATGCCCGTGCTGCCCTGGCCATCGCCGACCGCGCCTACGTGTTGGAGAGAGGCTGCATCGCCCTTTCCGGCAATAGAGAGATGCTTCTAGAGGAGCCGGCGGTGCGGACTGCGTATTTGGGCGGCCAGGTACAGAAAGGCAAGACCATTTCTGAGGCCCAGATGGATGCCAGTACCCCCCTTACCAATGAAGGATGAGCAAAGGGGTAGATATGAGCGAGGGCATTCAGCTGCCTGGTGAGGCCGTAAAAGGACACCTGTGGCAGGGAGGCATAGGGGCCTTCTTGTGGGAACTCATTGACGACGCCTCCCTTTTCCCACCGGCGATGCTCCCCATGCCTTTGGCGTTGGCCCAGCATGTAGAACACCGTCGTGGGCCTTACCGGTGGGCATTGGCCCGGTTCGTTTGCCCCGCCTCTCGCCTCCAGGAGCTTCTGTTGAGCGTTCCTCCCCATGGTGGCTCTTGGCGGCTGAGCGTAGTTTTGGACCTGGCCTCGGATGCGCCCTGGGGGTTGGCCTTGGAAAACGCCTTAGGGCATGTATCACAGTTCAGAGGCTCTGGCCAGGGGGAAGTGGAGTCGCTGGAGGTGCGTTTGCCCTCAGGCGTACGCCCGAGGGAGTTAGCTGAGGCCCTAGCTGAAGGGGCTAAGGGAGTGGCGCCCAACGCCAGACCATTCATCGAACTGCCTTTTGGCGAAAAGTGGGAAGAGGAGATCCCTAGAGCGCTAGAGGAGATAGCTTCCCTAAACGGCGCTGTTGGTGCCAAGGTGCGGTGTGGTGGGAGCCGTGCCCAGGACTTTCCTACGGCTGCGCAGTTGGGGCGGTTCATCAACAATTGTGCATTGCTGAGATTGCCCCTGAAGGCTACGGCCGGTTTGCATCATCCCCTGCCTTATTACGACCCCGTTCTCCAGGTAAGGCATCATGGCTTTTTAAACGTCGTAGGTGGGGCGCTTCTAGCAGTCAACGGTCGGGTGGAGGAGCGGGAATTGACAGAGCTGTTGAGCGACGACTCCCCTAACTATTTCCGCCTGGACGCCAAGGGCTTTTCTTGGCGAGACCGAGCCGTGGCCCCAAAGGAGATAGAGGAAGGGCGCAAGATAGTGACCTGCTTTGGGAGCTGCAGCTTCCTAGAGCCCATGGAAGGTCTCGCCTCCCTTTTGGGCACTTTGTAGCACATATCCCACAGGAGCTGACCATGGGGCCGCCGCAACCCGATTTTACCAACGACGTAGGCTTGCGCTCCTGGGTGCCGGTAGCAGAGGGTTCTGATTTCCCTGTCCAAAATCTGCCCTTTGGCGTGTTTCGCCACCGACGTCGAGCTCGCGTAGGTGTAGCCATCGGTGACTATGTCCTTGACTTGGCCCGTCTCCAGGAAGAGGGGTTGTTGGGGGGGATCCCCTTGCCACGTCGCGTCTTCGCCCGCAATAACCTGAACAGATTCCTCGCCTTGGGCCGCTCCGTGTGGAGGGCCGTGCGCCACCGCTTGTGCGAGCTTCTGATAGAAAATCGCTGGCGTTCAAAGGTGGAGCTGGCGTTACTCCCCATGGCGGAGGTGGAGCTCCTGCTCCCCATATCCCCTGGTGACTACGTAGACTTTTACGCTTCCCTTCACCACGCCACTAATATGGGCCGCATCCTCCGCCCTAACCAGGAGCCCTTGCCGCCCCAGTGGCGTTGGCTACCCATCGGATACCATGGGCGGTCGGCCACGGTGGTGATTTCGGGCACGCCTGTGGTGAGGCCCCGCGGCCAGGTGGCTACTGCCAATGGCCCTGTCCTAGTCCCTACCCGGATGTTGGACTTCGAGCTGGAGGTGGGCTTTGTAACGGGGCCGGGAAACGCCTTGGGCGAGCCCATACCTGTGGGAGAAGCATGGGACCATATCTTCGGCCTGTTGCTGGTAAACGACTGGAGTGCCCGCGATATTCAGGCCTGGGAATATGTGCCTTTAGGCCCTTTCCTGGGCAAGTCCTTTCTCACCTCCGTCTCGCCCTGGGTGGTAACGTTGGAGGCCCTGGCGCCCTTCTTGGTCCCCCTGAACCCTCAGGATCCGCCCCCTCTGCCCCATCTCGCTGACCCGAGGCCCCTCACTTACGATGTGCATCTAGAGGTGGCCTTATCTGTGGGTGGGCAAGAGCAAGTAATAACTCGGACGAACCTGCGCCATCTGTACTGGTCCTTTCCCCAGATGCTTGCTCACGCTACCAGCAACGGCGCCCTTACGCGGCCAGGAGATTTGTGGGCCACCGGCACCGTCTCGGGCCCAGAGCCAGGCTCATGCGGTTGCCTTATGGAGCTGACGTGGCGAGGCCAACGTCCCCTGCTTTTGCTAGACGGCTCCCAGCGTACGTTTCTGGAAGATGGCGACACGGTGATTATGCGGGGTTGGTGCGAGGGGGAAGTACAGCCAAGGATTGGGTTAGGTGAGGTGCGGGGCACAGTGTTGCCTACGCCTTAAGCTAAGGCCTCAGCGATGGCCCTAGCTGCTGCTAGGACATGTGATGCCACTGCCTCTATGTTTAGATCTCCTATAGTTACCACGCCCACACTGGCATCGGCAGGCCTATCGCCAATACAGATGGGTGCAGCGATGCCTGAGGCGCCAGGCTGTAGCTCTCCATAAGTTACCACGTAGCCCAGTTGGCGGCCTGCTTTGACCTCTTCGCGCTCACCAGGCTGAGGAGGTCTACCAGCGAGGATCGCTAGCCCTGATGCTCCTCGTTGGATAGGGTGTCTGAAACCTACCCGGTAGGCGACGTGGATATTGGTACGCTTCGGCTCTACTACTGCCAGGGCCACGGCTTCGTCTCCATCGGCTATGGTGACGAAGGCAGTAGCCCGAACTTTCTCGGCCAGTTCGGCCAATATGGGCAGGGCAGCAGTGCGCAAGTCATGGGCCACGCCCCGCACTAGATCGACCACGCCAGTTCCTAGAAGGTAGCGGCCCTGCTCTTCCCGACGTACTAACCGGTGCTGGGCCAAGGTTAGGAGCAGCCTATACACGTTGGTGCGGTGGATGCCCAGCCTTCTCGCCAACTCCGTTACAGTGAGGCCTTGGGGCTCCTGGGTCAAAAGCTCTAAGAGCCTGAGCCCCCGGTCTAGCGTCTGCGACGAGCGTATGGCGCCTCGTCGCCCTTGTTTTGCCCGTGGTTTCGCTGGAGGGCCCATCGTCGTAGTGCGCCTGCAGCTTCATGGGTATCTTAACAAAGAACAAATTGGACTTCCACTGAGCCCTTCTAAAGATGTTGGCCTGCCATGGTAGAGATGGGATGCACAGCCCCCAACCCCTTTAGCTACGTTGACGTCTACGTGGCAGAAGCGTTAACATCACAGAGGAGACTTTGAAAGGGGAAAGGCGTAATGGATTTCCGGTTTTCACCTGAGGAAGAGGCATTCCGGCAGGAAGTGCGCGAGTTCATAGAGAGGGAGTGCCCTCCAGAGCTAAGGGGAGGGGATGCCAATCCCCTGGACCGGTTACCGGCCATGGTGGAATGGCGCAAGAAGTTGGCTGCAAAGGGATGGCTGGCCCCGGCCTGGCCCAAAGAGTATGGCGGGGCAGGCATGACCATAATGCAGCAATTCATCTACAACCTGGAGACTGCTCGGTTGCGGGCCCCATCGCCGATGTTCATGGCCGGTCTGGGTATTGCGGTGGTGGGACCTACCCTTATCCTCTTTGGCAGTGAAGAGCAGAAGAAGAGTTATCTCCCCAAGATCCTCTCTGGCGAGCATATCTGGTGCCAAGGGTTTTCCGAGCCCAACGCTGGCTCCGACTTGGCCAGCCTACAGACCACAGCAGTGCGTGATGGCGATGAGTACGTCATAAACGGCCAAAAGATATGGACTACCTTGGCCCATCTAGCGCACTATATGCTCCTTCTGGCCCGTACCGATCCTACCGTCCCCAAGCACAAAGGGCTGAGCTATTTCATTGTCCCTATGCGGGATGAGAGGGGTAATCCCTATCCCGGCATTACCGTGCGCCCCCTCTACAACATGGCTGGGACACATGAGTTCAACCAGGTCTTCTTTGAGAACGTGCGCATCCCGGCCAAGAACCTGGTAGGACAGGAGAACCAAGGCTGGTATATGGCAGTGCGCACCCTTGATATTGAGAGGTCCAATATCGGATCAGCGGTGGGCCAGCAGCAGACGGTGGAGGACCTGATCCGGTTCGTGCAGGAGAATAAAGGGAAGGGCCCAGAGCGCGTCTCTCTTATCCCCTCCCTTCGCTATGAGTTGGCGGAGCGCTACTTGGAGACGGAGGTCTCCATGCTGCTTTCCTACAGGGTGGTGACGCTGCAGAACCGGGGATTGTTGCCCAACTATGAGGCCTCGGCCGTAAAGCTTTATTCCATGGAGCTCAACCAGCGTATAGCCAACACCGGGATGAAGGCCTTGGGCCTATACGGTCAATTGGCCCGGGCGTCTCGCTGGGCCCCCCTGCGGGGCAGGGTAGAGTTCATGTATTTGCGTTCGGTGGCCAACACGATAGAGGGCGGGACTTCGGAGATCCAGCGTAACGTCATCGCCATTAGGGGATTGGGCTTGCCCAGAGGCGATTAGAGGAGGGCGCCATGGATTTCCGCTTCACGCCCGAGCAGGAGGCCTTCCGACAGGAGCTGCGTCAATTCCTCCGCCAGGAGATCCCGCCAGAGTGGGAGGCTGGGGAGTTCGAGGTTGGCAGCGACGAGGAGTGGGAGCTATCGCGCCAGTTCCAGAAGAAGCTGGCCCAAAAGGGATGGCTTGTCCCCCATTGGCCCAAGGAATATGGGGGCGCCAACATGGGCCTTTGGGAGCAGATGGTTTTAAGGGAGGAGCTGGGCTATCACCGTGCTCCCCTGGGTGGTGCCCTATTTGGGGTCAACATGCTGGGCCCCATCCTTATGCTTTACGGCACTGAGGAGCAGAAGCGTGAACACTTGCCCCCCATCGCTAGGGCAGAGGTGATCTGGTGCCAGGGCTACTCCGAGCCTGGTGCTGGTTCCGATCTGGCAGGCCTCCAGACCCGCGCCGTGCGAGAGGGGGACGAGTATGTCGTCAACGGCCAGAAGATTTGGACCACAGGTGCCCACCGGGCAGACTGGATCTTCTTCTTGGCCCGCACTGACCCCACTGCGCCCAAACATAAGGGTATTAGCTTTTTCATAGCGCCCATGAACACGCCCGGCATAAGGGTGCAGCCTCTTATAAACATGGCCGGACGTATGGGCTTCAACCAGGTCTTCTTTGAAGACGCGCGTGTACCAGCTAGGAACCTGGTGGGGGGAGAAAATCAGGGCTGGTACATTGGAGCTGCCCTGCTCGACTTTGAGCGATCCGGCATTGGGGCGGTGGCAGGGCTTAAGCGCGATATAGACGACTTGGTCCAATATGCCAGGGAGACAACGGTTGGGGACCGGCGGCTAATAGAAGAGCCCAGGGTCCGTTATGCCCTTGCAGAGAGGGCCATTGAGGTGGAGGTAGGACGATACCTTTCCTATCGCGTCACTTCAATGCAGGCAAGGGGCCAGATCCCCAACGCTGAGGCCTCTATGAGCAAGCTTTACAGCTCGGAGCTGGCACAGAGGCTTGCCAACACCGGCGTCCACGTAATGGGCCTATATGGTCAGGTGCGGCCTGAGTCGCGTCGGTGGGCCCGCCTATATGGCCGCTTCATTATGGCCTATATGATGACAGTAGCCAGCACCATAGCCGGTGGCACGTCGGAGATCCAGCGTAACGTCATCGCCATAAGAGGTCTAGGGTTGCCCCGCGGTTAGGGCCCCTGACTTTATGGGATGACACCTTGCTCCTTAAGGGCCACTATATCGTCCCAGCTGTACCCCAACTCTAGGAGGATCTCCTCTGTGTGCTGGCCCAGCTCAGGAGGCGGTCTCTGGGGGCCCGATGGGGTGCCGCGAAAGGTCACAGGAGGGGCCACTAGCTTGAAGGAGGAGCCGTCCCCTGCCGGGACGTCTACCAAGATCCCCGATTTCTCCACTACTGGGTCTTCCAAAAGCTCATTAACGTTGTTGACTGGGGCCCACCAGACGTCTTCCCGTTGAAAGATCTCCGCCCACTGGGAGAGGGGCCGTTTGGCGAACTCCTTGTCCAGCTCTGCGACCAACGCGGGGGCGTTGTCCCTCCTCTTCTGGATATCGGAGAAGCGGGGGTCTTCTAACAAGTCGGGGCGGCCCACGGCCCGGCATACGTTGGGCCAGTGCCTATCGGCCTGCAGGTGCAGGAGCCAGAACCAGCGTCCGTCCCCGGCTCGGTAGCAGTTTATGAGGGGATTTATGTGGTGCTCGCGGTCGTAAGGGATTACAGGCGTGCCCAGGCGCAGGGCCAGGGTGATGTCCCAGCTCATCATGTATGCGCCTACTCTCACCAGGGATACCTCTAGCTTCTGCCCCTGACCAGTGCGCTCGCGGTGGAAGAGGGCTGCAGCGATAGCGCCAGCTGCACTCATGCCGGCCATGTGGTCACCCATCCC
>JAUQPQ010000032.1 GCA_030550295.1 Chloroflexota bacterium
GGCCACCGCCCGCGTGAAGCTGTTTGAAGCTCCGGCAGGTCAAGGGGGCCAGATCATAGTGAACGGCCGGCCCTTTAGGGAGGTCTTTACCCGTCTTCTGCACTGGGTGCAGGTCCTTCGTCCTTTGGAGGTGGCGGGGGCTACCCAGCGTTTCAATGTCAGCGTGAAGGTCAGTGGAGGTGGCATCTCCGGGTGGGCAGGGGCCATCGCCCATGGGCTGGCAAGGGCCCTTGTGGCCTGGAATCCGGAGCTAAAGCCTGTCCTGAGGCAAGCAGGCCTCCTCACCCGCGATCCCAGAGTGAAAGAGCGCCAGAAGTACGGGCTGAAGCGGGCCAGGAAGGCTCCTCAGTACAGCAAGCGCTAAACTTGGGACATCCACCTCTTCAGACGGTCGATGGCGTATGTAGAGGTGGGGTCTACCTGGTTGAGGAACGCCAAGTAGCAGCTGGCGTAGTCCAGTAGGAGGGTAGAAGAAAGCATCTGGGCCAGTGGGGACTGGCCTTTGGCCTCTATCTCTTGCACATCTACCCCTGCCTCTTCCAAAAGGCGACGGGTGAAGTGATAGCGCAGGAGGATGCGAGGGTGCATCCCCTGCCCCCGCAGCATGACCACCGTTGTGAGGCCTGCCACCTGGGTAGGTAGGCCATATCCTAAGACGGCGTTATGGTCGGCCTCGGGCAATTCCTCCCAGAAGGCCCATGCCTTGGCGTTTTCGTTCACCTGGGTCTTGAAGCGACGGGCGACGGGGGCCAGGTATTGGGCCCCGTAGACAACCACCAGGCGCCCCTTAAGCCGGCGGGCCAGGGCCTTAGCTGGGCTCTCGGCGACCTCAGGCCCTAGGGCCTTGGCCTCTTCCTCCATTAGGGAGATGGCCTCCTCTACTTGCTCATGGATATGGGCGATCATGCCCACCTTAGACGCGAGGGCCAGAAGGGGCATAAGGCTATAGCCTAGGGCTGCCCTGGGCTGCCCCCGAAATTTCACCAAGAAGGCTGGAACCCCGTGCTGACGGGCCATATCTAGAAGCTGGCCATCGGTGGTGATGACGGCCTTGGCAACAGGGGCGAGGAGGGCTTGCCGGAAGGCGGAGAGGGTCTCTTCTGTCTGGCCCGAATAGCTGGAGGCGACGACGAGGGTAGTATGGTCTAACCATGTGGGCATCTCGTACCCTCTTACCGTTAGCAGGGGGCCGTGCAGAGGGAGGGTGGCCACATAATCGGCGGCGATGGCCGAGCCGCCCATGCCCAGGACGACTATCTTGTCTATTGGGCCCCAGGGGGGAAGGTCCCACGTTTGGGCCTCTTGCCACGCCTGACGACACTGCTGAGGAAGGCCGTAGATGGCCTCCAGCATCCCTTGGGGATCTTGGAGAGCCATGGCCCGGGGGTCGTCCAGTATGTCCATCTTCAGACGCCTGCTAAGCGACAGGCGTCGGCCAACACCTCCTTCACCTGATGGGGCTCGCCTCGTACCTCGCTGTATATGCGTAGGAGGGGCTCGGTGCCTGAGAGGCGCAGCACTACCCAGCCACCTTCCAGTAGGAAGCGTACCCCGTCTATAGCGTCGCGCCCCACTACAGCCATGCCGCCGATGCGAGAAGGAGATATGGTGGCCAGGCGATGGGCCAAGGCTTCCCTCTCCCCTGGCGATACCTCTACGTCTATACGGTCGTAATAGTGGGGGCCGATGCGGGAGAAGAGCTCATCTACAAGCTGGGTAGGGGTCTTCTTTCGCTTCACCATAAGGTCCAGGAAGCAGAGGGCGGAGAAGATGCCGTCCCTTTCTGGCAGATGGCCACGGAAAGCATATCCACCCGATTCTTCTCCAGCGATGATGGCATCTACCTGGCGCATCTTAGGGCCCAAGAACTTGAACCCTACACCAGTCTCATAGATGGGTAGGGAGTACGGCTCGGCAAGGGGGAAGACCATGCGGGTTGCAGTGACAGATTTGACTATAGGCCCCCTCATTTCCCTAACTTCTAACAGGTAGTAGGTGAAGAGGGCCAGGGCCCGCTGGTTGTCTAAAAAGCGCCCCTCTTCGTCCACGATCCCTAAGCGGTCGCCATCGCCATCGGTAGCTAGGCCTACGTGGGCTTGGTGGGCACGCACTGCCCGTCCTAGGGGGCCCAGGTTACGGGCGATGGGCTCGGGGGCGGCCATCCTTGGGAATATGGGGTTGCGTCCGCCCCGTATCTGCCAGACACGGGTTGCTCCTCCTTCCATGAGTTGGCGGATGTAACCGCTAGCAGCCCCATGCATGGGGTCTACCACCACCTTTAGGCCGGCTGCGCGGATAGCCTCTAGGTCTATGAGGTTGCCCACATGGCGGAGATAACCGGGAGTTGGGTCCCACAGCTCTAAAAGGCCCAGTCTTTTCGCCTCTTCCCATGAGATGCGAGGTATCTTTGGCCATTCTGTGTCGTCGGGTATTAGGGACTGGACCTCGTCCAGGACTTCGGGGGGTGCACTGCCGCCGTAGGAGGGTCTAACCTTGAAGCCCTGCCACCGCCACGGGTTGTGGCTGGCAGTGATAATAACAGCGCCATCGAGACCTAGCTGGAGGATGCCATGGGCGACCACAGGTGTGGGGGTGGCTCTGGGAGTAAAGAAGATGGGGATCCGGTGGGCGGCGAGGACCTCTGCTGCTGCCTGGGCGAAGTCCTCGGCGGCGAAGCGGGTGTCGTAGCCCACCAGTATCCCCTTGGAGGCGCCTTGGCGCTCCAGATAGCGGGCAAACCCTTCGGCACAGGCACGGACGGCATCAAAGGTGTAATCTTGGGCGATGATGGCCCGCCAGCCGTCGGTCCCGAACTGAATGCGCCTCATAGTCGCAAGTGGGGTACCTCCTCACTGGCTTCCCGGAGGTCTTTAACGGTATCGATAGCCCGCCAGTAGGCGCGGCTGCGGTAGCCCCACAGCTTCCCCTCCTCGGCCAGGAGGGGGAAGGTGGTGATCTCATGGTCGCCCCTATCGGGCAGAAGGGCGAAGAACTGGGGGGAAAGTACATATATGCCCCCGTTGATCCAGTGGCGAAGGATGGGCTTTTCTATGAACCCCTTTATCTGTCCATCCCTGCCCACGTGGACGACGCCGTAGGGGCTTTTGAGGGGTACGAGCATCACCGTAGCTACCGCACCCTTACGCCGGTGATACTGTACCAGATGGTCCAGGGGCTGGGTGGTGATAATGTCGCCGTTAAGGGCGATGACAGGGTCAGTATCTTGGGGCAATAGACGGTAGCCCAATTTGAGGGCCCCTCCACGCCCCATGGGCCTCTCCTCTACGGAGTAGTCTATGCAGACGCCGAAGTGGCTACCATCGCCGAAATACTCTCGGATGACGTGGGCCTTGTAATGGCACAGCATTACGATGTGGGTCACCCCGTACCGGTGTAGCCAGCGCACCTGGTATTCCAAGATGGGCCTACCTGCCACTTCCACCATGGGCTTAGGCCTGTCGGCGGTGTAGGGCCTAAGCCGCTCTCCTTCGCCACCAGCGATGATAAGGGCGTACATGACCCCCACCCAACCTTTTCTGCAGGGTCTAGGCCCTATGGCGCAGGCCAGCTGCCTCCCGCAGGGCCTGGGCCTTATCGGTGTGCTCCCAAGGCAGGTCTACATCGGTGCGGCCGAAGTGGCCATAGGCGGCGATGTGTCGGTATATGGGGCGGCGAAGGTTTAGCTGCTGGATAATCCCCTTGGGGCTCAGGTCGAAATGTCTCCGTACTAGCTCCACCAGCTCGCCATGGTCGAACTTATGGGTGCTGAAGGTCTCTATGGAAATGGCCACGGGCTGGGGATGGCCGATGGCATAACATAGCTCCACCTCAACCCTATCTGCCAGGCCAGCTGCCACCAAATTCTTAGCCACCCACCTAGCAGCATAGGTAGCCGAGCGGTCTACCTTAGAGGGGTCCTTGCCGGAGAAAGAGCCTCCCCCGTGACGGGCAGCGGAGCCGTAGGTGTCAACGATGTTCTTGCGTCCCGAAAGGCCTGTATCGGCAGCTGGTCCCCCCAAAACGAAGCTGCCGCTGCGATTGACGTGGATGTCTGTCTGGCTGTCTAGCCACTTACCAAGGACGGGCCTGATGACATGCTCAATGACGTCTGCCCTGATGCGCTGTTGGGTGATGGGGCCCCTATCGTCTTGGTCGTCGTGCTGGGCAGCGATGACTACGGCCGCTGCCCGCTTGGGCTCCCCGTAAGAGTACTCTATTGTCACCTGAGACTTGCCATCGGGTCGCAGGTAGGGGATGATACCCTTTTTTCGGCATTCCGCCAGACGCATGCACAGGCGGTGGGCCAGCATGATGGGTAGGGGCATAAGCTCGGGGGTCTCGGTGCAGGCGAACCCTATCATGATCCCCTGGTCGCCTGCCCCTTCGTCCTCCCCTACGGCGGCGGCGATCTCTGGGGCCTGGCGCTTGATGGAGACGATGATGCCACAAGAGTCGGCATCGAACCGGTACTCTGGTTTGGTGTAGCCTACCTCGCGGATGACCTGCCGGGCGATGTCATCGTAGTTGACGTAATGGGTGGTGGTGATCTCCCCTAGGATGACGATGAGGCCGGTGGTGGCGGTCACCTCACAGGCTACATGGGCCTTAGGGTCGTGGCATAAGATCTCGTCCAGGATGGCATCGGCTATCTGATCGCATAGCTTATCGGGGTGTCCCTCAGTGACTGACTCGGCAGTCATAAGGACAGAGGGTGCGCTCATAAGGGTCAGCGCCATGGCCTTACCTCCTTTGTCATTAGGTCCCTTCCTCCCAACTGGATAGGTAGCGTCTCTGCTCTTCCGTCAGCGCGTCTATCTGGATGCCCATAGAGGCGAGCTTGAGGCGGGCGACCTGATCGTCTATCTCTTTGGGGACGTTGTAGACGGCTGGCGAGAGGCGCTCCTTGAGGCGAGCGAGGTATTCTACGGCGAGGGCCTGGTTGGCGAAGCTCATGTCCATAACGCTTGGGGGGTGGCCCTCGGCGGCGGCCAGGTTTATGAGCCTGCCTTCCCCCAGGAGGTAAAGGCGACGCCCATCGGCCAGTTGGTATTCGTCTACATGGGGGCGGATGCGCTCCTTCCTTACGCTCATCTCCTCCAGGGCGGGTATGTTGATTTCCACGTTGAAATGGCCTGAGTTGGCCAAGATGGCTCCGTCCTTCATCTTCTCCAAGTGGGGGCGGTCGATAACATTTATATCGCCGGTGAGGGTTATGAAGATATCGCCTAGGGGGGCGGCCTGGGCCATGGGCATGACCATGAACCCGTCCATTGCCGCCTCTAGGGCCTTAACCGGGTCCACCTCGGTGATGATGACTTTGGCGCCAAGGCCTCTGGCCCGCATGGCTACACCTCTACCGCACCAGCCATATCCGGCCACCACTACTGTCTTGCCCGCCCACAATATGTTGGTGGCGCGCGTTATGCCATCGATGGTGCTCTGGCCTGTGCCGTAACGGTTATCGAAGAGGTGCTTGGTAGAGGCCTCATTGACGGCGATGATGGGGTAGAGGAGGGCTCCCTGCTGGGCCATAGAGCGTAGCCTTATGACGCCGGTGGTGGTCTCCTCAGTGCCGCCAATTACTTCACGCGCCTGGTGGGGCCGTTCCTTGTGGAGGGTGGTCACTAGGTCAGCGCCATCATCCAAGGTGATGTGGGGGACTATGTCTAAGGCGTGGCGAATGTGCTGGTAGTAGATCTCTGGGTCTTCGCCACGGATGGCGAAGACGGGAATGCCGTATTCGGCCACAAGCGCTGCGGCCACATCGTCTTGGGTAGATAGGGGGTTGGAGGCGCAAAGGGCCAGCTGGGCGCCCCCATCTTTGAGGCAAAGGGCAAGGTTAGCTGTCTCAGTGGTGATGTGAAGACAACCGGCGATGCGTATCCCCTCTAGGGGCCTCTCTTTGGCGAACCGCTGACGGATAAGGCTTACTACAGGCATCTCCCTGGCCGCCCATTGGATGCGTTTTATCCCTTCAGGGGCCAGGGATAGGTCGCGCACGTGGTATTCTATGGTGGGACGGCTCATCATCTCCTCCAAGGTTTCATAATATGACTATTTCCCTCCCTTGATCACCCCCTCGCCGCTGGGCCCAGACCCGTCTCAGCCAGGAAGAGATGCCCAAAAAGTCCCGCCTCACGGCTGGCGTCTCCAGGAGGGTGCCCTCCACCTTGTAGCCTAAGCGGGAGTATAGGGCGATGGCAGCTCGGTTGTTGGCGTCTACCGTCAGGTAGACATTGGGGCAGAGGGACAGGAGGTGCTCGGTGACGGCCCCCACCACCATGGTGGCCAGGCGGCGGCCCCGGTAGTGGGGATGGGTGAAGACGTTGCCCACCACTGCTATCCCTTCCTCAGGTGCCACTATGTGGGTGCCGGCTATGGCCACCAACTTCCCGTTCACCAGGGCGCCGTAGTACACCCCTTCGTCGATGGCCCGTGCTGGGTAGGCAGCGGGGCCACCCTCCGTGCTGTAGAGGCGGTTAATGGGCTCTATGTCCTTGCCACGCAAGCGCACTACCCTCACGTTGGCGATGAGCCCAGGAGGGGCATATGTAGACCGGTCTACCCCCATGCGCAGCATTAAATTGGTCTGGGAGAGGGAGAAGTAGCGCCCTACCACCGGCTGATGATGGGTTTCCAAAGAGAAGAAGGTCCAGCGGGGCCCTTGGTGGAGGCGGAGGACGGCCTCAAGGGCCCTATCGTCCCCCAGGGTAAGTGTGAAGCTAATGGGGGAGGACGTAGCGTAGAAGAGCAAGGCCCGCCCTTGATCCCCCTCAGCCAGGAAGTAGTGGGCCCTGGGGAACAGATGGGGTTCCAGGTATCCCAACGCTAAGGCGGCATACGATCTGTGTGGGGAAAGGAGTTGACGGATGTCATCCCTGTGCTGAAGGGAACGGACGGTATATATATGACGGGCCTTGCGTAGCGGTATAGCCCCCTCCATTTATCTCCCCTCGGGGATGTAGGGTGCCAGGATGGGATGAAGGTCCTGCACCAGGTCTGGCGATACTAAGGCCCAAGAGGTAACTAGGGCATCCTTTAGGGCGGTGGCGCAGGGACAGGTACGCCTTTGGGGCAGGAGGGGGATTAAATTGCTGATGGCCCTTTTGGCCGTTTCCATCCCTTTCTGCAGGTTCTGGAGAACTAGCTCCACGGTCACCGCCTCGTAATGGGGGTGCCATACATCATAATCGGTGACCACGGCCAAGGTAGCATAGCAGAGCTCCGCCTCGCGGGCCAGGCGGGCCTCAGGGAGGGCAGTCATGCCTATGATGTCTGCTCCCCAAGAGCGGTATAGATGTGACTCGGCGCGGGTGGAGAAGGAGGGGCCCTCTATGACCACGTATGTGCCCCCAGGGTGGACGGTGGCCCCTGCCTGCCGGGCAGCCTCTACCAGGGCGGGACGCAGGACAGGGCAGAAGGGCTCGCCAAAGGCGATGTGGGCCACTAGCCCCCTTCCAAAGAAGGTCCCCCTCCTCCCATGGGTGCGATCGATGAGTTGGTCTGGTACTACCATGTGCAAGGGGGCTATCTCCTCTCGCAGCGATCCTACGGCCGAGACGGAGATCACCATCTCCACGCCCAGAACCTTGAGGGCATAGATGTTGGCGAGGTTAGGTATCTCTGAAGGTAGCAGGCGGTGCCCTTTCCCGTGCCGGGGCAAGAAGGCTACCCTCTCCCCTCCTAGCCTGCCTAAGACGAGGGCATCAGATGGGGCGCCGAAGGGCGTGTCCACGTGCACCTCTTCTATCTCTTCTAGCCCCTCCATCTGGTAAAGGCCCGAGCCGCCGATAACGCCCAGACGGGCCCGCCTTTCACCCATGGGCTACCCCCTCTAACTCTGCCAGGGTAGGCAACGATTTCTGGTAAGGGGGGCGAGCTATCCCCTTTTCGGTGATGATGGCTGTCACCAGGTGGGCAGGGGTAACATCGAAGGCGGGGTTGAAAGCGTCCAAGCCCTTTGGGGCCGTGGGGATGCCCATAACCCTCTTTACCTCCTCTGCAGAACGCTCCTCAATGGGGATCTGGCTGCCACTGGGACAGGCCAGGTCGATGGTGCTTGTGGGGGCAGCTACGTAAAAGGGGACGTTGTGCTCCTTGGCCAAAAGGGCCAAAGGATAGGTGCCAACCTTATTGGCCACATCGCCGTTGCAGGCGATGCGGTCGGCCCCTACTATTGCGGCCTGGACTAGCCCCCTGGCCATGACTACCCCCGCCGCCCCATCGACGATAAGGCTGCTGGGCACTCCCAGTTGCTCCAATTCCCAGGCGGTGAGACGTGCCCCCTGCAGGAGGGGCCTCGTCTCGGTGAGGTAGACGTGGGTGATGCGCCCCTCTTCCCAGGCCATCTTGATGATGCCCAAGGCAGTCCCGTAGCCTCCGGTAGCTAAAGCCCCAGTGTTGCAGTGGGTGATGACTCTCGCCCCCTGGGGGAGTAAAGAGGCGCCAAATCGGGCCAGCTCTAGGTCTGCCTCCTCCTGTTGGCGATGGATAGTCTTGGCTTCTGCCAATATGGCAGCTGTCGCCTCTTGGGGTGTACGGTAGCGATAGGCGCATTTCATGATTCTGGCCAAGGCCCAGGTGAGGTTGACGGCGGTGGGACGAGTAGCTGCTAGGTAGGCCGCTGCCTCCTCCAGATGGGCCAAGAACTTCTCCATCTCCCCCTGGGGCGCCTCTAGGGCTGCTAGGGCCATGCCATAGGCAGCGGCGATCCCTATAAGTGGTGCCCCCCTCACCTGTAGCCGACGAATCGCCTCCGCTACCTGATGGTAGGAAGTAGCCTCAGCATACCGCTCTTCGTGGGGCAAGAGGGTCTGGTCAAGGAAGATGAGGTGGTCGGCTTCCCATCTTATGGGCCTCATGGTGCTCTCTAACATTATGCCATGACCCCATGCTAGAATTAGTCCATGACCGCGCGGAAGGTGGGGCTATGGCCCAGGTCACAGAACTTAAGGAGAGGGCAGAGGCTGAGCTGGAGCAGCGGCGGGAAGAGCTGGTGGAACTAAGCCTGCGCATCCATTCTCACCCTGAGGTGGCCTTCCAAGAATATCAGGCGTCCCGTTGGCTGGCCGAATATTTGGAGGCCAACGGTTTTAAGGTGGAAAGGAACTTTTGTGGCCTGGAAACGGCGTTCCGAGCGGTTTACGGCTCGGGGAGCCCCCACATCGCCTTTTTAGCTGAGTATGATGCCCTTCCTGGGATAGGGCACGGGTGTGGTCATAATATCATCGGCACGGCTTCTACGGCAGCAGGTGTTGCCTGCCGGGGCGCAGTCGACCTTTTGGGCGGGACTGTTTACGTTATTGGGACGCCGGCTGAGGAGGCTGCAGGGGGCAAGGCGCTGATGGCCGCGCGCGGCGGCTTCGATGGCCTAGACTGCGCCATGCTGGTACATCCTGCCTCCCGCAACGTTGTGGTCACTTATGCCTTGGCCTGTATCGAGTTGGAAGTAGAGTTCTTGGGCAAGGCAGCCCATGCCGCTGCCGCCCCCGAGGCAGGGATCAACGCCCTGGACGCCATGATAGTGGCCTTCTCGGCACTGGGCCTCTTGCGGCAGCAGGTGAGAGATGGGGCCCGTATCCATGGCATAATTACCGATGGTGGTCAGGCGGTAAACGTTATCCCCCATCGGACGGCAGCCAGCCTTTTGGTTCGTGCCCTTGACGATGCCTATCTGGAGGCGTTGCGGGAGCGGGTCTTGGCGTGCTTCCGGGCTGGTGCTGAGGCCACCGGCTGCGAACTGCGTTTCCGGTGGGGCGATGATAGACGCTACATGACTATGTGTACCAATATGACCCTGGCTGAGGTGTTCCGGTCTAACTTGGAGGCCCTAGGACGTCAGGTATCCCCAGAGGAGCCGCGGGCGTTTGGATCTACCGATATGGGCAACGTGAGCCATCTGCTTCCGGCCATCCATCCTACCATCGCTGTGGCCCCCTCAGACGTGCCTATCCATACAGAGGCGTTCCGGGAGTTTGCTGCCTCAGAGGCAGGTCACCAGGCCCTGATAGACGCAGCCAAGGCCCTGGCTGCCACAGGGATAGATCTCCTAGCCGATCCTTCCATCTTGGCCCGGGCCTGGGAGGAGTTCCGCCTCCGTTCAGGCGGTCGATAGCCCCCTTAAGACCTCTAGCATCCCTGAAAGGGCTGCCTCCCTGGCCACCCTGAGGGCCGAGGAGATGGCGCGGGCGTCGCTCCTTCCGTGGGCTACGAAAACGAGGCCGTCTACCCCGAACAAAGGGCCAGCCCCGTATTCCCGCCAGCTAGTGCGCCGCAAAAGGTCGCGCACTGCCGGAGCTAGCACCGCCCCGGCCAGACCCAAGAAGGGGAGGGCAGGCAGTAAGGCGAGCAGGGCCAAAGGGTGGTAGGGCCGGCCCACAAGGGCTTCCCACCCAAGGCGCTTCACCAGGTCTACCATCCCCTCCATGGTCTTGATGACGACGTTGCCTGTGAAGCCATCGGTGACGATGACGTGGGCTACCCCCCGCGTGATGTCCTTCCCCTCCACGTTGCCCACGAAGTTGAGGCCCGAGGCCTTAAGGAGGTGGTAGGCCTCTTGGGCCAAGGCATTACCCTTGCCCTCCTCCTCGCCGATGTTGAGGAGGGCCACCCGGGGCCGCTCCACCTTCCACACCTTCTCCATGTAGGCGGCGGCCATGGCAGCCCATTGTAGTAGGTACGGAGGCTTGGCATCGGCGTTGGCGCCCACATCTAACAGGAGGGTTATGGGCTGCCCTATGGGCATAACGGCAGCCAGAGTAGGCCTCTCTATCCCCTTTAGGCGCCCCAAGTACATGATGGATGCCGCCATAACTGCCCCCGTATTGCCAGCAGAGACGAAAGCCTGGGCCCGCCCCTCCTTCAGGAGCTTGAGCCCTATAACAATGGACGACCCCCTTTTGCGCCAAGCGGCCCGCGCCGGGTCCTCGTCCATGGCGATCACCTCGCTGGCAGGCACCACCTCAAGCCCTGGCGGTAGAGGGCGCTGGCGTTTTAGCTCCTCCTCTATCTCTTGGGGGCGACCCACTAGGGCCACCCTCATCCCCCAGCGGCGGCACGCCACTACGGCCCCAGCCACCGGCTCCCGGGGCGCATAATCCCCCCCCATGGCGTCCAAGGCGATCACTGGCTCATCACCCATAACATCACCCCTGCCCATACTAAGGGCCCTCCACCCCTTGACACCATACCACCCCTGTGTTACCCTTGCCTCCACAGGATAGTGTCAAAATGACACTAAGTCAGGGATGGGAAGGATGAAGGCTCAACCGGTTCTGCTGGTAAGTGAAGAGGACCTGCTCAATGAGGCGATGGAGTGTCCGGCCGATCGTCCTTTGGAGACGCGGCCCTTGGCCCAGGAGCGGGCCTTCGCCTTTTGGCAGAAGGATATACCGGAGGAGTACTGGCACCTAGATGCGCAGCAGCTCAAGGAGCGCATTACGGCCGCCCGACGGGCCCTTGGCCGGAGGTGCGTGGTGCTGGGCCACCACTATCAGCGGGAGGACATCATCCAGTTTGCCGATGTGCGGGGGGACTCCTTTAAGCTGGCCCAGTGGGCTGCCCAAAGGGCAGAAGCGGAGTTCATCGTCTTCTGTGGCGTCCACTTCATGGCTGAGGCGGCCGATATCCTCTCCCAGCCTCACCAGAAGGTGATCCTCCCTAACATGTCTGCCGGCTGCTCCATGGCTGACATGGCCGACCCCGAAGACGTCTACGCCTGCTGGGAGGAGCTGGAGGAGGCGGGCGTAGGTCCCCTCATGCCGGTCACATACATGAACTCGGCGGCAAGCCTCAAGGCCTTCTGTGGCCAGCGCGGAGGCATCGTCTGCACCTCTTCCAATGCCCAGAAGGTGTTCTTGTGGGCTTTTGAGCGGGCAGACAAGGTCCTTTTCTTCCCGGACCAGCATCTGGGGCGGAATACGGCCCTTAAGCTGGGCATCTCTTTAGATGAGATGGCTGTATGGGATTACACCCTCCCCTATAGCAGCCTTGGGGGCAACGACGTAGAGAAGCTGCGTCGGGCAAAGGTGATCCTATGGAAGGGGCACTGTTCTGTCCACCAGAGGTTCACCCTAGGGCAGGTGCTGGAGGCGCGGCGGCGCTATCCTGATGTGAAAGTCATTGTCCATCCCGAGTGCCGCATGGAGGTGGTGCAGGCCGCCGATATGGATGGCTCCACCGAGTTCATCGCCCGCACCATCGCCGAGGCACCACCAGGGACCAAATGGGCCGTAGGCACCGAGATAAACTTGGTATCTCGGTTGGCCCGGGAGAACCCTGATAAGCTGGTCTTCTGTTTGGACCCGGTAGTTTGTCCGTGTTCTACCATGTACCGGATCCATCCTGCCTACCTGTGCTGGGTATTGGAGGAGCTGGTGGAGGGGCGGATCGTCAACCAAGTAAAGGTGGACGAGGAGACAGCTCACTGGGCGAGGGTGGCCCTAGAGCGCATGTTGCAAGTAGCTTAAGGTCTTTAGCGCTAAAATAGCTTTTGGGGATGTCTTCACCCCAGCTTCACCGCCGCCTCATTGGGCGACTGCGCATTCGCCGCCGCGTGCGCGAGCTAGCCCACCAGATTGCTCAGGACTATCGTGACCTGCATCCGGTGCTGGTAGGCACCCTCAAAGGAAGCTTCGTATTCTTGGCCGACTTGGTGCGAGAGTTGCCCATCGCCGTGGAGATAGACTTTGTAGGCGCAGCAAGCTACGGCCCCAGGACATCGTCTGCTGGAGAGGTGGAGCTTTATTGCTCTCCCCGCCTCTCCCTCCAGGGGCGCCATATCATCGTTGTAGAAGATATCATCGACACGGGCATTACCTTGGCCCAAGTGCTAGAGCGGCTGTGGGAGCTGGGCCCGGCCAGCATCAAAGTGTGCGCCCTTCTGCGCAAGCGCAAGGCGGGCCAATTGCAGGTGGAGGCCCACTACTTAGGCTTCGAGATACCTGATCGCTTTGTAGTAGGATATGGGCTAGACTGTAAGGAGCAGTTTCGGCATCTGCCCGATGTCTGGACGGTAAGGGGGGTCTGAAATGGCTGGGGCCTACCTGGAGCACATGGAGGGCGTTATAGCGGCAGCTAGGGGCGATATCCCTGGCGACCTACTTTTCAAAAGGGCCCGCATAGTCAACGTCTTCACCTCCGAGGTGGAGGAGGGGGACGTCCTCATAAAGGACGGATACGTAGCTGCCATCGGCCCTGGCTACCGGGCGCAGGAGGCGGTGGATCTTCAGGGGGCTTATCTACTGCCAGGACTCATCGACGGTCATGTCCATTTGGAGAGTTCCTATCTGTACGTTGACCAGTATGCCCGGGCAGTAGTGCCTCGGGGAACCACTTCCGTGGTGACCGATCTCCACGAGCTGGCCAACGTGGCCGGACTCAGGGGCCTGCGGCGTTACCTGCGCGATGCTCGCTCTTTGCCTCTGGACGTCTTCCTAATGGTGCCCTCGTGCGTTCCTGCCACCTTCCACCTAGAGACTTCAGGGGCAACGTTGGGCCCTCGGGAGATACGGACGGCCCTCCGCTGGCCTGAGGCCATTGGCCTAGGGGAACTTATGAACTTCCCAGGGGTCATCCAAGGGCACCATGCCTGCTTGGACAAGGTGAAGGCAGCCTGGGGTCACGTCCTAGATGGACATGCCCCCAAGGTGAGGGGAAAGGACCTCAACGCCTACTTGTGCGCAGGGCCCCGCTCGGACCACGAAACTACCCAGTGGGAGGAGGGGCAAGAGAAGTTGCGCCGCGGCATGTACCTGATGATCCGTGAAGGGACTACTGAAAAGAACCTGGAGGAGCTCCTGCCCTTGGTATCTGACGATACTTACCCCCGCTGCATGCTGGTGGTAGATGACCGCTCCTGCCGGGACCTCCTCTACGAGGGCGATATGGACGCCGTAGTGCGGAAAGCTGTGCGCTTGGGGCTCCGCCCCATAAGGGCCATCCAGATGGCCACCATCATCCCTGCCACTCACTTCGGGCTGCGCCAGCATGGGGCGGTGGCCCCAGGCTATGTGGCCAACCTTATCGTCGCTGACGACCTATATGACTTGCGCGCGCGTCAGGTGTACTATCGGGGAAGGCTAGTGGCCCAAGAAGGGCGCCCCCTCTTCCAGGGGATAAGGCGCACACCTCGGTGGCTCATGCGCACCGTTAGGCCTGTTGAGCTTAGCGTCGACTCCTTCCGCCTGCGGGCCCGTCCTGGCCCCCTTCCTGTCATTGAAATCGTGCCCCGTCAGATCATCACCCGAAGGATAGAGGCATCCCCCCCTCGCCAGGGCGATTATGTCCTAGCCGACCCCTCCCAGGACATCCTCAAGCTGGCGGTGGTAGAGAGGCACAAAGGGACAGGGAACGTAGGCCTTGGCCTGGTGAAAGGGTTTGGCCTAAAGAGGGGGGCCATCGCCTCGTCCTTTGCCCACGACTCCCACAACCTCGTCATCGTAGGGGCCAACGAGGAAGATATGCTTACGGCCTGCCACGAGATTTGGCGCATGCAAGGTGGCCTTACCGCTGTATGCGATGGGCAGGTCTTGGCCTCCCTGCCCCTGCCCATCGCTGGGCTTATGTCGCCCAGGCCCCTGGAGGAGGTAGCCAAGGCCCTAGATGAGGTGGAAGGGGCGGCGAGGGAGCTAGGGGCTACCGTCCCTGCCCCCTTTGCCGTCCTTTCTTTCCTGGCTCTTCCTGTCATACCCGATCTAAGGGTGACCGATAAAGGGTTGGTAGACGTGATGGCGGCAAGCATCATCTCCCTAGCAGCTTGAGGGGGAAGCCCATGCGGTGGGACGCCATCAGGGAGGTGAATTTGCCAGAGCATGTGGTGGGGGCCCTCTTTCTCACCTCTATGCTGGGGCGACAGCGTCCGTTACAGCAGGACATAGAGAAAGCTAAGGCCTTGGGCGTTACTGCCGTCATTTCCCTCTCACCCCGGGACGAGGTGGAAGAGAAATCGCCCCAATATGCCCAGGCTTTAAGGGAAGGGGGATTGCCTTGGCCAGTAGAGTTTCTGCCCATCGATAACGGTGGGGTTCCTACAAACTTGCAAGCATACCGTGAGGCTGTGCAAGGACTGGCAGAGAGGATACGCCGGGGCCAGAGGCTGCTTTTACACTGCGCCGGAGGGCTAGGGAGGACGGGTTTAGTGGCTATAAGCATACTGATGGCCCTCGGCGTCCCCTTAGAAGAGGCCACAGATCGGGTGAGAAAGGCTGGATCCTCGCCAGAGACGCCCGAACAGTGGCAGTTCCTCCGTCTTTTGGGGCAAGGCTATTTGTCCTCTTAAGCGGGCACCGGGTGACCGTTGTGGGAAGCCAATATGACTATGTGGTGGTAGGGTCGGGGATCGCTGGCCTATATGCTGCCCTGTTGGCCGCCGAACACGGCTCGGTGCTGGTGGTGACCAAGGGCACCATAGATGAGTGCAACACCCGTTGGGCCCAAGGGGGGATCGCTGCTCCTGTAGGGCCTGGGGATTCGCCCGAGCTTCATATGCGCGACACGGTGGAGGCGGGGGCCGGCCTCTCCGATCCTGAGGCGGCTGCCGTTTTGGCGCAGGAAGCGGCCGAGCGCATAGCTGACCTGGTCCGCCTGGGTGTACAGTTCGACACGTTGGAGGGGGAGGTGGCCCTGGCCAGGGAGGGGGGGCACTCCCTTCCCCGCATCCTCCACGCCGGAGGCGACGCTACCGGTGCCCACCTGGAGACGGCTCTGGCTGATGCCCTGAAACGATGCGGCATCCCCCTCTGGGAGGATTGCCTGGCTACCCAAATACTAGTAGAAGACGGGCAAGCTTTAGGCCTGGAGGTCCTTTTTTGCACCAGAGGGGAGCGCGCCTCCCTATCTTGTCGGTTCCTAGTGTTGGCCACGGGTGGGGCAGGGCAGATGTTCCAGCTCACCACCAATTCGCCCGTGGCCACAGGGGATGGGATCGCCTTGGCCTACAGGGCCGGGGCCGAAGTGATGGACATGGAGTTCATCCAGTTTCACCCCACTGCCTTGCGGGTGCCAGGGGCTCCCCCCCTACTTATCACCGAGGCGGTGCGCGGCGAAGGGGCGATCCTCCTCAACGTCTGTGGGGAGAGGTTCATGCCCCGGTACCATCCTTTGGGGGAGCTGGCCCCGCGCGATGTGGTGGCTGCTGCTATTGTGCAGGAGATGGCCCTTACAGGTGCGCCCCACGTCTTTCTGGACATGCGAGGCCTCTCCCGTGAGCGGATTATGGCCCGTTTCCCCCAGGTGTATGCTACCTGTCGGCGCTGGGGAATAGACCCCGCCTGTGAGCCCGTTCCTGTGGCCCCCGCTGCCCATTACACCATCGGTGGCATCCGCACCAACCTATGGGGGGAGACGACTATCCGTGGCGTATATGCCTGTGGAGAGTGTGCCTGCACAGGCGTCCATGGAGCCAACCGTTTGGCCTCCAACTCCCTCCTGGAGACGGTCGTGTTCGCCAAGAGGGTGGTAACAAGGACTTTGGAGGCTTCAGGGGGGAGTGCTGTACTTACCCCCCATGCCGTCACCCTTCCCCGGCGGCGTCCCGTGCCTGTGCCGTCCTTATCCCTTGAGTCTCTACAACGCCTCATGTGGGAGAAGGTCGGTCTGGAAAGGGAGGGGCCTTCCTTGGCCGAGGCAGCCGAAATCATCGCTTCCTGGCAAGAGTCCCTCCTGTCGCCTGACGACCGCCCCTCTCACGAGTTGGCGAACCTTCTCCTGTGCGCCCGCCTCACCACCGAGGCCGCCCTCATGCGGGAGGAGACGCGGGGATGCCATCGCCGTCGCGACTTCCCCTACCCTCGTCCCGAGTGGCAAAGGCACATCGTCTTTAGGGAGGGATGATGGAGCTGGGGCTGCATCCGGCTCAACTGCGGCGCTTGGCTGAGCAGGCCCTTATGGAGGACAGGGCCTACGAAGATATCACCACTGCTGCCCTTATCCCTTCTGACCAGCAAGGTCGGGGGGTCATCGTGGCCAAGAGGGAGGGG
>JAUQPQ010000114.1 GCA_030550295.1 Chloroflexota bacterium
GTTGAGACGGGGATATGCCCTGGTGTACCTGAGGAGGGGGCCAGTAGTAACGTCTGTCTCCCAAGTGGAACCAGGGGCCCAAATCGAAGTCCAGCTGGCCGATGGCCTTTTCCCGGCCCAGGTCTTGAGACAATATGGCTTCTGAGAAGCCCTCCTTCGAGGATATGTACCGGCGTTTGGAGGAGATAGCAGCTCGCCTCGAGGCCGGAGGTTTAGGCCTGGAGGAGGCCTTGGCGTTGTATGAGGAAGGTATGCGTCTGGCACGCCTTTGCCATGAGATCCTCGATGCCGCCCAGCTGCGCATAAACCGTCTACGTGACGAGCTATCGGTCTACGTCGACGAACAATTCCCCTACGTCTCTGAAGAGGGGGAGGAGTGACTAGCAGCCGCCTATTACGGGCAGACCTGCATCTCCATACCCACTATTCTCCTGATAGCCTCTCCTCCTTTGGCAAGCTGGTGACGGCCTGCCTGGAGAAGGGGATAGACTGTGTAGCAGTGACCGACCATAACACCATCGCTGGTGCCCGGCTTATGCAACGGCTATGCCCTTTCAAGGTTGTAGTGGGCGAGGAGATAAGGACCCGGGATGGAGAGCTCATTGGCCTCTTCCTGGAGGAGGAGGTGCCTCCAGGCCTCTCGTTAGAAGAGACAGTCAAGCGTATAAAAGGGCAGGGTGGGCTCGTCTTGGTCCCCCACCCCTTCGACCGCTTTCGTCACGGGATAGGCCTACAGGGGCTGAGGCGGATCCTCGACCAGGTGGACTTGGTAGAGGTATTTAACGCCCGCACCATTTTCCTTAAAGACAACCAGCGGGCCCGCGAGTTCGCATCCCGCCATGGCATACCTGGGGTGGCAGTCAGTGACGCTCACTCCCCCTCTGAGGTGGGGCGCTCCTATACCGAGCTCCCTACCTTCGATGGCCCCGAGTCATTCTTAGAGGCGTTGGGGCAGGCGCGCACCATAGAAAGGGCTGCCAGCCCTCTAGTCCACCTCTTTAGCCGTTGGGCAGTGGTGGCCCGTGCCTTGGGGCGCAGGCCGAACAAGATGTAAGCCATGCTGCGTATAGGATGGTTCTCTACCGCCCGAGGCCAGACGTCCCCTAAGCTTTTGGGGGCTGTGTACGGTGCCATCCAAAGGGGCTACCTTCCGGCACGTATAGAAGTGGTCTTTTGTAACCGCGAGCCTGGTGAAGACCCCAACACCGACCGCTTTTTAGAGCTTGTAGGCTCTTATGGGGTTCCTCTAGTATGCTACTCCTACACACGCTTCCGCAGGGAAAGGGGCCTGCCCCCAGTGCGCCAGGGGGACCCTCTGCCCCCCTGGCGGCGGGACTACGACCGCGAAGTGATGCGTCTGTTATCCCCGTATAGTTTCGATGTAGGTATGTTGGCTGGCTACATGCTTATAGTTAGCGATGTAATGTGCCAGGCCTATCCCCTTTTGAACCTGCACCCGTCCCCTCCTGGGGGGCCCGTGGGCGTGTGGCAGGAGGTAATATGGCAGCTAATAGCTGTAAAGGCCGAACGTTCAGGGGTTATGATCCACTTAGCTACTCCAGAGGTAGACCGTGGCCCTCCCGTAGCCTACTGCGTGTATTCGTTGCGTGGCCCATCCTTTGACCCCCTCTGGCGCCAGATGGAAGGGAAAACGGTGCCCGCCATCCGCGCTTCTGAGGGGGAGGCTAATCCCCTCTTCCAGGAGATAAGACGCCATGGAGTGGCCAGGGAGCTGCCACTGGTGGTGGAGACCCTTAGGGCCTTGGCCCTAGGCCGGGTGGCCATTAGGGAGGGCCAGGTAGTAGATGAGTCTGGCTCCCCAATTCATGGCCTAGACCTCACAGAAGAGATAGAACGTGTGCTGAAGAGCGAAGCGCAAGAAGGTGGGGTGTAAGGGATGATGTGCCCTCGTTGTGAGGCCATCTGCACTCCTGAGGACAATTATTGCTACCGGTGTGGGGTGCCACTGAAAGCGCGCCCCCTTCCAGCAGTACACCCCTCCTCCAGCATTACCCCTATGAGACAGGCCATGGCCCCTGTGCTTGCAAGGGGGATGGCCTATGTGCTCTTGGGCATACTGGGCCACTGGGCAGCAAGAAAGGCAGCCGATGCTATGGCCCGGTGGGCCCTGCGGGCCCTCATGGGCCCCCGAGCACCTCTGCCCACCACGCGAGGCAGGGCCATGGCGCCCTCTCCTAAAGTTAGGCCTCACGACCATACCATCGTCCTTTGGCGCTGGTTCTTTGAAATGGAAGAACGGAAGCGCGGGTGAGCACCTTCATCCCCTCCTTTTAGCCTGCTGGGCTGACTTTTTGTGTTACAATAAAGTGTCAGCCCCAGGAAAGGGCTCCTTCAATGAAGGTGGTGAAGGGGCTTTTTGTAGCGTCGTTGCTGGTAGGACTTGTGGGCCTTGTTTGGACGCTCTCGGTAGCGGGCCAAGGCAATACAGCGCCTGTCAGGGAGGGGGCCAAGTACATAATAAGGGCATGCTTCAACTCCCCGGTCAGCTCTGCAACGTTCGAATTGGCCTTCTTCTCCCTAGAGAGCGGGTTTGGAGAGAAGTTGGCGCAACAGAATGCCCGGGGCCAAGAAGAGGGCGATGGATGCTGGCGGTCAGATCCCCCTGGGGTGGCTCCTTGCGGGGCCAGGTCGGCCCGTTATGGAGTCGAGACTGCCGAGGGCCTTTCACCTTCTTCTTTAGAGCTGGTGGAGGCACAAGGGCCTGATGGCTCCTGTTCCAGCACGTCACCGCCCTCACTTACTCCTGGCCCCACCTCTACGGCTCAGCCTACGCCCACTTTGACGCCCCAACCAACTTCTAAGAGTCGGCCCGGGGGAGAAAGTTCTACTCCTCCGTCGTTGCCGGGGGAGCTGCCAAGGGTGTCCCTTCCCCCTATAGATGCGCCCCCTGGAGATATGCCACCTCCCAGCACGCCCTATTCACCTGTAGAAGAGCCCGAAGTCTTCGCCCAGTTGGCCAACGGAAGCTTTGAGATAGGTCGGGGCGATGGCACTCCTTATGGTTGGCGCAAATACGGGGGAGCGATGCAACGGGCTACCGGTCTGGCGGTAAAGGGCAATTTTAGCCTTCGGCTCACTAGCGATTCTCCTTCTACTAAATGGGCCTATCAAACGGTGACTG